>JAPLOH010000020.1 GCA_026400845.1 Alphaproteobacteria bacterium
GATGATGCCGATCAAGGCGCCCGGCACCGCCATCATGATGATGAACGGGTCGATCCAGGATTGGAACAGCACCACCAGCAGCGCGTAGACCAGGATGATGGCGATCACCAGGCCCTGGGCGAGGTTGCGGAAGGAGGTATCCATCACCTCCGGCTGGCCGCGCAGGTCGATACGGGTGGCGGGCGACAGGCCCTTGGAGGCCTCGGCGATCACCTTGCGGATATCGGCGGAAACTGAGCCGAGGTCCCGCCCGTCGACATTGGCGGCCACGTCGATGACGCGCTGCACCGAGAGGTGGTTGATGGTGGCGAAGGACGTGCGCGGCCGGATGGTCGCCACATCAGACATGCGCGTCACCGGTGCATTGGGCATCGAGGCGTAGGTCAGGCTCGAGAACTGGCTGGCCACGGTGGTCGGCAGGTTGATCTGCGGCTGGCTGATCGGCAGGTTCATCAGATCGTCGACGTTCTGGATCGCCTCCATCGGCTGCCGCACGACGACGAAGTAGTTCACGTTGTTGACGGGGTTGAGAAAGTAGGACGGTGCCACCAGCGAGGAGGAGGACAGCGAGACCAGCAGGTTGTTCGACACGTCGCGCTGGGTGATGCCGAGATTGGCGGCGCGCAGCCGATAGACCTCGATCTGCAGCGTCGGGTAGTCGAGCACCTGGGTGATGTGGGGATCGACGACACCCGGGATCTTGGCGATCTCCACCAGCAGCTTCTGGGCGATCTGGTAGGAGCGGTTGAAGTTGGGGTCGGTGATCTGGATGTCGATCGGGGCCGAGAGGCCGAAATTCAGCACCTGCGAGACGATGTCGGCGGTCTGGAAATAGAAGATCGCGCCAGGGAAGGCTTCCGGCAGTTGCTTGCGCATGGCCCGGACATGATCGACGCTCGGCTTGTGCCCCTTCTTGAGCTGGATGAGGATTTCCGCATCCGCGCTTGTCACGTTGTCGGACGGCAGCATGGCGAGGTTGGACGCGAACGGTACCCCCATCACGTCATTGATGGTCTGGATCTCGTTGTTGCCGATGATTTCGCGGATCTTGGCCTGCACCGCGAGCACCTTCTGCTCCGTCACCTCAAGCCGTGTGCCCGTGGCGCCGCGGTAGTGCAGCTTGATGATGCCAACGTCGGCAGTGGGGAAGAAATCCGTGCCCGCCACAGTCGCGACCGCAAGGCTGGTACCGAGCAGCCCGAAGAAGCAGACCAGCACGAAGGCGCGGTTCCTCAGGCACGCCGACAACATGCCGGCGTAGCCGTCGCTCAGCCGGGTGAAACCGCGCTCGAACCAGGCCGCGAACCCCTTCGGCTCGCCGTGATGCTCGGTCAGCATCATGCGCGCCATGGTCGGCACCACCGTGAAGGTGAGCAGGAAGGAGGCCAGCATCGCCAGCACCACGGTGATGCCGAGCGGAATGAACAGGAAGCGCGCCGGTCCAGTGAGCAGGAACACCGGGAAGAACACGATGCAGATCGCCAGCGTCGCCACCGTCAGCGGCGTCACCACCTCGCCGCAGCCGTCGAGGATGGCAACGGTCAGCGGCTTGCCGAGGGACTGGTTGCGGTGGATGTTCTCGATGGCCACTGTGGCGTTGTCGACGAGCAGGCCGATGGCGAGCGCGAGGCCACCCAGCGTCATCAGGTTGATCGACTGGCCGGCAGCGAACAGGCCGGCCAGCGCCGCGAAGATCGACAGCGGGATGGACGCCGAGACGATCACCATGTTCCGCCACGATCCCAGGAACACCAGGATCATCAACGAGACCAGGATGGAGGAAATCAGCGCCTCTTCCAGCACGTTGTGGATGGCCGAGGAGACGAAGACCGACTGGTCGAAGTCGAGGCTCATGTCGAGCCCGTCCGGTGCCGCGGCCTTGATCTCCGGCAGCAGCGCCTTGGTCGCCTCCACCACCGCCAGCGTCGAGGCATCGGCGTGGCGCAGGATGGTCACGTAGGTCGCGCGCTCGCCGTTGACGTGCACCACGTTGGTCTGGTTGGCGAAACTGTCGCCGACCTTGGCAACGTCACCCAGCGTGACAGTGATGCCGTTGCGCACCACCAGCGGCAAATTGGCGAATTGGTCCACCGCCGCCGGGCTCGAATTCATCGCCACGTTGTATTCGCGCTCGCCCATGCGCGCGACGCCGGCCGGCACGATCACGTTGGAGGCCTGCAGCGCCTGCACCACGTCGCTCGGTGCCACGCCCTTGGCGGCCATCCGCGCCGGGTCGAGGTCAACGATGATCTGCCGTCCCTTGCCGCCATAGGGGGCCGAGAGCGCGATGCCGGGGACGGTGTAGAGCTTGAGGCGAATGAAGTTGAACGTGTAGTCGACGATGTTCTGCTCCGACATCGTCTTGGACGACGTCGTCATCTGCATCACGCCGACCGATGAGGCGTTGAACGGCAGCACCGCCGGCGGCGTCATGCCCGGCGGCATCACGCGCAGCGCCTGGTTGTTCACCGCGGTAATCTGCGCCATCGCGCCGCCCAGGTTGGCACCGGGATGGAAGTAGATCTTGATGATGCCGGTGCCGGCAATCGATTGGCTCTCGATCCTGTCGACGCCGTCGACATTCTGAGTATAGGATCGCTCGGCGACCAGCACCACGCGGCGTTCCATCTCCTCCGCCGGCAGCCCGCCATAGTTCCAGGCCACGAGCACCACGGGGATGTCGATGATGGGGAAAATGTCCACGATCATGCGCGTCAGCGACATGGCGCCGCCGAGCATGATAATGAACGCGGTAATCGCAGACGTATAAGGGCGCCGCAAAGCGAGGCGCACCAGCCCCATCATTGATATTGTTCTCCCGTTTCGCCCCGACCACATGGGTCAGCGGGCCACACCGGCGTTATCGTGCCGTCAAAGAAAGACGGTTGCAACCCCGCAGCTATTCCCCCGCCAGCCAGCGCCGCCGCCCCAGCCGGGACTGCACATAGACGTATTCATCGGCCGTACCCGCCGCATAATCGCCCTTGCCGAGGCCGACATTGCGGGCCGAGGGGTATTTCGCCACCGCCGCCTCGTCGATATCAACGCCGAGGCCCGGGGAGTCCGGCACGGTGATAAACCCATCCACCGTGCGCGGCACCGGGGTGATCACCTCCGAGCGCCCGGCCCAGTCGATCTCCACACGCTCCAGCATCAGCGCATTGGGGATGGCGGCCAGAAGATGCAGCGCGGCGTATTCCGCCACCGGACCCAGCGAGCCCGAATGCGGCGCGAACATGATGCCGTGCGCCTCGGCCATGGCGGCAATCTTCTTCATCTGGGTGATGCCGCCGGCGCGCCCGGTATCCGGCTGCACCACGTCCACCAGGTCCCGCTCGATCAGCGGGCGCAGGCCCCAGATGGTGGCGAGCCGCTCGCCGGCCGCGAGCGGAATCGCCACCGCATCGCGGATACGGGCATAGGCATCGGTCTGCTCCGGCGCCACCGGGTCTTCCATGAACATCAGCCCGAGCGGCTCCAACCGCCGGCCAAGCGCGATCGCATCCGCGGTGGTGAGCCAGGGCGGGCCGTGTAGGTCCACCATCAGGTCCATCTCGTCGCCGATCGCCGCGCGCAGCCCCTCCAGCATGCGGACGGGGTCCTTCAGACCGCCGGCCTTGATCGCGGTCACCCCCTCGGCCTTGAGTTGCAACGCGACCTCGGGCGTCGAGGCATGGGCGTAGATGCGCACCTTGTCGCGCAGCTTGCCGCCCAGAAGGTTCCACACCGGGGTATTGAGCGCCTTGCCCTTGATGTCCCACAGCGCCATGTCGATCCCGGTCATCGCACCGGCGCCGACCACGCCGGAGATGCCGTGGCCCATGATGGCCACCTGCATCTTCTGCCACAGCCGCTCGATATGGCGCGGGTCCTCGCCGATGAGGATGGATTTGAGATCGGCCACCGCCGTCTCGATCACCCGCGGCCAGCCGCTGCATTCGCCGATGCCGGTAATGCCCTCATCGGTATAGACCTTGACGAACAGCCAGTTGCGCCAGCCCGTCGCGATGGTGTCGAAATTGGCCGCCCATGCGCCGGAATTGGGCGGTGAGCCCGCCTGCATCAGGAACGTCTTGATATCGGTGATCTTCATGGCCGCCTCTCCTACGCGGGAAGTATCGGCGGAGCGCGCTCAGGCGTCCAGCCAGATCGGGTTGCTCCACGCCCGTTTCCCGGCCGCGTCGGTCACCACCGCGCGCACATAGGGGCTGCCGCGCAGCGCGGCGAGGTCGAACCGCGCGGAGGCCAGGCCGTCGCCGAACACCACGTCGCTCCCCGAGGCCCGCCCAAGGATCATCACCGAGGCCGCCGGGCTGCAAGCGATCGAAATCTCGCCGCCGCGCACCTCAAGCGCGTGGATTTCAGGCCCCTGGCTCGAATAATATCGCCCGGCCTTCAATGCTGCCAGGATCGCCTCCGGCGCCAGCGCTTCGGCCTGCACCATCACCCAGCCGCCGAAATAGTCGTTGCACTTGAAGTGCGCGTCGTCCGTCGCGCAGGCATTCAGCCGCAGTCCGCGCGCCAGCAGCGCATCCAGCAGCCCCCAGCCATCGCTCCGATCGGTGCGCATTTGGCTGGTGTGATTATAGACCTCGACCGCATCGGCGGTGGCGATGCTCTCGGCATCCGCGACCGTCAGCCCGTACCACGCGGGATGCGCGATCGCGACATAGGCGCCCGCCGCCGAGCACCGCGCGGCGAGCTGGGCGCCGCTCTCCTCGGGCGGCGTCGGCGCGAAGTCGAGCGGCAAGCCGGCCGCGAGGATGTGCCAGATCTCCCCCAGTTCGGTCTTCGGCGCATGCACCTCGGCCCCGAGCAGCGTGGTGAAGCTGTTGGTGCGGAACGCCCGCGTATCGGCGACCGGGAAGCCGTAGCGAGCGAGGAAATGGTCGGTCAGCGCGAGGAAATCGTAGCCCGCCTCGCGATACAGCGCGCACACCTCTTCAGGGCCGCGCACCGCGTCGGACAAGGTGGAATGGGTGTGCAGGTTCCCCTTGAAGAACCGACCGCCACCGGGAAAGGGATTGATCACCGTCATCGAACTGTCTCCATCGCTGCCTCGCCCGGGCGTTGCAACCGGGCATCAGGGCCGATATCGGTAGCCCCGTCCATTGGAGATGCAAGTGATATGAGCATGACCGATCAGCGCCTCGGCGAACTCGCCGACATCATCGACGGCAAGGGGCACGGCCAGTATGGCCTGTCGGACATCAATCAGCGCCAGCACGCGCTCCAGGCCGCGCTGCTGGCCGAAGGCGAGAACGCCGGGGCCGCCCTCATCACCGCCGCTTTGCTGCACGATATCGGCCACATGGTGCACGACCTCGGCGCAAATCCCGCCGAAGCGGGCATCGATGATCGGCACGAGGAGCTCGGGCACGACTGGCTGGTGCGCTGGTTCGGCCCGGAAGTGACGGAGCCCGTCCGCCTCCACGTCGCCGCCAAGCGCTACCTTTGCGGCACCGACCCCAGCTATTTCGGCAAGCTTTCCAAGGACTCGGTGCTGAGCCTCTCCCTGCAGGGCGGCCCGATGTCGGCGGCAGAAATCGCCGAGTTCGAAACCGTCGGCGAACACGAAGCCGCCGTGCGGCTGCGCCGGTGGGACGAGGGCGCCAAGGTCAAGGGCCTGCAAACCCCCGGCTTCGCCCATTTCGCACCCTATGTGGCGGCCTGTCTGAAGCGCTGAACGGAGGGAGGCCAAGCCGACACCCTTCCCTTGCGCCGCTGCGGGCAGCGCCGTAATCCGGAGCCAGCAAGAGGGGCGTACGTCATGGACCACGTCGAAATCCGCGAGGCGGTGAAGAAGCTGTGCGCCGCATTCCCCGGCGAATACTGGCGTCGCATGGATCAGGCGCGGGCCTATCCCACCGAATTCGTCACCGCGCTCACCGAGGCCGGCTACCTCGCCGCCCTGATCCCAGAGGAATACGGCGGCGCCGGTCTGCCCCTCTCGGCCGCCGCGGCGATCCTGGAGACCGTGCAGTCCGAGGGCTGCAACGGGGCGGCCTGCCACGCGCAGATGTACATCATGGGCACCATCCTGCGGCACGGCACCCCGGCGCAGAAGGAAACCTACCTGCCCAAGATCGCCACCGGCGAGCTGCGCTTGCAGGCCTTCGGCGTCACCGAACCGACCTCGGGCACCGACACCACGTCCTTGCGCACCTTCGCCCGCCGCGAAGGCGACCACTACGTGGTGAACGGCCAGAAGGTCTGGACCTCGCGCGCCGAGCATTCGGACCTCATGCTCCTGCTCGCCCGCACCACGCCGAAGGAGGAGACCCAGAAGCGCACCGAGGGGCTCTCCACCTTCATCGTCGACATGCGGGCCGCCCTCGGCAACGGGCTCACCATCCGCCCCATCCGCACCATGATGAACCACAACTCGACCGAGGTGTTCTTCGACAACATGATCGTGCCGGCCGAGAACCTGGTGGGCATCGAGGGGCGCGGCTTCCGCTACATCCTGGACGGCATGAACGCCGAACGCCTGCTGATCGCCGCGGAATGTGTGGGCGACGCCAAGTGGTTCATCGAAAAGGCCAGCAACTACGCGCGCGATCGCAAAGTGTTCGGCCGCCCGATCGGGCAGAACCAGGGAGTGCAGTTCCCCATCGCCAAGGCCTATGCCCAGATGCGCGCGGCCGAGCTGATGGTCCAAGCGGGCTGCCGCAAGTTCGAGGCCGGCGAGGCCTGTGGCGAGGAGGCCAACATTGCCAAGATGCTCGCCGCCGAGGCAAGCTGGGCCGCCGGCGAGGCCTGCATCCAGACCCATGGCGGCTTCGGTTTCGCCGAGGAATACGACATCGAGCGCAAGTTCCGCGAAACCCGGCTCTATCAGGTGGCCCCGATCAGCACCAACCTGATCCTCTCCTACGTCGCCGAGCATGTGCTCGGCCTGCCCCGGAGCTACTGAGCGATGTCCGCCGCCCGCCCGCTCGAAGGCCTGCTCGTTGTCTCGCTCGAACAGGCGGTCGCGGCACCCTATTGCGCCTCGCGCCTCGCCGACGCCGGGGCGCGGGTGATCAAGCTCGAACGGCCGGAGGGAGATTTCGCGCGCGGCTACGACACCGCGGCGCGCGGCCAGTCCAGCTATTTCGTCTGGCTCAACCGCGGCAAAGAATCCCTCACCATCGACATCAAGAGCCCCGGCGACGCCGCCCTCATCCACCGCATGCTGGCCGGCGCGGACGTCTTCATCCAGAACCTCGCCCCGGGCGCTGCCGCCCGCGCCGGGCTGGGTTCGGAGGAGCTGCGGGCGAAGTATCCGCGCCTCATCACCGTCGACATTACCGGCTACGGCGACAGCGGCGACTATGCCGAGATGAAAGCCTATGACCTGCTGGTGCAGGCCGAAACCGGCATCACAACCATCACCGGCCACCCCGCCGGGCCGGGCCGCATCGGCGTCTCCGCCTGCGACATCGCTTGCGGCATGGCGGCCCATGCCGGGGTGCTGGAGGCGCTGATCGCGCGATCCATCTCCGGCCAGGGCAAGGGCATCAAGGTCTCGCTGTTCGACGGCATGGCGGATTGGATGAACGTGCCGTTGATGTTCTACGAAGGCACCGGCCGCGCGCCGGAACGCATGGGCCTGGCCCATCCCTCCATCTGCCCGTACGGCGCCTTCGCGACCGCAGACGGCGCGCTGGTGCTGATCTCGATCCAGAACGAGCGCGAATGGGCCGGCTTTTGCGCCGGCTTCATGCTGGAGTCGGACCTTCCGCAACGCCCGGGTTTCGAGACCAATGTGGTGCGCGTCGCCAACCGCCCGGAGGTCGACGCCCATATCGCCGCCGTCTTCGCTGCCCTCACCCGCGACGAAGCTGCCGCCCGACTGCGCGGGGCCAACACCGCCTACGGCTTCGTCAACACGGTGGCCGAATTCGCCGTGCATCCCGCGCTGCGCCGCCACACCATCGAAACCCCGGCCGGCCCTGTGTCGATCGCAGCACCGCCGCAGATCTTCAGCGACGGCCCGCGTGTGCTCGGCCCGGTACCTGCGATCGGAGAACATTCGGCGGCGATCCGGGCGGAGTTCGCCGGGTAGGGAGGCGGGGAATACTTCAATCGAATGCATGCGTAAGCGAAGCATCAGCCTGCGAGGCAAGCTGCGGCAGAAGTGGTGTTTCGCCGTGGTTAGCACTCATCAGATGTCTATTTTGAGGTTTGCATCGGAGGCGCCACTGGCATCCGCCGTGGGGGGCTTGGGGGTGGCGGGTCACGTTCCGCCCTTCTGCCTTAAGCAGCCGGGCTGCGCATTGAACGGTGTTTGCAAACGAAGGCCATCGCCATAGCCGCGAGCAATAACGGGTTCAAAGGGGCCACTGCCCCTTTGCCGGCGGAGCCCTGCTTCCTTCCTTCAAGAACGCCCGATCACCGCAACTCCGGAATCACCCAGTAAGGCGCATCCCCCCGCTCCACGCGCTGCACATTATCGAACGCATTGCGGAAGCGTTTGAAGCGGTTTTCCCAGGTGGGGCCGGCGAGGTGGGCGGTGAGGGTGACGTTGTCGAGGGAGAAGAGGGGGTTATCGGGTTGCGGGGGTTCTTGTTCGAAGACGTCGAGGCCGGCGGCGAAGATTGTACCGTCGGAGAGGGCGGTGTGGAGGGCCACTTCGTCCACCACGGGGCCGCGGCAGGTGTTGATGAGGATGGCGGTGGGCTTCATCGATTTGAGTTGCGGCGTGCTGATCATGTGGCGGGTGGTGGGGAGGAGGGGGACGTGGAGGCTGACGACGTCGGCTTCGCGGAGGACTTCGTCCATCAGGCGGAAGCGGGCGCCGATGGCGTCTTCGGCGTCTTCGTTGAGGCGGGCGACGTCGTAGTAGATGACGTTCATGCCGAAGGCGCGGCCGAGGCGGGCGACTTTTTTGCCGATGGTGCCGAGGCCGATGATGCCGAGGGTGCGGCCTTGCAGTTCGTAGAGGTGTTTGTCCTGCCAGTCATTGCCGCGCCAGCGGCCGGCGGCGACGTTTTCATGCTGCCAGGTGATACGGCGGGAGACGGCGAGCATGAGGAGGATTGCGTGTTCGGCCACCGCCACCGCGTTGGCGCCGCCGTTGTTGGCGATGGGGACGCCGGCGCGCCGCGCGGCTTCGATGTCGCAGCGGTCATAGCCGGCGGAGAGGAGTTGGACGAGTTTGAGTTTGGGGGCGGAGCGGTAGAAGGCGTCGTCCATCGAGGGGTCGCCGAGGCCGACGAGGTATTTCATGTCGGGCATGGCGGCGCGGAATTCGGCGGTGTTGGGGCGGGCGACCACCAGATCATAGCCGGCGGGGGCCATGTCGGTTGATATTTTGATGTCGGAGTCGCCCATCGGCACGACGACGATTTTGGAGGCCATCGGTTTCTTCCCTGTGTTGTTTCAGCGGCCCTTGAAGACGGGGCGGCGTTTTTCCATGAAGGCGCGGCGGCCTTCGACGTAGTCTTCGCTGTCGAAGCAGGCCTGCACCAGGCGATCGCATTCGGCGAGGTCGGCGGTAGGGGAGGTTTTGGAGAGTTCGGCCACGGTGCGTTTGACGGCGCGCATGGTCATCGGCGCGTTCTGGCCGATGGTGGTGGCATAGTCGCGCACGTAGGCTTCGAGATTGTCCTCGGCGGTGACGCGGTTGACGAGGCCCATGCCGAGGGCTTCGGCGGCGGTGAAGTGGCGCGCGGTGAAGAAGATCTCCTTCACGTGCGAGGGGCCGACGAGGTCCATCAGGCGCTCCACCCCGGAGGGGCCGTAGCCGAGGCCGAGGCGGGTGGCGGGGACGCCGAATTTGGCGCCTTCCGCGGCGATGCGGAGGTCGCAATCGAGGGCGATGCCGACGCCGCCGCCGATGCAGAAACCGCGGATCATGGCGATGGTGGGCTTGGGGGACTCGGCGATGCGGTGGGCGGCTTCGTCGGAGTCGGCCTCGTATTTGGCGACTTGTTCGGGGGTGGCGCGGAGTTGTTCGAACTCGCTGATGTCGGCGCCGGCCACGAAGGAGGTCTCGCCGGCGCCGCGCAGGACGATGACGCGGACGGCGGGGTCGGCCTCGAAGGCGTCCATGATGGCGGGGATGGATTGCCACATGGCGGCGGAGACGGCATTGCGCTTTTCGGGCTGGTTGAAAATCATCCAGCCGATGGCGCCCTCGACGCGCGCGATCATGCGGGTTGTGGGGAGGGGGATGTCGCGGATTTCGGTCATGGCGGCGGTTCCTCGGCGTTGTGGCGAGTATAGACCTGGGGAGTGCGGGTTGGACAATCCGTCCGGCGATGGCAAAGTGTTGGCTATCTTAAGCTGAGGGACGTTCATGGACTTCGAGACACTGGCGCAAACGCGCCGCAGCATTCGCGGCTATAAGCCGGACCCGGTGCCGCGGGCGGTGATCGCGGAGATCCTGGAGGTGGCGAAGGCCGCCCCGTCGTCGATGAACACCCAACCGTGGCACGTGCATGTGCTGACCGGCGCGCCACTGGAGCGGGTGCGGCGGCGCAACACCGAGACCATGCTGGCGGGCGGCAAGGCCAATCGCGACATCGTCAGCCACGGCGAATACGAAGGCGTGCATCGCGGCCGCCAGGTGGCGATCGCGGTGAAGCTGTTCGCGGCCATGGGCATCGAGCGGCACGACAAGGCGATGCGGCAGGACTGGGTGATGCGCGGCTTCCGCCAGTTCGACGCCCCGGTGTCGCTGGTGCTGACCTATGACCGCGAGCTGGACCCGGGCGCCGTGGTGCATTTCGATCTCGGCGCCCTCTCCTACGGCATCTGCCTCGCCGCCTGGGATCGCGGGCTCGGCACGGTGGTGAACGGCCAGGGCATCATGCGCTCGGAGATCGTGCGCGAGGAGGCGATGATCCCCGAGAGCGAGGTCATCATGACCTGCATAGCCATGGGCTACCCCAACGAGGAATTCGCCGCCAACACGGTGAAGGCCGATCGCGAGCCGAACGCGCATTTCGTGCGCTATGTCGGTTTCGAGGACTGATAGGTGACAAATGACGAAATTCGTCATATGTTGAGGAGATGAGTTCCAGCTCCTCCCCCCTCGATGCGCCCCGCCCGGAGACCAGCCGGGCGGAGGCGACGCGCGCGCTGATCGTCGAGACCGCCGAGCGGCTGTTTCGCAGCATGGGCTACCAGAAGACGGCGGTGGCCGATATCGCGCGTGAACTCGGCATGTCGCCGGCCAATGTCTATCGCTTCTTCCCCAGCAAGGCCGCCATCAACGAGGCGATCTGCGCCCGGGTGGTCGGGCTGCTGAGCGCACGGGCATGGGCGGTGGCGCGTGGGCCAGGAACGCCGGCGGATCGGATTCGCGCCATTTTCCGGGCGATGCAGCAGATGACGCTGGAAATCGCCTTCCAGGAACGGCGGCTGATCGAGATGATCGACGTCGCCATGGAGGAGCATTGGGGCGTCATCAAGGAGCATGTGCGCGACATCGACAACGCCGTGCGCCACATCGTGATGGACGGCCAGGCCGATGGCAGCTTCGCCCGGCTTGACCCGGATGCGACCGGCCGGCTGATCCACGGCACCATGATCGGCTTCTGCCACCCCACGCTGGTGCAGCAATGCATGGATGACGATCTCGAGGCCATGGCGGCGGGGATGGCCGAGTTCTGCCTGCGGGCGCTGCGGCCAGACGGATGAAATTGAACTGACGAATATTGACATCCGTCACATCGTCATCGATATAACGGGGACTGCCCATCCGAGGTGTCCCATGTCCGTCCTCCGCCTGCTGCCGCTGCTCCTCCCACTCGCCTTGACCGCTTGTTTCGAGCGCACCCAGGCGAGCGTGGCCGATGCGCCGCGGCCGGTGCAGGTGGTGCGGGTGGAGCTCGCGCCAGCCCAGGCCAGCCGCGCCTATGCCGGGGTGATCCGGCCTCGCCGCGAGGCCGATATCGGCTTCCGCGCCGCCGGCCGCATGGTGGCGCGCGAGGTTGATCTCGGCGCACGGGTGAAGGCCGGGCAGGTGCTCGCCCGGCTCGATACCGCCGATCTCGCCCTCGCCTTGCGCAGCGCCACCGCGGATCTCGCAAGCGCCGAGGCGCAATCCGCGCAAGCCACCGCGGACGCCGGGCGCAGCCGCACCTTGGCCGGCCAGGGCTGGACCTCGGCTGCCACCGACGAGGCCAAACAGGCCGCCGCCCGCAGCGCGCAGGAGCGGGTGATGTCCGCCCGCGCCGCCCTCGCGCTGGCGCGCAACCGGCTGGATTACGCCGAACTGCGCGCCCCGATGGATGGCGTCGTCACCGCCGTGGTCGCCGATCCCGGCACCGTCGTCGCCGACGGCCAGCCGGTGCTGCGCCTCGCCGATGCCGGCGCGCTGGAAGTGGAACTCGCCTTGCCGGAATCGGCCGTCGCGGTGGCCGGCCAGTCCGCCCAGGTCACGCTCTGGGCGCGGCCGGAAGAAAAACTGACCGCCACGCTGCGTGAGGTCGCCGCCGCGGCGGACCCCAAGCTGCGCACCTATGCCACCCGCTACACCATCGCCGCCCCGCCCACCTGGCTCGCCATTGGCATGACCGCGACGCTGACCCTCGCTTCCCCCGCCGGTGAGAATTTCGCCCGCCTACCCGCCGCGGCGCTGACCGATCGCGGTGCCGGGCCGATGGTATGGGTGGTCGATGCCGCCACCGGCCGGCTTGAGGCGCGCAAGGTGACGGTGCAGGCGATGCAGCAGGAGCGCGTGCTGCTCGGCGGCCTGCGCGAGGGCGATCTGGTGGTCGCACTCGGGGTGCAGAAGCTCGATCCCGCCGCCCGCGTGCGCATCGCCGATACCCGCCCGGCGGGCGTGTAATGGGCCGCTTCAATCTCTCGGCCTGGGCCGTCGCGCATAAAAGCCTGGTCGGCTTCCTGATCGCCCTGCTGTTCGCCGCCGGCGGGCTCTCCTACACCCGCCTCGGCCGCGCGGAGGACCCGTCCTTCACCGTCAAGCTGCTGATCGTCACCGCGGTATGGCCGGGGGCGACGGCGGAGGAGACGCAGAACCAGGTGGCCGAGCGCATCGAGCGCAAGCTGCAGGACCTCGCCTACCTCGACCACATCGTCACCTTCGTCCGCCCCGGCTTCGCGGCGCTGACGGTGAATTTCCGCGACGACACGCCGCCCGCCGAGGTGCCCAGCCTCTACTACCAGGCGCGCAAGAAGCTCGACGACCTGCGCCCGGAAATCCCCGCCGGCGTGCTCGGCCCGGCAGTGAACGACGAATATACTGACGTCTACGGCGCCGTCTTCGCCCTCACCGGCGCTGATAATGCCGAGCTGGTGCGGCAAGCCGAGCGGGTGCGCGATCGGCTGATGGCGGTGCCGGGCATCCAGAAGGTCAACATCGCCGGCGAGCAAAGCCGGGCCGTGTTCGTCGAATTCAGCCATGCCCGCCTCGCCTCCCTCGGCGTCACCGTTCCGCAGATCGCCCAGGCCCTGGCGCGGCAGAACGCGGTGATCCCGGCCGGCATCGTGGAGAGCGGGGTGACCCGCATTCCCGTCCGCGTCGAGGGCGCCATCGCCGGCGCCGCCGCCCTGGCCGAGGTGCCGGTGGCGAGCGGCGGGCGCAGCATCCGCCTCGGCGACATCGCCACCATTCGCGAGGGCTATGCCGAGCCGCCGCAATCCGAGATCCGCCACAACGGCGCGGGCGCCGTGCTGGTCGCGGCCTCCATGCGCAAGGGTACCAACGGGCTCGATTTCGGCCACGCCATGACGGCGCAGCTGGCGAAAATCCGCGCCGATCTGCCTGTTGGCATCGAGTTGCAGCAGATCGCCGACCAGCCTGAGGTGATCGGCGAGGCGGTCGGCGAGTTCCTGGTGAAATTCGTCGTCGCCCTCGGCGTGGTGCTGCTGGTCTCCTTCGCCTCGCTTGGCTTCCGCGTCGGCATCGTAGTGGCGCTCGCCGTGCCGCTGACGCTGGCCGTGGTGTTCATGGTGATGGAGTTCATGGGCATCGAGTTGCAGCGCATTTCGCTCGGCGCGCTGATCCTCGCCCTCGGCCTGCTCGTCGATGACGCGATCATCGCCGTCGAGACCATGGTGGTGAAGCTCGAGGCGGGGTGGGACCGCATGCGCGCGGCGAGCCACGCCTGGACCTCGACCGCCTTCCCCATGCTCACCGGCACGCTGGTGACGGCGGCGGGGTTCCTGCCGGTCGGCATCGCGAAATCGACCTCCGGCGAATATGCCGGCGGGATTTTCTGGGTGGTCGGCATCGCGTTGCTGGCGAGCTGGGTGGTCGCGGTGGTGTTCACCCCCTATCTCGGCGTGCTGCTGCTGCCCGAGCCCAAGCCGGGCCACGCCTATGATCACGACCATGACGCGCAGTACCACTCGCGCACCTACCGCACGCTGCGCGCGGTGGTGGCCTGGAGCGTGGAGCGGCGCTGGCTGGTGGTGCTGGTGACGGTGGCGCTGCTGGTGGTCTCGGGAATCGGCATGGGCGCGGTGCGCCAGCAATTCTTCCCCAATTCGGCCCGCCCGGAGCTGATCGTCGACGTCACGCTGCGCCAGGGTGCCAGCCATGGCGCGACCCTCACCGCCGTGCAGCGGCTGGAAAAGGAGCTGGCCGGCGATGGCGATATCGCCTGGTACACCGCCTATATCGGTTCCGGCCCGCCGCGCTTCTTCCTCGCCTTCAACCCCGCTTTGCCGAATGACGCGGTGGCAACGGTGATCATGACCACCAAGGGCGTCGAGGCGCGGGAGCGGGTGCGGGCGCGGCTGATGGCGTTTGCCGAAAGCGAGGCCATTCCGGCGGCGCGGGTGCGCGTCTCCCGGCTGGAGCTTGGCCCGCCCGTCGGCTTCCCCGTGCAGTTCCGCGTGGTGGGCGCCGATACGGCGGCCGTGCGCGCGGTGGCCGACCAGGCCGTCGCCGCCCTGCGCGCCACGCCCGGCACCCGCAACGCCCAGGTCGCCTGGTTCGACCGCGCGCCAAGCCTGCGCCTGGAGCTCGACCAGCCGCGCATCCGCCAGCTCGGCCTCGCCCCCGCCGATATCGGGCAGACGCTGGCGACCCTGCTCTCCGGCACCACCGCGACCCAGCTGCGCCTCGGCACCAAGCTGGCGGACGTGACGCTGCGGGCGACCGAAACCGAGCGCGTCGACCTCGCCGGGCTGCCCGACCTCTCGATCCCCACCGATGCCGGCCCGGTGCCGCTCGGTCAGCTCGCCCGCATCCGCGCCGGCACGGAAGAACCCATCCTGTGGCGGCGCGATCGCGAGAGCTACCTGACCGTGCAATCCGATATCCAGGACGGCTTGCAGGCGCCCGACGTCACCAAGCTCGCGCTGCCGCGCATCCGGGCGCTGGCTTTGCCGGCCGGTGTGCGCATCGAGACCGGCGGCGCTGCGGAAGAATCCGACAAGGCCAATGCCGCGCTCGGCCAGGTCTTCCCGGTGATGCTCGCCACCATGGTGCTGTTGCTGATGATCCAGCTGCAGAACCTGCCGCGCACCCTGCTGGTGCTGGCCACCGCACCGCTCGGGCTGATCGGCGCAGTGGGCGCGCTGCTGCTCGCCGATGCGCCCTTCGGCTTCGTCGCCCTGCTCGGCCTGATCGCGCTGGCCGGCATGATCATGCGCAACACCATCATCCTGGTGGACCAGGTGCGGCAGGACCAGGAGGATGGCCGCACGCTGCGGGACGCGATCATCGAATCCACCGTGCGGCGCGCCCGCCCGGTGGTGCTGACGGCGCTGGCCGCGGTGTTCGCCTTCGTCCCCCTCAGCTTCAACGTGTTCTGGGGGCCGATGGCGTTGACCATGATTGGCGGGCTGGTGGTGGCGACCGTGCTGACTTTGGTGTTTCTGCCGGCGCTCTATGCCCTGGCGTTCCGCGCGCCGCGGGTGAAAGAAGCGCTTCTTTTTGAAAAAAGAAGCAAAAACTTTCTACCCATTGGCTCCGCACTCTCCGCGGGAAGCACGGAGCCAAACGGATAGAAGTTTTTTGGTTCTTTTTTTCAAAAAAGAACCGCTTAAGCTGCCGACCGCACGGGGATGTCGGTGCTGAAATCGAGGCTCACCGGCGTATTGGCCTCGAAGGGGCTCTTGAGATCGAGCTCTTTCGCGGTCTCGCGCAGGGCCGGCAACACCTCTTCGCCGAGCAGGCGGATGCAGGTCAGGCTATCGGCCTGGCTTACCGCGCCGTCATTGGCCCACAGCGCCATGATGCCGGGTCGCGTCTGCTCCATCAGCAGACGAAGCTTGGCGGTCACCGTTTTCGGCGTGCCGGCGATGATCATGTTGCCCTTCACCTGCTCCTCGAAGCTCGGCCGGCGGCGCGGGCTGGTGCCGCGGCCGGTGGAGAATTCGACGAAGCCGCGCCGGTTGTCGGGGCTCGAATAGCCCGAGGGGGTGGACCATACGGGGTGCGCGAGGCCGGTGAATTCACCCTGCATCCAGGTGAACTCGCGGGCATTGGCCAGCGCCTTCTCCTCGGTTTCGGCGACGTGCACCTGCTTGAGATAGCCGTGGTACTCCGGGCCGCTCTTGAACCCGACCTCGGCGGCGGTGGCGTCGTAGAGATCCCAGATGCGCTGGGTCTGCTCGACGGTGGTGTTGAGCGCGATGTAGGGGTAGCGGTGGCGCGCCGCCCACACCACGGTTTCCTTGCTGATGACGCCGGGGATCCAGACGCGCGGATGCGGCTTCTGCAACGGCACCGCCCAGGGGTTCACCACGCGCTGCTGGTAGTGGCTCCCCTCGAAGCGGAAGGGGCCGGGCTGGGTCCAGGCGCGGATCACGAGGTCATGCGCCTCCTCGAAGCGCTCGCGGTTGTAGGCGGGGTTGGCGCCGGTCGCGAGTTGCTCCTGGCCGCCGCCGCGCACGAAGCCGGACACCAGGCGGCCCTTGGAGATCATGTCGATCATCGCCAGTTCCTCGGCGAGGCGAACCGGGTTGTCCGACAGCGGCAGCGGGTTGCCGAGGATGACGATCTTCACCCGCTCGGTGATGGCGGCGAGGATGGAGGCGAAAACATTGGCCTTGGCCTGCATGCAGAACGGTGCATTGTGGTGCTCGTTCAACATGATACCGTCGAAGCCCACCGCCTCGGCCAGCTTGTACTGGTCGATGAACTCGTTGTAGAGACGCGAGCCGGCAACGGGGTCGAAATGGCTGTTGGGGAACATCAGCGCGGTGGCGCCGAACTCCAGCCCCTTGTCGGCGGGATAGGCCGACATCGGCTGCTCGGTGAAATACATGACGTGCATGTCGGGTCTCCTTCAGCGGGCTGCGGTGGAGAGGTGGGCGGCGAGCAGCGCCGCGGGGCGTTCCATGTCAACACAGTGGCCGCAATCGGGGATCACGGTGAGGCGGGCGCGCGGCATCGCCTGCTGCCAGATCGCGGCGGTCGAGGCGGGGACGATGCGGTCCTCGGCGCCCCAGACGATCATGGTCGGCGCGCGGACGGCGCCGAGCAAATGTTTCAGCGTGAGGCTGCGCATATAGGGCTTCCAGGCCAGGCGGAAATTCATCTCGCGGCAGATGTCCCAGGCGACGAGCTGGTCGGTCGAGGGATCGGGGCCGTAGAGTGCGTCGAACGCGGCCTGCTCGTGGAAGCCGGCGCGGGCGTAATCGATATGCGAGACGATCGCCTGGTCGAGAATATCGCCATCCGGCGGCTGGATGCCCATCGGCCCGACCAAGGTGACGGCGGCGAATGCCGTGGGCGCCATGCTTGCCATTTCGGCCGCGATCCACCCACCATAGCCGAGGCCGAGCAACGCGACGGAGGTCAGGCCAAGCTCGGCCAGCAGCCCCTGATAGACGGCGGCGAGATCGCGCACCGAGCGCATCCAGGTGGGGCGCTCTGAATCGCCATAGCCGGGATGTTCGGGCAGCAGCACGTCGTGCTGTTCGGCAAGCGAGGCATACAGCGGCAACTCGTCAAGCGTGCCGATGTCGTGGTGCAGGACCAGCAATGGCGGCCCCTTGCCGGCGCGGCGCAGCCGGACGGCGAGACCGGAGACAGTGACGATCGATTCCTGCCAGGCAAGTGCGGCGGCCATTCATGTTTCCTCGTGATTTACAGCCACGCTCGCAGCGCCCCACGGCGCTGTCAATCCGCTGCCCGGCACGGTCGCACTCCGCCGCGAACCCGGCTAGGCTGGCACCCATCAGCGGCGGACGACCCGCCGGGCAGGGAGAGTCACGTCATGAAACTCGGCAGAC
>JAPLOH010000125.1 GCA_026400845.1 Alphaproteobacteria bacterium
GATGAAGCGGATCATGGGGGCAATGCTGGCCGTGGCGATGTTGGCGACAGCCGCTGTGGCGGCGGAGTATCCGAAACCGGTCGAGGGCGATTACATCGCGCGCGATTTCCGCTTCCATGACGGGCAGATCCTGCCGGAGGTGAAGCTGCACTACACCACCGTGGGCGCCCCCACCGGCATTCCCGTGCTGGTGCTGCACGGCACCGCGGGGTCCGGCGCCTCGATGCTCAATCCCGGTTTCGCCGGCGAGCTGTTCGGGCCGGGCCAGCCGCTCGACGCCGCGAAATACTACATCATCCTGCCTGACGCGCTGGGCACCGGGAAATCCACTCGGCCGTCCGACGGTCTCCGCGCGAAATTCCCGCTCTACAACTACGATGACATGGTGCACGCCCAGTACCGCCTGGTCACCGAGGGGTTGGGGGTGAAGCATCTCCGCCTGGTGATCGGCAATTCAATGGGCGGCATGCAGACCTGGGTCTGGGGCGTGACCCATCCCGGCTTCATGGACGCGCTGGCGCCGATGGCCGCCCAGCCCACCGAGATGTCGGCGCGGAACTGGATGATGCGGCGGATGATCATCGATGCCGTGCGGACTGACCCGGATTGGCAGGGCGGCAACTACACCGCCCAGCCCAAGGCGGTGCGCCTGGCGAACGCCTTTTTCGGCATCGCCACCAATGGCGGCTCCATCGCCTACCAGGTGCAAGCGCCCACCCGCGAGAAGGCGGATGCGATGCTGGCCGAACGGCTTGCCGCCCCCTTCACCATCGATGCCAACGACTTCCTCTATCAGTGGGAGTCCTCGCGGGACTACAACCCGGCGCCGAAACTCGCCGCCGTCACCGCCCCGGTGCTCGCCATCAACTCCGCGGATGACGAGCGCAACCCGCCGGAAACCGGCACGCTGGAACGCGCGATCAAGACGGTGCGCGACGGCCGCATCCTGCTGATCCCCGCCAGCGCCGAGACGCGGGGCCACGGCACCACCGCGATGGCGAAGTTCTGGAAGGCGGAATTCGCGGCCTGGCTGGCCGCGATCAAATAGACCCGCTCAGCGCCCGGCGGAAGCGCGCACCTTGGTGCCGTCGGTCACCTCGTTCGGCACGTTGAGCGCGACCTTCTCGCCGGGCTTCACGCCATCGCCGATGTTGATCACGATGCCGTCGGTGGAGGAGATGCGGATGGGGCGGAACTTCACGATCGCATCCTCGCCCACCACCGCCACCTGCTGCACCCCGCCGCGCTGGTTGAGCGCGGCGACCGGGATCTGCGGGAAGCTCGCCACCGGAATGCGCAAATAGGCGTAGGTGAAGCTGCCGGGCACCAGGAAGCCGTCGCGGTTGTCGACGTCGATCTCGATGAAGAGCGTCCGGGTGCGCGGGTCGAGCGTGCCGGCGGTGCGGCTGATGCGGGCCTTGCGCCTGCGCTCGGCGTTGGAGGCATCGACCACTTCCACCTCGTCGCCGATATGTACAGCAGCGACGTCGCGCTGTTCGACATAGGCACCGATGCGCAGCTTGGAGTTGTCGGCGATCTGGATCACCGGCAGCGCGCTTGACTGGTTGGTGGTGGCGGCCTGGATCAACGCGCCGGGGTCGGCGAAACGGCCGATCACGGTGCCATCGAACGGCGCGCGCATGGTCTGGTACGAGCGCATGGTGTTGAGGTTGCGCACCGCCTCCTGCGACATGCGCAGATTGGTCTCGGCCTGCTCGGCGGTTTGCTGGGCGGTGTTGCCGGAGCGCAGCAATTCGCGGGCGCGCACCGCGAGGCGCTGCTTGTAGTCGAGATCGGCCACCGCGCTCTGGTACTGGCTTTCCAGCTCGAGGCTCTCGATCTCGGCGATCACCTGGCCGGCTTTCACCGGATCGCCCTTGTCGACGGTGACGAGCTTGAGATAGCCGCTGACCTTGGCGAACAGCGTGGCGACGCTGAATGGCTTGGCATCGCCGAGCAGGGTGATGGTGCGGAATTCCGGCCCCTTGGTCACTGAGGCCACCACCACGCGCGGCCCGCGCGCGGCCTCTTCGTCAAGCGCCGCCTTGGTGACGCTGAGCCCGGTGGCGCTGGCCCGCATGAAATAGGCGGTGCCGGCACCGGCGGCGAC
>JAPLOH010000048.1 GCA_026400845.1 Alphaproteobacteria bacterium
GCCGATACCTATCGGCGGCTCGGCTTCACCCTCACGCCGCGCGGCTACCATTCGCTCGGCTCGGTGAACCACCTCGCGATCTTCGGCACCGACTACCTCGAACTGATCGGCCTGCCCGCCACCGGCGGCGGGCGGCAGGACTTGCTGGACTGGCCGCTCGGCCTCAACGGGCTGGTATGGGGCAGCGAGGATGCCGATGCCACCCATGCCGCCATCGCCGCCGCCGCCGTGCCGGTGCTGCCGGCGCAATCCTTCACCCGGCCGGTGGAACTCGGGAGCGGCCCACGCGATGCGGCATTCCGCACCGTGCGCCTGCCGAATGACACCACGCCGGCCGGGCGGCTCTATTTCTGCCAGCACTTCAACCGTGACCTCGTGTGGCGGGATGAGTGGCGGCAACATGCCAACGGGGCCGTCGGCGTCGCTGCGATGGTGTTCACCGCCGCCGAGCCAGGGCGGCTCGGCGATCTGTTCCGTCGCATCTTCGGGGCGCCGGCGGTGCGCGCCATTCCGCATGGCATTCGTCTGCTGGTCGGGCTCACCGACGTCGATGTGATCACGCCCGCGGAGTGCGCAAACCGCTTCGGCACCGCCGCCGTGCAGCAGGACGGCCGGGCGGAGGCGATGGCGGTGCTGGTACTGCGCACTGCCTCGCTCGCGCAGGCCGCTACCGCCCTCGATGGTATCGCCACCGAGCGCCATGGCGATTGCCTGGTGGCCCCGCCGGCTGCCGGATTCGGTGCCGCCATCGCGTTTCGCGAATAGGCGGATGGACTATAAAGGCGGCTAACGCAGAGGTGGAGCAGATGATGACGGGCGTGATGATCGTAACCGGTGGCAGCCAGGGCATCGGCGCCGCCACCGCCCGCATGGCGGCCGCCCGCGGCTACAAGGTGGCGATTTCCTATCGCAGCGGCGCCGACTACGCCGCAAAAGTGGTCGCCGATATCGAGGCGGCCGGGGGCACGGCGATGGCGGTGCAGGCCGACGCCACCGACGAGAAGGCAACCGAGGCGCTGTTCGCCGCCGTGGACCGCGCCTATGGGCCGGTGACCGCGCTGGTGAACAATGCCGGCTCCACCGGGCCGATCCGCAAGCTGGATGCAGTGGACAGCGCCATGCTGGACGGGCTGATGCAGCTCAACGTCACCGGCTGCTTCATCGCGCTGCGCGAGGCGGTGAAGCGCATGGCGACCGATCGCGGCGGCAGCGGCGGCGCCATCGTCAACGTCTCCTCCCGCGCGTCCGAAATCGGCGGCGCCAATGAGTTCGTGCACTACGCAGCCACCAAGGGCGCCATCGACAGCTTCACCATCGGCGCCTCGCGCGAGCTGGGCGGGCGGGGCATTCGGGTGAACGCGGTGAACCCCGGCATGATCGACACCGAAATCCACGCCAAGGCCGGCGATGCCGGGCGCACCACGCGGGCCATCCCGGTGATCCCGCTCGGCCGCGTCGGCACGGCCGACGAGGTGGCGAAGGTGATCCTGTGGCTGTTGTCGGACGAGGCGTCCTACGTCACCGGTGCCCTGGTGCCGATCGGCGGCGGCAGGTGATGCGTGCCGCCTCTCGCAAGGGGGCGGCCGAGATTTGCGGCTCGCCATCGGATGCTGGGCGACGGCATCGCAGGAAGTATGACCACGGAGGCACAGAGGACAGAGAGGCGCAAAATCCAATCTCCCTGCACTCTGTGACTCTGTGGTCAATCTTTCCTTTCAGACCATCGGATAGCAGGCCGTCCGCAAGATATTTTTCTGAATATTTTAGGAAATCGAGCTTGAAAAGCGCTCGATAAACAATTATATGCACTTCTGTGTGATTAGGAGTGACAAACCCGCATGACGCCGTCGCCTGCCCCCCGACCGAACGCGACCCGCAGCATCGCCTCCATTATGGACGTGATGCTGAGCGCGCTGCTGGCCGCCCTGCTGGGCGTGGCTCGGCGGGGTGGGTTGGGCCGCGCGCGGTCGTTCGACGGCGAGGTCTCCGGAATGATAGCAGCGGTGCTGCGCGCCGAGGCGGACGCCGAGCTGGAGTGGGTGCGTGAGGTGGAAGGGGTTGCCGTAACGGCGCCGTGGCGCAATGGGCGGCTGTTGCCGCGCGCCCATGCGGTCGTGCCCGTCCGGCAGTGCAGCGCACGTTCGGCCGCGCGGATGCGGGGGCCACCCATGCTCGGTCTCATCTCCTGAGCTGAACGAACCGGCATGGCCTGAGGGCGATGCGCGGGGGATACCGCATGGAAGCGGCACTGCTCTTTCACAATCGTATCTGGGCGCCGGTGTCGGTGAGATCGATCCGGATTTGGAAACCCGCACGGCCCATGGCAGTTTACGACGGTAAGAATTGAGGAGTCCTCAAATGGGGAACGGCGAAGGGCTACGCCAGGTGTTGCGCCAGGCGGGCCGGAAATTGACGCTGGTCGATGTTGGCGCGCGGTGGGGGGTGAACCCCAACTGGGCCGGGCTTGAAGATCTGACGCGCATCATCTGCTTCGAGCCTGACCCGACCGAGTGCGA
The DNA here is from genome assembly GCA_026400845.1 of Alphaproteobacteria bacterium. Taxonomy (GTDB): domain Bacteria; phylum Pseudomonadota; class Alphaproteobacteria; order Acetobacterales; family Acetobacteraceae; genus CAIYPH01. The sequence continues at coordinate 2,517 of JAPLOH010000048.1, forward strand.
GCGCCTCCGCGCAAATGCGCCGCCGAACATCATCTACGCCCAGACCGCGCTGGCCGAGACCAACGGGCCGATGCCGCTGTGGATTACCGTGGACCCCGCATGTACCTCGCGCTACCGGCCACACGACGCCCTGGTGGCGACCTACCCGGCATTGGCTGTGATGCGACCGAAGGAATGCGTTGAGGTGGAAGCGCGCAGCCTCGATGATGTGCTGGCCAGCGAAGGACTACCGGCACCGGACGTAATCAAGCTGGATACTCAGGGCTCCGAACTCGATATCCTGCGCGGTGCGGCTGGTAATCTGGCAGGTTGCAGCGCGATCGATGTCGAGGTGGAGTTCAGTGCCCTCTATGAAGGCGCGCATCTGTTTGCCGATGTCGACGCATTCTTGCGCGGGCACGGATTCTCGCTGTGGAAGTTCGTGGATATCGTTCACCACCAAACCCGGGTTTCCGGTATCGGCAACCCCGTGATGGTCTACGGCGATGGCGGCCGTTGCGTGTCGGCCTATGTTGGTCCGGGTAGGCTCTTCTGGGGGCAGGCCCACTATGTGCGCACCGAGATGTTGCCTGAGAATTTCGCCGGTTTCTGCACCAACGGGCGAAGCAAAGCTGACGCCTACGCGGCAATTGGCGCGGCCGCCCTGCTCGGCGATCTCGATTTGGCGATCGCGATGACAGCGGCCCTCGACGGAGTTCCGGCCGCGGAGGCATTGAGCCGCGTGCTCACCCCGCGCGAGCCGCGCACGCTTCTCCAACGCATCGCGCGCAAGGCCAGGAGGCTGCTGTCCCGGCAGGCGTAAACGCGTGTCACCGATCCGCCAGCACCGCCTGGGCGCGGGCGATCAGCATGGTCCAGGTGGTATCCATCTCAGCGGTCCAGCCGTCGCCGGCGATTTCGCGGAAGCTGTGCAGCACGGTGACGAAGAAGGCGTCGAAATTCTCCATCGGCACGCCGAGCCCGTCATGGTTGACGCGCTCGGATTGCAGCATGCCCGTCGCGTAATATCCGGGGCCGGCGAGGTCCATGAGGGTCTCGATCGCAACCGACAGCATCTGGCCACGCACCATGCCGGATTTGTCGCGCACGAAAAGCGGCTCGATGGCCGGGTTCTCGATGAACAGGCGGCGATAGACCAGGGGGGCGGGATCGTCGCAGCGCTGGGATACGAGTTCGAGGCTGGCGGTCAGCACGTCGAGCGCGTTGTCCAGCTCAGGCAATGCCGTCGACCGCGATGGAGTTGGTCTTGGCCAGGCTCTGGCGCAGGGCGATGAACGGGGCGTAGTCGGGGTCGGCAATGAACGCCTTGATCGCCGCGCGGTCGGGGAAGCGGAAGAGGACCAAACGAACGGGCGTCCAATCGCCCTCCAGCACCTCGAAATCGCCGCCACGCACCAGATATTCGCCGCCATGGCGGGCGACGATGGCCGGGACGGCGGCCTTGTAGGGCTCGTAGGCGGCGGTGTCGGTGAGGTCGATATCGGCGATGAGATAGGCGGGCATGGCGTCCTCCGGCGGGTTTTGCCGGAGGCTAGCGGGGATTGCCGGGGAGGGAAACCACGCGGCCGTCGCGGAGCGTGACGATACGGTCCATCCGGGCGGCGAGTTCGGGGTTGTGGGTGGCGATGAGGGCGGCGGCGCCGTGCGCACGGGTTGTGGCAAGCAGTTCGTCGAAGACGTGGGCCGCGGTGGCCGCATCGAGGTTGCCGGTGGGCTCGTCGGCCAGCAGGACGGCAGGACGGTTGGCGAGCGCGCGGGCGATGGCGACGCGCTGCTGCTCGCCGCCGGAGAGCTTGCCGGGCACGTGATCAACCCGGGCGGCGAGGCCGAAATTGCCGAGCAGCTCGCGGGCCCGCGCCTCGGCGGCGGGGCGGGCGATGCCGGCGATCATCTGCGGGAGCACGACGTTCTCGAGCGCGGTGAACTCGCCGAGCAAATGATGGAACTGGTAGACGAAGCCGATCGACACACGGCGGATCGCGGTGCGGGCGGCATCGGCGAGGCTGCCGGCATCGGTGCCGTCCACCATCACCTGGCCGGCGTCGGGGCTGTCGAGTAGGCCGGCGATGTGCAGCAGGGTGGATTTGCCGGTGCCGGAGGGCGCGACCAGGGCGACGATTTCGCCGGCTTCCAGCGCGAGATCGGCGCCGCGCAGCACTTCGAGCGCCCCGGCATCGGAGCGGTAGGTGCGGACCACCCCGGTGAGGCGCAGGCGCTCAGCCATGGCGCAGGGCCTCCACCGGATCGGTCCGCGCGGCCTTCCAGCTCGGATAGACCGTCGCCAGCAAGGAGAGGGTGATGCCGAGCACGACGACGCGGAGCACGTCGGCCCAGTCCACCTGGTCCGGCAGGGTGGTCAGCATGAAGGCCCGGCTGTCGAACACCTGGCCGCCGGTGACGTTCTCGATGAAGTGCTGGATGGCGACGATGTTGCGGCAGACGGCGACGCCGAGGGCGGTGCCGATCAGCGTTCCGGAGACGCCGACGAAGGCGCCGCACATCAGGAAAATCCGCAGGATGGCGCCGGAACTGGCGCCGATGGTGCGGAGAACCGCGATGTCGGCCGTCTTGTCCTTCACCAGCATGATCAGCGAGGAGATCACGTTGAAGGCGGCGACCAGGATGATCATGCCGAGCACGATGAACATCGTGTCCTTCTGGATCTGCAGGATGCCGATGATCTGGTCATTGGCGTGCCGCCAATCGCGCAGCAGCAGCGAGCGGGTGCCGAGAACCGCGCGCACTGCCGGCAGCAACGCCTCCGCCCGCTCGGGCTGGGTGGCGCGGAGTTGGAAGCCGGTGACGGCGTCCTCCTTCTGGAAGAAGGTCTGGGCCATGGCGAGGGGGAGGAAGACGACCGAGTTGTTGTAGTCGGACAGGCCGGCATCGAAGATCGCCACCACTTTGAAGGCGCGCACCCGGGGGATGACGCCGAAAGCCGTGGCGGCGCCCTGGGAGGAGAGCAAAGTGATGCGGCTGCCGGGGCTGAGACGGTAGGAGGCGGCGAGGCCGACGCCGACGACGATCGCGTCATCGCCCTCGAAGGCATCGAGGCTGCCGGCGATGATGTGTTCGCCAATGGCCGGCAACGCCCGCAAATCCTCGCGCAGCACGCCGCGCACCAGCCCGCCTCGCGCGCCGGCGCGTTCGACGGAGATCGCCACCTGGCCATCGACCACGGGGAGGACGGAGGTGATGCCGGGGATGGCCCGCATCCGCGCTGCCAGGGGTGCGAAGCCGTCGATCTTCTCGCCAGCATAGGCCTCGATGCTGATATGGCCGGAGACGCCGAGGGCGCGGTTGACCAGCTCGGTCTGGAAGCCGCTCATCACCGAGGAGACCACGATCAGCGTCGCCACGCCGAGCGCGATGCCGACCAGGGAGAAGATCGCGATGATGGAGACGAAGCGCTCGCCCTTGCGCGCCCGCAAATAGCGGCCGGCGACCATCCGCTCGAAGGCGGTGAACAAGGGCGGCCGCCCTCTAGCCGATTACGCGCGCAATGGCATCGGCGACGCTGAGTTCGCTGCGCTCGCCGGTCGCACGGCGCTTGAGCTCCACCATGCCGTTTGCCGCCCCACGCGGGCCGACGAGGACCTGCCAGGGATGGCCCATCAGGTCCGCATCGGCGAACTTGGCGCCGGCACGTTCGCCGCGATCGTCATAGAGCGCGTTGCCGCCGAGGGCCGTGTAGACCTGCTCGCAGATGGCGTCGCAGGCGGCATCGCCCGTCTTGAGGTTGAGGATGCCGGCCTTCCACGGGGCCACGCTATCCGGCCAGATGATGCCGGCGTCGTCATGGCTCGCCTCGATGATGGCGCCGACCAGGCGGGAAACGCCGATGCCGTAGCTGCCCATGTGCGGGATGATCTTGGTGCCATCCGGCCCGGTGACGGCGAGGCCCATCGGCTCGCTGTACTTGGTGCCAAAATAGAAGATATGGCCGACTTCGATGCCCCTGCCCTCGCGCTTGCGCTCAGCGGGAACCTCGGCCCAGGCCGTGGTATCGTGCTTCTCGTCGGTGGCGGCGTACATGCTGGTCATCTGGGTGGTGAATGCTGCCAGATCCACCGGATTGTTGATGTCGTAATCGGACTTGAGCCAATCGATGTTCTCGAAGTCGCCGTCAAAATACACCGCGCTCTCACCGGTCGGCGCGAGCACGATGAACTCGTGGCTGAGATCGCCGCCGATCGGGCCGGTATCGGCGACCATGGGAATGGCCTTGAGCCCAAGGCGCTGGAAGGTGCGCATATAGGCCAGCATCATCTTGCGATAGGCGATGACCGCGCCCTCGTAGTCGAGGTCGAAGGAATAGGCGTCCTTCATGAGGAATTCGCGCCCACGCATCACGCCGAAGCGTGGGCGCACCTCGTCGCGGAATTTCCACTGGATGTGGTAGAGGTTCTGCGGAAAACTCCGGTAGGAGTTCACGCCGGAGGCGAAGATCTCGGTGATCATTTCCTCATTCGTCGGCCCGTACAGCAAATCCCGCTCATGCCGGTCCTTGAGGCGGAGCATTTCCTGGCCATAGCCGTCGTAGCGGCCGGATTTGCGCCACAAATCAGCCGACTGGATGGTCGGCATCAGCACTTCCTGGGCGCCGGACGCATCCTGTTCCTCGCGGACGATCTGGGCGATGTTCTGCAACACCCGCCAGCCCGCCGGCAGCCAGGCGTAGATGCCGGCCGCGGTCTGCCGGATCAGCCCGGCACGCAGCATCAGCCGGTGCGAGGTGATCTGTGCCTCGTTGGGGGTTTCCTTGAGCGTGGGCACGAAGCTGCGGGACAGGCGCATCGGGATATTCCGGCTGTTGGACGGCGCAACCTACAGGGCGCGGCGCCGGCGCGAAAGGCGGGGGATGCGGGTTCACGTTTGAGCAGTTTTTGTGCGTCGCACAAGGAACCCGCGCAATAAAATCATGCAGAATGCCAGATTTTGCGCATGATTCCGCGTGACACCGCGCGCAACTGGCGTTAGAAAAAAAAGGGCCCAAACGCACCTATAAGGCGCGAAGGGCCAAGTTTAGGGAGGAAACGCCAGTCACACGGCAGGATGAGGGGATGCCCTCGTACTGCCGTGATGACTCTATCCCAGGCGTTCCTCGTCCAGCGAAAAACGACGGCAGTTTGATGAAAAATACGGCGAACAAGCCAGAACTGCGCGTTTTTTCATCCTTATGACTGCAATGCCGGCGCCGTCGATCAATCAATGGGCATTGCAAACCAGCCTGACCGGAAGCTGATCCAGCCGCTCGTCACCGTAAGATAGATCAGCACCCAGATGATCGCCGCAACCGCGGTGGTGATGAGCGCCTTTTTCAGGAGTTCCGGCTTCTCCGGCGCGCCGCGCCAGCCCGTCTGCGAATCGGCATCGGCCACCGGTTTCGTGCCGAGCGGCAGTACCGCGAAGATCGTGATCCACCAGATCACGAAATACAGCGCGAATCCGGTGATCACGGGCATAGCTCAGACCCTCAAAAGATGGACATCCACCAGCGGCCGCTTTTGCAACTGCCGCCCGAGCGCCCGGCGCAGCGCCGCCTTGGCGGCATCGGCGAGCGCCGCATCGTCGCGCCGAGTGGCGATCGGCAGATCGGCCATGGCGTCGGCGAGTTCGCCGGCGACGCGGATGTTCTCCCGGTCCCCCTCGTCGAACAAACCAGGAGCGGAAATCCGCGGGCGCCCCTTCAGCCGCCCGGACTCGTCGACCGCCAGCGAAGCGATGATGATGCCGTTGAACAGCATCCGTCGCCGGGCGCCCATTACCGCACCATTGAGCGGCACCAGCCGCGCCCCGTCGGCGACCAGCTTGCCGACCGGAACACTGTCGGTGATTTCCGGCCGCCCCGGCGCGAGGCTCAGGATATCCCCATCCTCCAGCAGCATCGCAGGCACGCCGGCCTCGCGCGCCAGTGCGGCATGGGCCGAGAGATGCCGCCATTCGCCGTGCACGGGCACCGAAAGTTGCGGCCGCACCAGCTTGTAGAGCCGGCGAAGCTCATCGCGCGCGGGGTGGCCCGACACATGAACCATATGGTCATCGTCGGTCATCACCGTCACGCCGCGACGCACCAGCTGGTCCTGCATGGCGTGGATGGCCCGCTCATTGCCGGGGATGATGCGGCTGGAGAAGATGATCGTGTCTCCCTCGCCCAGCTCGATGCGCGGATGCTGGTCGGCGGCGATGCGGGCCAGCGCCGAACGCGGCTCGCCCTGACTGCCGGTGCAGATCAGCAGCAGGTGATCGTCATCGATGTCATTCGCGGCATCCTCGGAAAGGAACGGCGGAATGCCCTTGAGGTAACCGCATTCCCGCGCCGCAGCATCGATGTTCCGCAAGGATCGCCCGACGAGCGCCACCGAGCGCCCCGCCGCCTTCGCGGCCAGCGCCACCGTCTCGAATCGCGCGACATTTGACGCAAAGCACGTCACGGCGACGCGGCCGCGAATGGACCGGACCAGTGCGGCGAGGGTGCGGCGCACCTCGGCCTCCGAGCCAGAATGCCCCTCGACCATGGCGTTGGTGCTGTCGCACACCATCGCCAGCACGCCCTCATCACCGAGCGCGGACAATGCTGCCTCGTCGGTCGGCGGGCCGACCAGCGGCTCAGGGTCGAGCTTGAAGTCCCCGGTGTGGAGCACGATACCGGCGCTGGTGCGGATCGCCAGCGCCTGCGCCTCGGGAATGGAATGGGCGACGCGGATGAACTGCAAATCGAACGGCGCCACCTGGAAACGGCCGCCGGGCTGCACGACGTGGATCTTCACCTCGTTCACCAGCCCGACCTCGCCGAGCTTGCGCCGCAGCACCGCCGCGGCGAACGGCGTCGCGTAGACCGGGCAGCGCAGTTGCGGCCACAGCCAGGCCACTGCGCCGATATGGTCCTCATGCGCGTGCGTGATCACCAGCCCGACCAGCTTGTCGCGCTGCTCGGCGATGAAGGTCGGGTCCGGCATCATCACGTCAACCTCGGGATGCGCCGATCCGCCGAAGCCGATCCCGCAATCGATTGCCAGCCACTTCCCGGCATAGCGGTAGAGGTTGAGGTTCATGCCGATCTCGCCGGTGCCGCCGAGCGGGAGGAAGGCGAGGTCACTCGCACCCTTGGTCATGAGTGCGTCGTCGGAGTGGAATGGTTCATTCGGTCTCGATAGGCCGCGCACGGTCACGCGGCAAGGCCGGTGCGGGATTACGAGCTATGAGCATGCGCAATCCATCGAGCGTGAGGTCCGGATCGATGTGGGAAATCACCGTGGTGCCCTCGGCCACCAGCGGCGCCAACCCGCCCGTCGCCAGCACCTTCAACCCGCCGCCCTGTTCGAGCTGGATGCGCTGAATGAGGCCCTCGATCATCGCGACATAGCCCCAGTAGATGCCGGACTGCATCGCTGCCACCGTGTTGCGGCCGATCACCGATTGCGGCCGGCCGATGCCGATGCGCGGCAGGCGGGCAGCGGCGCGGTGCAGCGCCTCGATGGAAAGGTTGATACCCGGCGCGATGATACCGCCGACATAGGCGCCGCCTTCATCCACCACATCGAACGTGGTCGCGGTGCCAAAATCGATCACCACCAGCGGGCCGCCGTAGATCTGATGCCCGGCAAGCGAATTCAGCAGCCGGTCGGCGCCGACCTCCTCGGGGTTGTCGACCTTGATCTCGAATCCCCAGTCGAGCGTGGCGCGGGCGACCAGGGGTTCGACATGGAACCAATCGCGGCAAAGGCGGCGGAGATGGTAGAGCGCGGCCGGCACCACGGTGCCGATCACCGCCGAGTCGATCTGCTCGCGGCGAATGCCGGTCAGTTGCAGCAGCGAGAGCAGCCACACGGCATATTCATCGCTGGTCCGCTGGGCATCGGTGGCGATGCGCCAGGTGCCGAGCCACTCGTCGCCGGCGCGGACGGCGAAGACGATGTTGGTGTTGCCGGCGTCGACCACCAGAAGCATCGGGATACACTCCAAGGAGAAGCAAGCGGTTCTTTTTTGGAAAAAAGAACCAAAAAACTTTCATCCGTTGGCGATACGGATTTCGCCGGCGGCGTAGGGGCGGACAACATCAGCAACACTGAGCAGGATACTGCCATTTTCGGCGAGGCCTGCGAAGCTCCCATGCGCCTCAATTGTTCCCTGGGTCAGGCGCAGGGGCGTGCCGACGGCTGGGCCGTAGCCGAGCCAAGCCGCGCGGATGGCCTCGAAGCCCTGCTCGCCCAGGAGCGCGAGATACCCCGCGAGCGAGTCCAGCAACCCTGCGGCAAAGACTTCAGGCGCAGGTGGGGCAATCACTTCGGCAAGGGCAGAAGTGGGCCGATCGGGCAGGTCAGGCCGGTGGGTTAGGTTCACACCGATGCCGATCACCAGGGACGCAAAGCCGCCCTGCCCATCCGCCGTGCTGTCGAGCAGAATTCCGGCCATTTTGCCGCCGCGCAGGAGCAGGTCATTCGGCCATTTGAGACGCAATTCCGTCGGATCGGGCAACAGCGGCGCGACCGCATCCGCCAGCGCCACCGCGGCCAGAAGGGACCACAGCCCCCCATCGCTCACCCGCCCCGCGGGATGCAGCAGCACCGAGAGATAAAGATTACCCGCGGGCGAGTCCCAATTTCGCCCGAAGCTCCCCCTGCCCTGCTCCTGCCGCCGCGCCATGATCGCGAGCCCAGCCGGCTCAGCGGAGCGCGCACGACACGAGTCGGACGTCGAGGCCAGCGAGTCGTAGACCTCCAGCCGCCATTCCATCCGCTACCCTCCAGCGGATAAAAGTTTTTTGGTTCTTTTCTTCAAAAAAGACCCCCTTCCCTTCACCTGAACAACACCTTGGCCGCCGCCTCCGCCGCTGCCACCACCGGCGCCGGATAGAAGAAGAACAGCGTAGTGAACAGCCCCGAAGCCGCCGCCACGAAGGAGAGCGAGCCCGGCCGCGCATCGAACGCCTCGGCCGGCGCGTCGAAGTACATCACCTTGATGATGCGGATATAGTAGTAGGCGCCGACCACGCTGGTGAGCACGCCGATCACCGCGAGCGTCCACAGCCCTTGTTGCACGGCCGCGGTGAAGATGAAGTACTTGCCGAGGAAGCCCGAGAAGGGCGGAATGCCGGCCATCGAGAACATGAACACGGCGAGCCACATCGCCAGCACCGGATCCGTCCGCGAGAGCCCCGCGAGATCGGCGATGCCCTCGACATAGCGGCCCTTGCGGCGCATCGCGATGATGCAGGCGAAGGTGCCGGCGTTCATGAAGATGTAGGTGAACAGGTAGAACAGCACGCCGCGCACGCCCACCGCGTTGCCGGCGGCGAGGCCGATCAGCGCATAGCCCATATGGCCGATGGAGGAATACGCCATCAGCCGCTTGATGTTCTTCTGCGCGATCGCCGCGAAGGAGCCCAGCACCATCGATGCGATCGCCACCAGCACGATCAGTTGCTGCCACTGCGCGAGCAGATGGCCAAACGGCGTCGCCATCACGCGGATCAGCAGCGCCATTGCCGCCACCTTCGGCGCGGTGCCCATGAAGGCGGTGACCGGGGTCGGCGCGCCCTCATAGACGTCGGGCGTCCACATATGGAACGGGACGGCGGAAATCTTGAACGCCAGCCCGGCGACGATGAACACGAGGCCAACCACCAGGCCGGGCGATACCTTGGCGGGATCGGCCAGCACCTTGGCCAGCTGCTCGAAGTCCATGGAACCGGAGAAGCCGTAGACCAGCGAGATGCCGTAGAGCATCAGGCCCGAGGCCAGGGCGCCAAGCACGAAATACTTGAGGCCTGCCTCGGCCGAACGCAGCTCGTCGCGGGCGAAGGCGGCCAGCACGTAGATCGACAGGCTCATCAATTCGACGCCGAGATAGAGCGACATCAAATTCACTGCGGATGCCATCAGCATCATGCCAACCGTGGCGAACAGCACCAGCACCGGGAATTCAAAGCGGCGCAGATTTTCCTGCTCGATATAATCGAGCGATAGGATCACCCCGAGCATGGCCGCGGCCAGGATCAGCAGCTTTACGAAGCCGCTGAACGCATCGACCGCGAACATCCCGGAATAACCCAGGCCCGGCACTCCGGCCATGACCAGCACAGCGGCCAGCAGCATCGCGCCAACCGTGAACATGCTGGCCA
>JAPLOH010000117.1 GCA_026400845.1 Alphaproteobacteria bacterium
CCGGCCTCGCGGCGCGGCGGGAGGAGGGGCGGCTGTTGCTGGTCGGCCATGACGGCTTTGCCGCAGGCGCCCAGCATCTCCTGCTGCATCTCCTTACCCGGCTGCGCCATGCGCACGGCGTGGAGGTGGAATATCTCCTGCTCGACGGCGGCACCCTCGTGGCCGACTACGCCGCCGCCGCGCCGGGCGTGGTGTTGGGCGAGACGGAGCGGTCAGGCGGACACGTAGAGGCGCGGGCGCGAGAATGGGCGGCGCGCGGCTTCACCGCCGCCATCGTCAATTCCGCCGCCGCCGCCTGGGTGATCCCGCTGCTCCGCGCAGCGGGAATCGAGGCGGTGCTGCTGGTGCATGAACTGCCCGCCTTGCTGGCCGAGAAGGGGCTGCTCGCCGGCGCCCGTGCCGGCACCGCCGCCGCCCGCACCGTGGTGTTCGCCGCCACCGAGGTGCGCGACCGCTTTCTCGCCGCCACCTCCGTCACCCCCGCCGACGCGCGGGTGATGCCGCAGGGCTGCTACCGCAGGGTCGCCTTCTGCCCGCGCGCGCGCCGCGAGATGCGCCGCCAGTTCGCGATCGGCCGTGCCACCACAATGGTTCTCGGCATGGGCTACGCCGATCTGCGCAAGGGATTCGATCTCTTCCTGCAGGCCTGGCAGGCCGCGAGGCGGCGCGGCGAGGCAGTGCTGTTCTGCTGGCTCGGCACCGTCGAGCCGGGCATGCGCACCTATCTCGCCCGTGAAATCGCCGCCGCCGAGGCCACCGGCAGCTTCTGCCTGCCGGGCTATCAAAGCGATATCGGCCCCTGGCTCAGCGCCGCCGACGTCTTCGCCCTGACATCGCGCGAGGACCCCTATCCGAGCGTGGTGCTGGAGGCGCTCACGGCCGGGCTGCCGGTGGTGGCCTTCGCGGGCACCGGGGGCATTCCCGACCTGCTGGCCACATTCGGCGGTGGCGCCAGCGTGCCGCTCGCCGACGCGGACGCCATGGCCGGGGCCCTCCTCCGCTTCGGCACGCGCGGCGTCCACGGTGGACGGGCCCGGCTGGCGGCGCGGGCCCGCGCGGCGTTCAGCTTCGCCGACTATACCGCCGGACTGCTGCGCCTCGCCCGGCCGGAGCTCGCCGCGGTCTCGGTGGTGGTGCCGAGCTACAACTACGCGCGCTTCCTGCCTGAGCGCCTCGCCTCGATCTTCACCCAGACCTACCCCGTCGGCGAGGTCGTGCTGCTCGATGACGCTTCGAGCGACGATAGCTTGCCGGTCGCCGCAGCGGTGGCGGCGGAGTGGCGGCGGGAGCTGCGGATTTCAACCGCGACGGTGAATTCCGGCTCGGTGTTCCGCCAGTGGCGCCGCGCGGCCGAGGTGGCGCACGGCGAGTTCCTGTGGATCGCCGAGGCTGACGATGCGGCCGAACCGGAGCTGCTGGCCAGCCTGGTGGGCGTCATGCAGGCGCAACCGGGAATCGACCTCGCGTTCTGCGACAGCCGGGCGATCGATGCCGAGGGCACCGAGCTGTGGCCGAGCTATCGCGATTACTACATCGGCGCCGGCGCCGCGGCGCTGGCGCAGGACGGAGTGTTCGACGGTCCGGATTTCGCTCGCCGCTGTCTCGCCGAACGCAACCTGATCCTCAACGCCTCATCCGTGCTGTGGCGGCGCAGCGCGCTCCTCGCCGCGCTGGAGCGCTGCGGCGAGGAACTCGAATGCTTCCGCATCGCCGGGGATTGGCGGCTCTATCTCGAAG
>JAPLOH010000106.1 GCA_026400845.1 Alphaproteobacteria bacterium
CGAACACGACCGCCCTGGCCTGATCGCGGCTGCGATAGAGCTTCCGGGCGGTCCGCTCGGTTTTCAACGACGAGAAGAAGCTCTCCATTGCCGCATTGTCCCAGACGTTGCCGGAACGGCTCATCGAGCAGCTGACGCCATCCATCCTGCAGGACCTCGAAGCCGGCCGCCCGATGGAGATCGGCACCCTGCTGGAGGCCCCGCTCGCTTTGGCCTGCGCCAAGGGGATCGCGGCGCCGATGCTGGAGATGCTGGTGGCCCTGGTACGGCTGCGGGCAGCGGTCAGCCGTTGAGGAACAGTTCGACCTCCTCGAAAAAACGCTCCGCCGCCGGTTCGGTGGCGGTGAATACGTGGTTGCGGCCTTCCAGCGAGACATAGCGTGCGTTCGGAATTGTCCGGGCCATTTCGCGCATGCGATCGCCATTTGACATCGCGTCGTCGCGCGGCCTGAGGCACAATGTCGGGCATTGGATCGTCGGCCACAACGGGCGTGTATCGTAGTCAGTATTGGCCAATCGATAGCGGGCGATCGCCTCATTGGAAGCTGCTTTGAGCAGGAAGGCGTTATATGCGTCGGCCTGCTCACGGGTGACGTCGGGCATGAACTGCGAGGTGAACATCTGGCGGAATGCCGACGTGGGATCATTCCATCCGATCCTGGCCAGGGTCGTCATCGCCTGGTGTTTTTCCCGCGCTTCCGCGTCGGCTTCGACCAGCGGCCCGATTCCGGCCCCTCCGAAGAGGATAAGGCGTGACACGCGTTCTGGATGCTTGGCGGCATAGGCGAGCGAAATCCCCACGCCTTGTGACAGGCCGACCAACACGAATTGCTCGGCGCCGGCGGCGTCGACCACCGCTTCGAGGTCCTGCACCCACCAGTCCATCGAGTAGTTGTCGACATCCCAGTCCGAAGCGCCATTGCCGCGCTGGTCGAAGCGTAGCAGCGTATGGGTTCGCGCCAGACCACCCCAGAGATGGCCATAGCATGGCCAGTCATGCTCGAGGTGACTCAGAAAACTCCCAGTCCGCACCATCAACGGCCCGCTGCCGACCGAGCGGTAGGCGATGCGTACCCCGTCCCTGGCGCGGCAGAATTTTATCGGTCCCTGGCTGCTCTCCGGCACGGGCTGGCGCAGATCGGGCCGCCGCCCGTCACCCGCCAGCACCACCGCGAACACCTCCACGGGACGGGCGATGTTCTTCAAATGCTGCGGCCCGACCGAGACAAACTCGACCGGCAGCTTGTCCGCGACCTGGTCATGCGCCTGGCGCGAGAGACACACGCCGCCGGGCTCGGTCATGGATTCGATGCGCGAGGCGATGTTCACCGCGTCACCGAAAATGTCGTCACCGTCGGCCACGATGTCGCCGATATTGATGCCGATCCGCCAGTCGATCCGCTGATCCGCCGGCACATCGGCGTTGCGGCGTTGCGGCGCTGCATGTGAAGCTGGATCGACACCGCGCAGCGTGTGGCATCCACCGCGCTGGCGAATTCCACCAGCAGCCCGTCACCGGTGGTTTTCACCAGCCGCCCGTGATGCTCGGCCAGCCGCGGCGTCACCACCTCGGCGAGCAGGGATTTGATCGCCGCGAGCGTGCGCTCCTCGTCATGCCCCACCAACCGGCTATAGCCGGCGACATCGGCGCACAGGATCGCGCTCAATCTCCTCTGCACGTCGGGCATTGTTGGCCCCCCCCACGAAACACTAAACGGAAGTGGCTCGTTTTCAAAAGCCACAGTCGAGGCAAGCCCGCCTGATATCGCTCTACTCCGCCGCCTGCGCCGGTAGGTAGTCGATGGGCTCGGAGCACCAGCCCTCTTTGCGGAGCTGCCAGTAGGCATCATGGAGTTTGCGTGTGATCGGGCCGGGGCGGTCGTTGCCGAGGATGCGGCCATCGAGGCGGGTGGCGCCCATGATGCCGCCAGCCGTCGAGGTGATGAAGATCTCGTCGGCGTTGCGCAGTTCCTCGGCGGGCATCACCCGCACCTCACACGGCAGGCCGAGCTTCGCGCAGAGCTCGATGGCGGCCTTGCGGGTGATACCTTCGAGGACGCCACGTTCAGGTGTGGCCAGGCGGCCGTTGGTCACGGCGAAGACGTTGAACCCCGGGCCTTCGGTGACGTTGCCGTCGGCGTCGAGCAGGACCGGGTTGTCCGCCCCTTTTTCCTCGGCGTCGAACATCGAACGCGTCATGTCGGCGAAGTGGAAGTTCTTGGCCCGTGGGTTGACCGAGGCTTCAGGAATCCGCGGGATGGAGGAGATGATGAGGTGGGTGCCGCTTTCGATCTTCTCCTTCGGCATGAGCCAGACATAGGGCGTCGCGAAAGTCATCAGATAGGTGCGGGCATGGCGGGGATGACGGGGCACTCCGGGAGGCGGGGCGCCGCGCAGGCAATCCATGGCAACGTAGGCCTCGCGCAGCCCGGTGCGGCGAACCGTCTCGTGGAGAATGGCGCGCAGATCTTCCATGCTTTCGCGCGGCGTCATGCGGAAATGCGCCATTGAGCGGGCGAAGCGGGCGAGATGGTCGTCCAACTTGAAGAAGGCGCCATCCCAGACGGAGACGACGTCGTAGGTGACGTCGGAGCGGCGATAGCCCCAGTCGGTGACGGGGATTTTCGCCTCGGCGATCGGCATGTAGGTGCCGTCGAGATAGGCGGCGCCGGTGGGCCAGAGTGCGGTCATGGCAGGCTCCTATTTCTTCTCGACATTCCACATCACGGGGATCGGCACTTCGAGGACGCCGGAAAGGTTGGTGCGATAGGCGACGGGTTGGAAGAACTGGCCGAGTGGGACGATCGGCACGAAAACCGCGACTTCGCGTTGGATCTGGTCGGCGATGACCTTGCGCTGCGCAGGGTCCAGTTCGCGCCCATAGGCGTCACGAAGCTTCTCCAACGCGGGATTGCAGGCCCAGCCCGGCCAGCCGGTTTTGGCGCAGGGCGCGGTCATGGCGTAGCTGGTAACGGGGTTGGCGAGATCGAGACCCGGCGAGTAGGTGTGCCAGATGCTCCAGCCGCCGGCGTCCGGCGCCTCGGTGCGGAAGCGGCGGCCCAGCATCACCGACCATTCCATCGTCTGGACGTCGAGGTTGAGGCCGATCTCGCGCAGCTTGGCAATCGAGACCTGGGAAATCTGCGGCACGACATTGATGCTGGTGGGGTCCAGCACGACGATCTTCTCGCCCTTGTAGCCGGCCTCCTTGAGCAGCGCGCGCGCCTTTTCGAGGTTGGGTTTCTGGAAATCTGCGGTGCCCGCTTCGCTGGTCTCGGGAGTGCCGCACATCAGCCAAGCGTAGCATTTGCGCCAGTAGTCCGGGTTGCCGACGGCCGCCGCCATGTAGTCGGCCTGATCGACCATGTAGAGCAGCGCCTGGCGCGCCTTCGGATTGTCGAAGGGCGGATACAGGTGGTTCATCCGCAGCATCGCCTGGTTCCCGACCCGGTCGTGGATGGTCACCTTCACACCTGGCGCGTTCGCCAGCAGCGGCAGCAGGTCGATCGATGGCGCCTCGAGCTCGTCGACCTCGCCGCGGATCAGCGCGGAGACCGCGGTCTGGGCGTCGGGGATGATGACCCATTCGACCCGGTCCACGTTCACCCGCTTGCCGCCCGAATAATATTCGGCCGGTTCGGCGCGCGGGACATAATCGGGGTTGCGCTCGTAGACGACACGGCTGCCGGGCACCCATTCGTTGCGTACGAACCGGAACGGCCCGGAACCGATCACCTCGGTGACCGCGGAGGCGACGTCGCGCATGGCGTCAACCTCGCGCATGACGAACAAGGCCCAACTCGGCTTGGCCATGGCGTCGATTGCCATGCCCCATGGCTCGCGCAGGGTGAGGGTGAAGCTGCGGTCATCGATGGCTTTGAGTTCCATGCCGAGCTTGGGCATCTGGCTGCCGGCGGGGTCTTTCACCGTCCAGCGCTTGATCGAGGCCATCGCGTCGGCGGCGCGGACCGGGGTGCCGTCATGGAACCTCAGGCCTGGGCGCAAGGTGATTGTGTAGGTCCGGTTGTCCGCCGACAGGGCCACGCTCTCGGCCATCTGCGGTTTGGGCCGCCGGCTGGCGTCGAGAGCGAACAACTGGTCATAGACCATGTAGGCATGCTGCACGGTGATGAAGGCCGGATTGACGACGGGGTCGAGCACCTTCAGATCGGCTTGCGGCACGTGCCGCAGCACCCGTTGCTGGGCGATGGAGGCGGTTGGAGCAGTGAGAACCAGGGCGGCTAGCGCGGCTATTCGCAACGTCTTCATGGCCGGTTTCCCTTATTGTTGTGGGGTGGGCGTTGCTGGCTAGGGCCAGGTGGTGTCCGGATCGAGCGGATAGAAGGAATGGGGCAGGCGCGTGTACGCCATGCGTTCGAGGTTGGAGGTGCAAATGCCGGGGGTGTCGACGTAGATGTGGCCGATCGCCATGTCGGCGAAGGCGGTGGCCCAGGCGCTGCCGCATTTCATCGTGATCATCTTGGTGTGCTCGGGCTCGACCCCGGCCATCCGCAAGTGCAGCGTGTCGAAGGGCATTGCGCGTTCGGTGGTCAGAATGACACTCACGCCGCCTGCGCGGATGGTGGCGACGAGACCGAGGTTTGCCGGTTGGCCAGTCATCCACGAGGAATCGCGAAGATAGCGGATTTCTCCGGCGAACGTGACGGTACCTTCGAGTGCAACGGGTTGCCCGTGCAGCGCCAGGGTATGACCGCCAACCTGACCGTGGAAACGGCCGCCAACGCCGACGCGGGTCGCCGCGGCGGCCGCGGCGGGGTCCCATATCACGCAGGCCGCATCTTCGGCGCCGCCATCGATGAGGGCGCGGAGCAGATCGGTGCCATCGCCCGGCGCGCCGCCGCCCACATTATCCGCGGGCTCGACCAGGAAGATCGGCCCGCGATTGGCGCGGACGGCGGCCCCGACCGCATCGCCGGCACTGGTCAATGTCGGCTTGAAGGCGGCGCGTTGGGCCCAGATCGCGGCTGCAAGCGTGTCCGCCGCACGCTCGGCGGCTTCCATGGCGCCATAGGCGAGGACGGACAGGCCGAGATGCGGCGTGTCGCAATAGGGGAACCCCACGACGATCGAGCAGGTGAGCATACCGGGTTCAGCTTCCAGGCGATGGCACAGGGCCATCAACTCACGCATGGGGGCGTCCGCGGTACCTTGCATCTGCGGCACGGTGAGCAGCGGCAGTTTGCGGAACGCCTTGGCCGGGCGGGCCATGCCGGCGAGCAGGCGGCCCATCACCTCGGCAGCCTCGCGGCCACGAGAGGCCATGTCGATATGCGGCAGCGTGTCGTAGCCGATCAGCACATCGGCGGCGGCCACCAGCGCGGCCGAGACGTTCGCGTGGTAGTCGATGGTGCAAACGATGGGAATATCGGGGCCAACCGCATCGCGGACGCGCTGGACGGCATAGGCATCCGCTTCGTCAACGCCTTCGGCCACCATCGCACCGTGCAATGCGAGCAGGACGCCATCGGGCGGCGGTATGGCGGCTGCAAGCAGCGTGTCGACGACATGGTCGAGCGCTTGACGGAGGACCATGCCGGACGGCACCGCACCGGCCCAGCAGGCTGGTATTGGCGCGATACCGGCGGCGTCGGCCGCGGCCAGCATGCCGCCAATTTCGGTGTTGGTTCCGGACAGCGCTGCGACCATTTCCACGCCCTCGACGAAGAGGAAACGGCGAAAGGCATCGAGATCGGTCGGCACGGGAGAAAAACTATTGGTCTCGTGCCAGATCCCGCCGACAAGGACACGCGGCTTCGAACCTATCTCGGACGGTTGCGCCAGCATCGTGCGTTCCCTCCTGCTTGACCAGATTTCGCAAGCCAGTACAACGGAGGATCGCAGAGACCGGTGAACGGCGCAAGCGGAGGAGGAGATGTCGATGCTTGGGATGTTCTCGCTCACGGGCAAGGTGGCCCTGGTGACAGGCTCGTCGCGCGGTCTGGGCTGGGCGCTGGCGCAGGCGTTGTCGGGTGCCGGTGCACATGTGGTGCTGAACGGGCGCGATCACGCAGCGTTGGCGGCGCGGGCGGCAGACCTCGCGGCGGCGCCTGGCGGCGTCAGCGTCGCGGCGTTCGACGTCACCGACGGGACCGCGGTCGCTGCCGGCATCGCTGATATCGAGCAGCGCTGCGGGCGGCTCGATATCGTGATCTGCAATGCCGGCATCGTCATCCGCAAGCCGTCCATGGAAACCACGGACGCGGAATGGAACACCGTTCTGGACACCGACCTGACGGCGTGTTTCCGCGTCTCGCGCGAGGCGGCGCGGGTCATGGTGAAGCGCAACTGGGGGCGGATCATCATGATCTCCTCGGTCATGGGGACCATCGCCCGGCCGACGATCGCGTCCTACGTCGCAGCGAAGGCCGGGCTGCATGGCCTGACGCGGGCGCTCGCGGTCGAGTTCGGGCCGCTGGGCATCAACGTCAACTGCATCGGCCCGGGTTTCTACCCGAGCGAGGCAAACCTCGTCGTCCGCAACGACAAGGTGTTCTACGACTGGGTAAGCGCGCGCTCGCCATTGAACCGCTGGGGCGACCCGAGCGAACTCGGCGGCGCGGCGATCTACTTCGCCTCCGATGCCTCGTCGTTTTGCAATGGCCAGGTGCTGACAATCGACGGCGGCATGACCGTCGCACTCTGAAGGGACAGCGATATGGCACAGCAAGCGTTGCGCATCGGCATTACTCGCGACGGCTGGGTTGAAGCGACGGATGCGCCGTTCTTCGATCCCGACGCCCTTGGCGTACTTGCTGCTTCCGGTATTTCGTGGGAATATATGCCGGATGCCAGCGAAACCATTACCGCCGAGCAACTGGCGACCTATGACGCGATCTGCGCGGTGGCGCCGGGTGTGGCAGCGGACGCACTCGGCCGGCAGGATTTGCGCACGCGTATCATCGCCCGTTTCGGAGTTGGCTTCGACAGTTGCGATCTGCCGGCGCTGACGGCCGCCGGTATTGTGCTCACCAACAACCCGGACGGCGTGCGCCGGCCGATGGCCACCGTGCAGATTACCTATGTGCTCGCACTCGCCCAACGCCTCCTGATCAAGGACCGGCTGACGCGCGAGGGGCGCTGGAACGATCGCATGGCCCATACCGGAACGGGACTGACCGGGCGGGTGCTGGGTTCTATCGGCCTGGGCAATATCGGCGCCGAGTTGTTCCGGCTCGCCCACCCCCTCGGCATGCGCCATATGGCGACCGACCCGGCGGATCGCACCGCAGTGGCGGCGGAACTCGGCGTGGAGATGACCGATCTTGCCACCCTGCTGAGGGTTGCGGATTTTGTTGTCGTAAATTGCCCATTGAACGCCGAGACGCAGGGCCTCATCGGGGCGCGCGCGTTCGCGCTGATGAAACCCTCGGCCTTCTTCATCAACTGCGCACGCGGCCCCATCATCGATGAGAAGGCGTTGCTCGCAGCACTCGTCGAGGGACGGATCGCCGGCGCCGGGCTCGACGTATTCCATGATGAACCGGTACCCGCGAGCAATCCATTGCTGCAACTGGATAACGTTATCGTTTCGCCGCACGCGCTTTGCTACACGGACGAGTGCCTGCGCCTGCTCGCCGAGGGGTCATTCCGCCGTGCCGTGGCATTTCTCAACCGCGAGCGGCCGCCGAGTATCGTTAATCCCGAGGTGCTGAGCCATCCGCGGGTGGTGGAGTGGTTGAAATAGGAACAATCGCCAGATCACGACCATTGTCCGGATGTTGGCCGTGCGTGTATCGATATTGACGACCCCGCGAAACGTGATTCTGTTGGCGGGCAGTATGCCGGCGTAGCGCACATGGGAAATGTCCGGCCTCCTGGGCGATATTGCTTTCGCTATCTGATGCCGCCCTGCGAGCCGTGCAGCCTTGGCCACCGACACCGGTGCAATCATGCTGCGCCGCGATCTGCCTGCTGTTTCATCGTCCGATATCGGACCGTTTCGATTGTGTTCCGGATCTGATCGGTGGGCTTGTGGTCTATGTCGTGGCGTCGGCGTCGTCCAGGCCGCGCCCTGCCGTGCTGGTGTACCGACATCGCGCTATTGTGCCGCCGCACCTCCCCACGCGGGCGGCGGTTGGGGCTGCCGATCGCGGATGAACTTGGCTCATCGGCTCGACGCTGCTGCAATTCCGCGGCCTGACCGTAACCGACCAGGCCGCGCCGAGTCTTCCCGTCAACGGCAAACCAACGCTCCTAGGGAACCCCATGACGCCCGCCTACGCGATCCGCTCCAGCATCGGCCAACGCCTCGCCCGCTATCTCAGCGGCACCCGGCACGTCCACGCCAGCAGTGGCCCCACCCCGGTCGACCGGCTGCTCGCCACCCTGCAGCCCTGCGACGTGCTGCTTGTCGAAGGCCAGAGCCGCGTCAGCAGCGCGATCAAATACCTCACCCAATCCACCTGGTCGCACGCGGCGCTTTACGTTGGCAGCCTCGGCGACGGCCGCCTGCCGGAAAACCACTGCTTCGTCGAAGCCGACCTCGTCGAGGGAGTCCGCAGCGTCGGCATCGACGAATTCGCCGGACTGCACACCCGCATCTGCCGACCCGTCGACCTGACCGAGGAGGAACGCCGCGCCGTCGCCGGCCACGTCATCGATCGTATCGGCCACCGCTACGACCTGCGCAACGTGATCGACCTCGCCCGCTACCTGCTGCCCACGCCCCCGGTCCCCACCCGTTTCCGCCGCCGCTTGATCGCCCTCGGCAGCGGCGACCCGACCCGCGCGATCTGCTCCACCCTTATCGCCAAGGCGTTCGAAACCATTCGCTACCCGGTCCTGCCGTCCGTCGAATACCGCCCCGCCGCCACTCATGTTTGCCCCGGCTGTGTCGACGAAATCTACCGCATCCGCCACCACTCGCTTTACGCACCGCGCGATTTCGACGTCTCGCCCTATTTCCGAACCGTCAAGCCGACGATCGAGTCCGGGTTCGACTTCCGCGCCCTGCCCTGGGAGGATGCCGTCGCCTGACACCCCACGGCCGGCAGGGCTGTTCTTGTCCTACCCCTTCGCGACGTTCCAGAACACCGGCACCGGCCCCTTGAGATGGCCGGTCAGCGTCTTCCGCCAGGCCGCCGACTGGCGGTAATTGCCCAGCGGCACCAGCAGTGCTTCGTCAAAGACGGCCTGTTGGATTTCGCGGGCGAGGCGCTTCTTCTCCGCCATGTCGGCGCTGTCGATCCAGGCCTCGCGGAGCGCCTCGATGTGGGGAATGTCGGGGGCGCCGTACCAGCCTTTGGCGCCGTTGGTGCGGATGCCCGGGGCGGAGAGCGGGTCGACGTAGTCGGCGCCAGGGAAGGAGGTGCAGAACAGCGACCAGCCGCCCTTGTCGAGCGGGTCGCGCTTGGCGCGGCGCTGCACTACGGTGCCCCAGTCCATCGCCTGGTCATCGATGTTGAAGCCGACCTGCTTGAGGCGGGCAGCGCCGACCTGGCTCATGGCATCGTAGAACGGCTGGTCGGTCGGGTGCATCAGCACGATGCGCTCGCCGTTGTAGCCGGCGTCCTTCATCATCGCCTTGACCTCGGCGTCGGACTTGCGGCCGCCCACCACGTCCATCCCGGCGTCGTTCTCATAGGGCGTGCCCTTGAGGAACAGGCCGATCGGCGCGGTGTAGCTGCTGGCGTCATCGCCCATGAAGGACTGCATGACGTCACCCGGCTTGATCGCCGCCAGAATGGCGCGGCGCAGCAGGCGGTTGTCGGTGGGCGCCACGGCCATGTTGGGGCGCATCACCGGGTAGAGGCCGAAGGGGTCGAGCCGTTCCACCACCACGTTGCGGTCGGCTTTGAGCTGGCCGATGAGGTCGGGAAGCGGGATTTCGATCCAGTCGATCGCGCCGGTGCGGATGGCGTTGTTGGCGGTCGAGGGGTCGGGGATCACTTTCCATTCCACCCGGTCCACCAGCACGTTCTTGGCGCCGGCGGTGAAGCTCGGCTTGCCGTCGCGCGGCTTGTACTCGGCGAATTTGGTGAACACGGCGAGGCTGCCCGAGACCAGCTCCTTGGCCTCGAAGCGGAAGGGGCCGGAGCCGACCACCTCGGTGATCTGCTTGGAGGCATCGACGGAGTTGGCGATGCGCTCGGGCATGATGAAGGGCGGGCTCGGCTGCGTCTTGGCGAGCGCGAAGGGCAGGGAAGGGAAGGGCTTGCGCAGGCGGAACACCAGGGTGCGGTCATCGGGTGCTTCCAGCGCATCCATCCGCGCGGCGATGGTCTGGCCGACACCGTCGCGCTGCATCCAGCGCTTCAGCGAGGCGACGCAATCCCGCGCCAGCACCTTGGTGCCGTCATGGAAGACGAGCCCGTCGCGCAGCTTGATGGTCCAGCGCTTGCCGTCATCCTCGAGGTCGAAGCCCTCGGCCATTTGCGGCGAGGGGTCGAGTTTCTCGTCGAGGCCGAACAGGGTGTCGAACACCATGAACCCGTAATTGCGGGTGACGGTGGCGGTGGTCCAAATTGGGTCGAGGCTGGTGAGGTTGGCTTGGGGCACGAAAATCAGCGTGCGGTTCGGCTGTGCGATGGCCGGGGCGGCCAATGTGGTGGCGGCGCTGGCCAGGAATGTGCGGCGTTTCATCTCGGGGCTCCTCGGCGGTTACGCGGCGTATAGACCATTCGCCCGCTGGCGTGGGAGTGTCGTGTTACTTTGATACATTGGGAGGCGGCGATGCAGCGGGCGAGATTGCGCGAGCTTGGGATCACCACGGGGCGGCTGCCGACGGGGAAATGGAACGCCATCACCGACGTCCCTGGCGTGAAGGTCGGCTATTCGACGCTCCTCCGTGAGCAGCCGACCATCGTGCGCTCCGGGGTGACGGCGATCTGGCCGGCGGGCGACGATATCTGGAGCAACTGGGTCTATGCCGGGGCGCATTCGTTCAATGGCAATGGCGAGATGACCGGGCTGGCATGGATCGCCGAGCAGGGGCTGATCAGCGCGCCGATCTGCATCACCAACACCTATTCGGTGGGCCTTGTGCGCGATGCGATCTGCGCGCTGGCGGTGCGCGACAATGCGCCGCAGCCCTGGCATTTGCCGGTCGCGGCGGAGACGTACGATGGCTGGCTGTCGGACAGCGCGAGCTTCCCCATCACAACCGGGATGGCGCTGGCGGCGATGGATGCGGCGACCTCGGGCCCGATCGCGGAGGGCAATGTCGGCGGCGGCACGGGCATGAACTGCCACGAGTTCAAGGGCGGCAGCGGCACCGCCTCGCGCGTGGTGACGGAGGGGGGCGTCTCCTACACGGTCGGCGCCTTCGTACAGGCCAATTACGGTGAGCGCGCGCTGTTCCGCGTCGATGGCGTGCCGGTGGGGCGGGAGATCGGCGTTGGCGAGGTGCCGTCGGTGCGCGATGAGCCGGGGGAGGCGGGGTCCATCATCGTGGTGCTCGCCACCGACGCGCCGCTGCTGCCGATCCAGTGTCAGCGGCTGGCGCGGCGCGCGACGACAGGGCTCGCCTGGGTGGGCGGCACGGGCGGGAATGGCAGCGGCGATATTTTCCTCGCGTTTTCCACCGGGAATCGCGTGGCGGCCGATGCCGCCATCAGCGACGTCCGTATGATCGCACCCCCCGCCATGTCCGCCTTGTTCGAGGCGGCGGCGGAGGCGACGGAGGAGGCGATCCTGAACGCGATGTGCATGGCCGAGACGATGCACGGTCAGCACGGTCGGGTGTCGCACGCACTCCCGCTCGACCGGTTGCAGGAGGTGATGCGGAAGTATCGGCGGTTGTGATCGTCAAGCCGGAACGAGCCACCACTTCGCGAGGTGGCCCGAGACGTCATGGTCGTTGAGCTTCACGAGGTCCTTGTTCAGCGAGTCCACCACCTTGGCCGTGGCCTGCTTGCCGAGGGCCTCCCGCAGGTCATGCAGGGTGTGTGGAGGGGCGACCAGGACGAGCTGGGTGTAGGCGGCCACCTGACGGTCGAGCGCCTCGGCGATGCTGGCGGCGTAGCGCTGCTTGGCCTGGGCGTGGGGATCGAGCCTTGAGGCGGCGCCGTGGTGGGCACCGGTGCCGGCGTGCTGGAAGGACTCCACGGTGTGGAACTGCCCCTCCCGGGCGGAGGGTGTCACTACCCGGGCGCTATCGCCATCAGCGACCAGCACCCAGACGACGGGTTGGCTTGGGTTCGACATGTGCAGTTCCCTCATGTGAAGCGAAAGCCTCACATGCCGGGGGTGGTGGCCGCCTTGATCAGGATCAAGCCGCCGTCTTGTCGGCGCGGAAATCCTTGATATCGCGGAAAGTCAGGTCGGGATTGCCCTCCGCCGTGCGCCGCAGCATGAAGTTGGAGGTGGCGAGGAAGACCGGGTCCCCGTCCACGTCATCGGCCATCGCGGTGCGTTGGGTTTCCACGAAGCGGGCGAGCTTGAGCTTGTCGCCGGACACCCAGCGGGCCATCTGGTAGGGCGTTTCCTCGAAGCCGATGCGCACCCCGTACTCGGCGCCGAGCCGGGCCTGCAGCACGTCGAGCGGGAGCGTGCCGACCACGCCGACCATCGGGGGGGCGCCGTCCTGCGGGCGGAACAGCTGGACCACGCCTTCCTCGGCAAGCTCCTGCAATGCCTGCCGCAGTTTCTTGGCCTTCATCGCGTCATCCAGCCGGACACGACGGAGGATTTCCGGGGCGAAATAGGGGACGCCGACGAAATTGATCTCCTCGTTCTCCGACAGCGTGTCGCCGATCCGCAGCGTGCCGTGGTTGGGGATGCCCACCACGTCGCCGGCGAAGGCCTCGTCGGCGATTTCGCGATCGCGGGCGAAGAAGAACTGCGGCGCGTGCAGCGGGATGGTTTTGCCGGTGCGTACCTGCTTCAGCCGCATGCCGCGCACCAGCCGGCCGGAGCAGACGCGGGCGAAGGCGATGCGGTCGCGGTGATTGGGGTCCATGTTCGCCTGGATCTTGAACACCAGCGCGGTGAGGCCGGCCTCAGTCGCTTCCACGATGCGGGTATCGGCCGGCTGGGCGCGCGGCTTGGGGCCGTATTCGGCGAGCCCGTCCAGCAGGTCCGCCACCCCGATATGCTTGATGGCGCTGCCGAAGAACACCGGCGTGAGATGCCCCTGATAGAACGCCTCGACGTCGAATTCCGGCAGGGCCGCGTGCACCAGGTCGATCTCCTCGGCCACCGCGATCATCCGCTTGTCGGATTGGCCGAGTTCGGTGCTGAGGTTGTAGTGCCGCTTGCGCAGATCATAGGTGCCGGCGAATTCCGCCGCCCGGCCGACCGGCCATGTCACCGGGGCGGTATCCAGCGCGAGGGCGGAGGACACCTCGTCGAGCAAGGCGAAGGGGTCCTGCGCCTCGCGGTCCATCTTGTTGATGAAGGTGAGGATGGGGATGTCGCGCAGGCGGCAGATCTCGAACAGTTTGCGCGTCCGTGCCTCGATCCCCTTGGCGGCGTCGATCACCATCACCGCGGCATCGACCGCGGTCAGCGTGCGGTAGGTGTCCTCGGAAAAGTCCTCGTGGCCCGGTGTATCGAGCAGGTTGAACACGCACCCCTTGTATTCGAACGTCATCACCGAGGTGACCACCGAGATGCCGCGCTCGCGCTCGATGGACATCCAGTCCGACCGCGTCCGCCGCCGCTCGCCTTTGGCGCGCACGTTGCCGGCAAGCTGGATGGCGCCGCCGGCCCGCAGCAGATGCTCGGTCAGCGTCGTTTTGCCGGCGTCGGGGTGGGAGA
>JAPLOH010000229.1 GCA_026400845.1 Alphaproteobacteria bacterium
TCGCGCTGGACGCACATGGCGATGCCCATGCCGCCGCCGATGCAGAGGGTGGCGAGGCCTTTATGGGCGTCGCGGCGCTGCATTTCGTGGAGCAGGGTGATGAGCACGCGGGCTCCCGAGGCGCCGATGGGGTGGCCGATGGCGATGGCGCCGCCGTTGACGTTCACCTTGGCGGTATCCCAGCCCATGTCCTTGTTCACGGCGCAGGCCTGGGCGGCGAAGGCTTCGTTGGCTTCGATGAGGTCGAGGTCCTCGTGCTTCCAGCCGGCCCGCTCGAGCGCCTTGCGGCTGGAGGGGATGGGGCCGGTGCCCATCACCGAGGGATCGACGCCGGCGGTGGCGAAGGAGGCGATGCGGGCCAGCGGCGTGAGGCCGCGGCGGGCGGCTTCGGCGCCGGACATCATCACCAGGGCGCAGCCGCCGTCATTGATGCCGGAGGCGTTGCCGGCGGTCACCGTGCCGTCCTTGCTGAAGGCGGGGCGGAGCTTGGTCATGGTTTCGATGTTGGAGTCGTGGCGGATGTATTCGTCCTGATCGACCACGGTGTCGCCCTTGCGGCCCTTGATGGTGACGGGGATGATTTCGGAAGCGAAGCGGCCGGCTTTCTGCGCGGCGGAGGCTTTGTTCTGCGAGGCGACAGCGAATTCGTCCTGCTGCTCGCGGGTGATCTGGTAGGCGCGAGCGACGTTCTCGGCGGTGGTGCCCATGTGGTAGCCGTGGAAGGCGTCCCACAGCCCGTCCTTGATCATGGTGTCGATGAAGGACATGTCGCCCATTTTCTGCCCGGCGCGAAGATAGGCGGCGTGGGTGGACTGGCTCATGCTCTCCTGCCCGCCGGCGACGACGATGCTGCTTTCGCCGGTGCGGATCTGCTGGGCGGCGAGGGCCACGGCGCGCAGGCCGGAGCCGCAGACCTGGTTGATGCCGAAGGCGGTGGCGGCATCTGGCACACCGGCGGCGCGGGCGGCCTGGCGGGCGGGGTTCTGGCCTTGGGCGGCGGTCAGCACCTGGCCGAGGATGACCTCATCGACGTCCGCGGCATCGATCCCGGCCTTGGCGAGCGCGCCCTGGATGGCGGTGGCCCCGAGCACATGGGCGGCGACGTTGGCGAAGGCTCCGTTGAAGCTGCCAACCGGCGTCCGCGCCGCGGCGACAATGACGATATCGTCCATATCCGTGTTCTCCTTGCAGGCCTCGAATTTCAGGGTCTTATATCGCAACGCAGCAGTCGTGTCAGCGCGCTCATTCGAGCCCCCTGATCCACGCCAGCAACGGTCGCCACAGCACGCGCTCCGCCGACGCGCCGGCGGCCATGCCGATATGCCCCGCCCTCGGCTCGATGAGATGGGCACCTGGCAGGAGGGCGGCAAGAGGGCGCGCAGCTTCCGGCGGCACGAACCCTCCACTCCCCGCGCGAGGTGGCATTGGCGCCGTACCATTGGCTGAGCGTCTCGCGCGCCACCGGGGCGGCGAGCGGGATGCCGTCGTTGAGCCAGTCCTCCAGCGCGACGAAGCCGAGCGCACGCGGGCTCGCCGGGTCGAGGTCGGCGAAACCGCGGTATTTCGCGGCGATGCCCCAGGGGTCGAGCAAGGCGAACAGCATTTGCAGCATGTCGACCGGCAGCGTTCCGCTGAATTGCAGTGCCGGTTCGAGCAGGGGCAGCATGGCGGCGAGTTTTGCGGCGGCATCCGGGTCGGCGGCGTGGAAATCCCAGGGGGTGGCGAGGAGGGCGAGTCCGGCAACCAGGTCCGGCCGGCGTTGCGCCAGTGCGAGGGTCAGCAGCCCTCCCATGCAGTAGCCGGCGAGCACCACCGGTTCGCCGAATTCCATCACGGCGCGTTCCAGCCGCCCGGCGATGTAGTCGGTGAGGCCGAAGCCCCGCTCCACCTCCCCCGGCCATCCCCAGTCGAGCAGCGCGACCCGCACCCCCTGCCCGGCCATGAAGCGCATCATCGAGCGGTCGGCGGCGAGGTCCAGCACATAGGCACGATTGACCAGGCTCGGCACGAACAGCACCGGCGGCCCGCTGGCACCGGGGGCGGCATAGTCGAGCATCCGACTCCCGCCCTCCGCCCAGATCGCCGGCGGATCAGCGAGCGTGCGGGCATAGGGATGGGCGCGATAAGCGGCGATCCCTCCGATCAGCCCGGCATCCTGGCGCAGCGTCTCGGCCAGCACCTCCTGGGAGAACGCCATTTCGCGGCCCTGAAGTGCGGCGGCGATTTCAGCGGCGGCCTGGCTCCATGCCGTCGAGCCGGCGTTCAAGCTCGGCAATCCGGCGCGCGAGGCGGTCGATTTCAGCATCGCGAGGGTCAGATGCAGCAGCAGCGGCCGCGGCCCTCGGCGCATCAGCGGCCCCACCTCCCCCTGGAGAGATGCCGTCATGGCGCGGCAGCGCCTTCATCGCGCTCGCAGCGACGCCCGCCCACACCGCAAGCAAGCTCCGCCAGATCTCCTGCGCCTCGCGATCCGCCGAAATCGCGGCGAGCTCGCTCTGCCACAGGGTGACCCAGTCCTGCGCCAGTTTCGCGAGATCCGGCGTCTGCGGTTCGCTCATCCGCCATTCGTCCTCCGGCGCGTCTCCGTCGCATGAAGCTTTTGGATGTTGCGCTGCATCATGCTAGCGTAATCCCAGATCAACCGCGAGTGTGAGCGATGTCGCAGACCAAAGAGACCGACCCGGCCGGCTCCGGCGACAAACCCCCGGTCGTCGTGAAGAAATACGCCAACCGACGCCTCTATAACACGGAGAGTTCCAGCTACATCACGCTCGATTCGCTCGCCGAAATGGTCCGTGCGGGCCGCGACTTCGTGGTCTACGATGCGAAAACCGGCGACGACATCACCCGCTCCGTCCTCACCCAGATCATCGTCGAGGAAGAAGCCAAGGGCCGCGCCCTTCTCCCCACCGGCTTCCTGCGCCAGCTCATCGGCTTCTACGGCGATTCCATGCAGGGCCTGGTGCCCAATTTCCTCGAACAATCCCTCGCCAATTTCGGCCGCCAGCAGGAGCAGGTCCGCCAGGCCGTCGAGAAAACCATCGGCACCGTCTTCCCCTTCGGCAATATCGAGGAGGTCGGGCGGCAGAACATGGCGATGATGGAGCGGGCGATGAGCCTGTTCACCCCCTTCGTGCCCATCGCCGAGCCACCCAAGCCGCCGATGGACGAAACCGAGCGGCTACGCGCCGAGGTCGAGCGTCTGTCGGCCGAACTCGCCGCCATGAAGAAAGGCTGACCCTCCATGTCCTGGCCCCAGAACGGCGGCACTTTCTCCCTCGGGGACCTCGAAGTCCAAAAAGGCGGCCTCATCCGTGACGCCAAAATCGTCTGGCAAAGCCACGGCACTTTGAACGCGGCGCGCGACAACGTCATCCTCTACCCCTGCTCCTACTCCGCCACCCACCCCGACATGGCCTGGCTGATCGGCCCCGACGGCCATGTTCTCCAACGGCCTCTCCTCCTCCGCCGCCGAGCAGATGGACTGGCCGACGATCGTCACTTCTTACGACAACGTCACCGCCCAGGCGCGGCTTCTGCGCGAGGTGTTCGGCATCGAACGCCTCGCCGCCGTCTACGGTTTCTCGATGGGTGCCCAGCAGGCCTATCACTGGGCCGCCCTGTTCCCCGGCCAAGTCGAGCGTGCCTTCGCCGTCTGCGGCACCGCCCGAACCGCCACCCACAACAAGGTCTTCCTCTCCAGCCTGCTCCGCACCCTCGAAGCCGCCCCCGAATATATCGGAAACGGCCAGTTCTCGTCCGAGCCCCGCAAGGCGCTCAAGGCCTTCGCCCATATCTACGCCGGCTGGGCGCTGAGCCAGGATTTCTACCGCGCCAACCTCCATCTTACCGCCCTCAAGGCGCCGGACCTCGACACCTTCCTCCGCACCGACTGGGAGGAGCGCTACCACGCCCGCCGAGCCGCCAACCTCTACGCCCAGCTCGTCACCTGGTACAATGGCGATATCAGCGACAACCCGCTCTACAATGGTGATCTCGTCGCCGCGCTCAACGCCATCCAGGCCCGCATGCTCCTGCTGCCCGGCCGCACCGACCTCTACTTCCCCCCCGCCGACAACGCCGCCGAACTCGCGCATCTCCGGGTCGGCGAACTGCGCCCGATCCCCTCGGTGTGGGGCCACCGCGCCGGCAACCCCAACGTCTCGGCCGAGGATTTCGGCTTCCTGAAATCCGCCGTGCGGGAGTGGCTGGAGCGCTGATCACCCCAGCGCCGCCAGCTCCGGCAGCAAATACTCCGCGAACAAAGCCGGGTTCTCCGCGAAGGGGAAATGCCCGATGCCGTCCATCCGTCTGAACCGCACGCCCGGAATCTGCGCCGCCGTCGCCTCCGACAGCTCGACGGTGCAGGAATAATCGTACTCCCCGGTCATCATCACCAGCGGGCAGCGGTTGGTGTCGATGCGGTGCACCCGGTCGGTGGCGTTCCATTCGCCGGAATAGAAATGGATATCGCCCCAGAACACCCCCGGCCCGCCCTGCGCATAATGCCACAGCACCTCGGCGGCACACTCGGCGGGGCTCTGCGGCGCCATCAGCCCGTGGATCCATTCCGGCACAAAGAGCGACTGGTTGATCTCGGGGTGCCATGCCCACGGCGTCTGCCGGCCGGCGATGCGCGCGGTGGCCTCGCAGGCGATGATGCCGCGAAACGCCTCGGGGTGGCGCAACGCCAGTTCCAGACAAATCTCGCCGGACATCGAGGCGCCGAGCACGATGGGGTTGCGGAGCCCGGCGGCGGCGATGAACTGCATGATGATCTCGACATAGAGATCGGTCGTCAGCCGCCAGGTGCCGGGCAGCGCGCCCGGCGTGGGTTCGCTGGCGCCATGCCACGGCAGGTCGAACGCCACCAGCCGATGCTCTGAGGTGATGCGCGGATCGGCCATCAGGCGATGGAACTGCCGGCGATCGGCGCCGGCGGTGTGCAGGCACAGCACGTCCCGCCCCTGCCCGGCTTCCTCCAGGAAGACGGTGTGCGGCACGCCGTGCACGGGGACGGTGATACTGCGCGCCGAGCGGCCCTCCGGTGAAATCGGGCCGATCGCCGGGCGCAGCGCATTCGGCACCGGCAACGCCCCGCCGAGCGCGAGATGCTTGCCGATTTCCAACACCCGGCGCAGCACGTGGCAGGTCTGGGCGAAGCGCTTGGTGTCGCCGGTGAGTCGCACCTCCGGCACGCGGGCGAGCATGGCGAGCACGACGTGGTGATGGCGGGGCGGCACGGGTTCGAGGAATTTCGCCCAGACATCGGCGGGGGCGGCGAAGGTGAAGTCCGGCGCGGCATCCGACGTGGCGATGCGCCCATCGCGGAAGGCGAAGGCGAAGCTGGCGCTGTCCTGCGCGATGGCGAAATCCGCCGCCCACGGCCCGGCATAGGCGGCCAGCACCGCATCGCTTGTGCAGGCGGCGCGCCACGCGGCACGGAACTCTTCGCTATCGGGCCAGATGGTCATGGGCGTGCCTCACTGATGGTGTGGGGCGATGGTTGGCCCAATCGGGGCGGCAATTGCAAGCCGCCGGCGGATTATCGTTTCGAATATGAAGCATTATGGACGCGCGAAAGCGCCCGCCGAAGCGGGTCTTCCTTCATTGCAGCGTGACCTGCGATCCGCGGGCGGCGCGCGGGCGACATGAAGGGCACGCCCGACCGTCCAATCGACGGCACGGCGGAGCGCAGGCGCGGCGGCTGGCCGGAGATTGGCGCGGCGCGCACGCACGGCGCGCGCACGCTGCGGGCACAGCACGGCGCAGCTTTCGGTCGCCGCGATAACGCCAAGAATCCGCGCCTCGGCGCGCGCAAGCTCCGCCAGCACCCGGGTAAACTGCCGCCGCTCGGGATGGTCCGCCGGCAGATCGCCGGCATCGGCAAACAACCGCTCGAGCAACGCGATCACCAGGCGCACGACCACCAACGCGGCCGCAAGGCCGGCAGGCGGGGTCGGTGCGGAGGAGATGGTTGACACGGCGGCGGTGGCTCCTGGTTGGCTCTCCCGAAATATCGTCGATGTCACCAAAAATGTCAAGGCTTATTTACCGATAAACGGTCTTTTTTCTTAGATTGCGCCATCCAAAGCCACGAACCACGCATTGAGGGGCCGGATTTCGATCATGCTCCTCGGTCAGTTCCCCCCCCCCCGCAGCGGTAGGACGGGTTAGCGCAGCGCGACGCATCGGCAGTGCAGCATGGCGATATTCATTGGTCGAAAGCGGAACGGCCACCATCGGTGGCACCTTGGACCGGCGACACTTCTGCGATGCGTCGCGTTTCGCTAACGCATCCTATGGCTTGCTTGATTCTACGCTCGCCGCTTTAGATGACCTTTCGGTAAGCCGCACAATGACTTAGCTGCCCAAAAATATCTGAGCTCTGATGGTCGCTGGGCGGCGTAAATTGAAAACCCTCAGCGTCGCACCGATGCTTGATACGTGTCCCTAAGCTTCCGTGAAGTGCCTGAAACGGTGCGTTTACATTCGCACTCACCTTTTCATGTAAAGCGACTATGTATTCACGCTGATTGTCGTGGGCGATCTTGATTATCACGTCATGGCTATCGAAATCGTTGGGCATCGCATCTATCGCGGCGGCCAGCATGCTGTCGGTGATCATTGTTGACGCTCACTTCCTGAATTGCGGTTGCTGCACACGCGCGATCTGGGGCACCCGGTCGGCGGACTGTATCATGCCGTCATTTCCTTCCGATACGCAATTTTAAGTGTGTTGGTGAACGAGGCTTTGCCGCCGAGGAACATCGCCATTCGGAGTTGAAGACTATCGCCCCAGCCGCAAGCATTCACGGGTTCCAAGGGGCCACGACCCCTTTGCGGGTCCAGGGCAGGACCCTGGCCTTCCTGCCCCGCCCTATCAAATAGCCCCCACTACCGCATCGGGCGCAAAAATCGGCGCCATATGCCCGCCCGCGATCACCACACGCCGCGCCCCCGGCAGCAGCGCCGCGAGCCGCGCCGTCATGCGGTGCGTCACCTCCGGGGAGGCGGCGCCTTGGAAGATCAGCACCTCCGGGGCGCCGAGATAGGGCGCGGTGGCGCCGTAGCCGTTCCGCGCCACGGCGACGAGGCGGCGGCCGGGGTCAGCGAGGCGTTCACCCGATCCTCCCGTAGCGCCAATGGGGCACAGCCCTGACCTGCTTCTCTGCCGCGCCCTCAGTTGCGGAACGCTTTGTTCCACACATCGTAGGTCCAGGCGCCCTGGGGTTTGCGGGTGATCACCGGGTCCGAAACACCGGACATCAGCAGGCTGACGGTGCGCTCGTAGGCGGCGGCTTCGAGGTGGCCGAGGGAGCGCGGGCCGGTGGCAATCAGCTTGGCGATCTCGCCCATCATGCGCTTCTGGTGGGCCGCGGTCTGTACGCCCGCACTGTCGTTGGCCAGCACGACCCTGACCGCCTCATCCTGGTGGGCGGCGGCATATCTCCAGCCGGCCATCGAGGCTTTCAGGAAGCGGGCGAGGCGGTCGACCATGGCGGGGTCCTTGAGTTTCGCCTCGGTCGTGTAGAGCCCGTCCTCCAGCGTGGCGACGCCCTGGTCCTCGTATTTGAACACCACGAGCTGGTCGGCTTTCATCCCGCCGTCGATGAGCTGCCAATACTCGTTATAGGTCATCGTCGAGATGCAGGCGGCCTGTTTCTGCAAAAGCGGATCGACGTTGAAACCCTGCCTGAGCACCTTCACCCCCGCCGGTGAACCGTCGGTCTTGAGGCCGAGCTTGGCCATCCAGGACAGGAAAGGGTATTCGTTGCCGGCGAACCAGACGCCGAGCGTGCGGCCTTTGAAGTCGGCGGGGGTGCGGATGCCGCTGTCCCGCCGGCAGGTCAGTTCCAGGCCGGAGCGGCTGAACACCTGGGCGATATTGACCAGCGGAATCCCCCTCTCGCGGGCCGCCAGCGCCGAGGGCATCCAGTCGACCACCACATCGGCGCCGTCGCCGGCGATCACCTGCGCGGGATTCACGTCCGGGCCGCCCGGCTTGATCACGAGATCGAGGTTGGCGGCCTTGTAGTAGCCTTTCGCGGCGGCAACGTAGTAGCCGGCAAACTGCGCCTGGGTGACCCATTTGAGCTGCAGGGTCAGCTTATCGGCGGCCTCGGCCATGGCGGCAAAGTTGAAAGTGAGAGCGGCAGCGAGGGCAATGTGGCGCATCTGAGGCTCCTTCACCGATGTGATAGGTGCCAGAATGTCACAGCGCGCTCGATCAGCACCAGGGCTGCGGAACTCAGCTTGACCGCGGGGGCGGCCAAGGCGATTCCGGTTCATGCCAAATGCAATGAACGCCGTGCCGCTTCGGCGGAGCCGCGAAACCCGCGGCCAACGCCAGGGGCGCCGAAGAACTCGGCGACGATGGCGCCAGTCAGCGTCACGGGCGCGTTCAGCGACAACCCGACGAAGACGTGTGGCAGGGTGACCAGGCGGCGGAGTCGGCTAACCGCGGGCGCGACAACGGCACCGGCATCCCGCCCGATATCAGGGATAAACTGTTCCAACCCTTCCTCACCATCCACCCTGCCGCCCGCCGTGCTGGCACCGGCGGACGCCGCATGACCGCATCGCGGCGGCGCGCTGGACAAGGGGCCGCCAGGCTCGCCACACTGCACAAGACAGCGGAGCAGCCCCATGCCGATCATCGACTCCCAGGTCCACGCCTACGAGGCCAACACGCCCAGCCGCCCTTGGCACAGCGTGCCCAACTGGCCCGCCCCTGTGACTGGCGACGAGATGGTGGCGGCGATGGATGCGGTAGGCGTCGATGGCGCCATCTTCATCTCCGCCTTTTCGCTCTACCGGTATGATGCGAGCTACGCCGTTGAAGTGCAGCGCGCCCATCCCGGCCGCTTCGCCCTGGTCAAGCCGGTCGACCCGGAGGATCCCGCGGTCTCCGACGCCATCGCGGAGTGGAAACGCACCCCCGGCGCGGTGGGCGTGCGCATCATGATGCCCAATGACGGTGCATGGGGTGCCGACCACCCCGGGCTCGACCGCATCATGCGCGCCGCCGCCCATCACGGCATGCCCGTCAATCTCCATTGCTGGGGCAATCTCGACGCCGGCACCGCGGTGGTCGACCGCAACCCCAATACGGCGATCATCCTCGATCATCTCGGTCTCCTCCAACCCCGCGTGCCGCCGGCGCCGCTGCAGCCCTGGGCCGCCCTTCCCAAGGTGCTGGACCTCGCCCGACGCGCCAACGTGGTGATCAAGATCAGTGGCGCCTGTACCCCCTCGCATCCTCCGTACCCCTACCCCGACATCTGGCCGCCGCTCGCCCACATCTTCGAAGCCTGGGGCTTCGAACGCTGCCTGTGGGGCACCGACTGGACGCGCGCCTTCGCCATCCTCTCCTACGATCACGGCGTGAAGCCCTTCCTGATGACGGACCGGCTCAGCGACAGCGAGCGCGCAATGTTGATGGGCGGCGCCTGCGCCAAGGCCTATGGGTGGTCACCCAGTCGCGGCTGAGCCCAGGGCGCGGCCGGTGATGGTCGGGCGGGCCGGGTGCATGCCGGGCTCCGGTGGGTCAGCCGCGGCGTCGCGGCATTGCCTCAGTCGAGCGCGCCGGTGCTGCGCGATCGGATAACTTCCAGGTCGGCGGCGCGCAGTTCAGCGACCAGGTATTCGGCGGCGATACTGTTGAGATGCAGTTCGACCGAGCGCGGCAGAACCCCGCTCCGCGCGATGGCCCGGCGCAGGACGTCGGTGATCTCGGCGTCGGAGAGTGCCGTCGCGGGTTCGGGGAAGAGGGCGCCTTGCTGCATGTTTGTGAACATATATGGAACATGCGGAGGAGTCGAGTCCGATCGCCGGGCGTTGGATCAAACGGGTTTGCGCCCCTGGAACCGTGCCGGATCGACCAGACGGGCGACATCGGCGAATTCGGGAGCGGGGTTGCCGGCAATCAGGGACGCCACCAGACGGCCGGTCGCGGGCGCGGTCTGGATGCCGTAGCCGCCTTGGCCGACACACCAGAAGAACCCGTCCAGCGCGGGGTCGAAGCCGATGGCCAGTCCGCGATCGGGCGTGAAGCTGCGCAGGCCGGCCCAGCTGCGCTCGATGCGGCGCACCTCGATCGCCAGCATCTGCTGCATGTTGTCGATGCCGATGGCGACGTCGATCTCCTCGGGCTGGACGTCGTGCGGATGGGACGGCGTTTCGTCGGCCGGGGAGACCATGAGCTTGGTGCGGGCCTCGGGCCGGCAGTACCAGTTCTCCGCCATGTCGTTCATCATCGGCCAGTCGGCGACCTGGTAGGGCGCGGGGTCGATGATGCAGGCGGTGCGGCGCATCGGCACCAGGCCGATCGGCCGGGCGCCGGCCAGGCCAGCGATCACGTCGCCCCAGGCGCCGGCCGCGTTGACGACGACGGGCGCGCGAAAGAGGGCGCCGCCGGTCACTTCGACATCGTAGCCCGCCGGCGTGCGTGTGATACGCCCGGCGCGGCTGCGCGACGTCGAGATCGTAGGCGTCATCCTCGTAGGCGGCGGCGACGGTGGCGTCTGGACGCAAGGCCGGCACGATGGCGCGCGCCTGCGCAGGCGAGATTTCCCGCACGCCGAGTGCCGATCGCAGCATGTCGCGCAAGGCCGGTTCCTGCGGGGCGGAGGCGACATACATGGCGCCGCGCCGGGCGAACAGCTTGGCCTCGGTGAACCCCGCGGGCGGGGTGGTGAGGAAGGCGCGGGAGGCGCGGGTGAGGGCCTGGGCGTCCGGCGGACCGTAGTTCTGCAGCCACACCGCCGCCGAGCGGCCGGTGGTGTGATACCCCGCGGCCTCCTCGGCCTCGATCAGGGCAACCCGCCGATCCGCCGCGATCTGGGCGGCGCAGGTTGCCCCCACGATGCCGGCACCGATGATGATGATGTCGTAGCTGTGCGTGTCCATGCCGGTTTATCGCGCCGGAGGGGAGGTTGTCGCAAGGCCGAGCCAACTAGCGGAACAGCAAGTCCCGCGCGTTGTCGTGCAGAACGCGGCGCAGGTCGGCGTCGGGGAGGTGCATCGCGCGGGCCGCTTTGGTGGCGCGCGCGATGTCGAGCAGCGGGTAGTCGGAGGCGAAGATCACCTTCTCCGCGCCACGCGTGCCGTGCCAGGCGCCGCGCATGAAGTCCATCACCGCCGGCGGATAGGCTTTCGGCGACCAAGCGGAGGTGCAGATGTAGTAATTGGCATGCCGCGCGGCCAGGCGCACCGCCATATCGTTCCAGGGGTCACCGATGTGATGGGCGATGATGGGAAGGTCTGGGAAGGCCAGTGCGACGTCGTCGAGATGCGCCGGGTCGTTCGGTCCCATCGGCCATAGCGGCCCGGGCATGCCGACATAGGTGAACAGCGCCAGGTCGAGGTCGCAGCAGGCGGCATAGAGCGGGTAGTACCAGCGGTCGTTCGGCGCGAGGCCCCATGGCGAGGGCGTGATGTGCACGCCGACCAGGCCCGGCAGGCCAGCGAGCGCGCGGATGGTGCGCGGGCCCGCCATCACGTCCCAGTACGAACCCGGCCCATGCTCCGGCGGCAGCACGGTGGCGATCCAGCGCAGCCGCCCCGCCGATGCGCCAGACAGCGCGGCGAGCTCGTCGTGCAGGGATTGCAGCGCCTCCGGGGTCGAGGGGTAGTAGACCTTGGCGGCCAGAATGCCGGCGGCCACACCGGCCGCGTCCATGTCGGCCAGCACTTCGGCAAGCCCCCGGCGCGGCGCCACGCCGCCGGGCTGATCGGGATGGTGGAACGTGCTCATCACCCGGCGCAGGCGGCGATCATCGGTCCAGGGAACCACGTCCGCCCGCGGCGTCCGCCCGGGTCCGCCGATCCAGGGGCCGTGCAGGAAAGCGTCGAGGATGGGGCCGTCATACATGCCGACAGGCTTTCCACGGCGGAAAAACCATGTCAATCGAGATGACTACGACACGCCGCCGGAGAGCACGATCATGAAAGCCTGGGCCATCACCAAGCACAACGCGCCGCTCGAATGCGTCGAGCTGGCGGACCTGCATGCCACCGGCAGCGAGGTGGTGGTCGAGG
>JAPLOH010000281.1 GCA_026400845.1 Alphaproteobacteria bacterium
CTTCCTGCCCGACCAGACCCCTGCGCCAGCAGTACTCCTTGCCCATGGCTTCGGCGGCCTTGGGCGAGACGATCATGCCGGCGCGATCGGTCAGCAGCGAGAGAAAGGGCGACGACGGCGATTTCAGCACCACCCGTGCCGTGAGCTTGTCCACCACCTCGACCCGCTCGATCGTCGCGATCTCACCGCGGCGCGTACTGCCGGGGAAGGTCAGATGCCGTTCGAAACCATATTTCACGGCCGCCGCGTCCATCTCGGTGCCGTCGTGGAACTTCACGCCCGGCCGCAGTTTCAGGATGAGCGTTTTGGAATCCGTCCACTCATAGCCGATCGCGAGTTGGGGGACGAGTTCGAGCTTCTCGTTGATGTCGAACAGCTTGTCGCACAGGGCGGCGAACACGAAGCGGCCCGAATAGGTGCGCGCCTGCGTGGGGTCCAGCATGTCGGCGTCATCGGCCAGCGCGATGCGCAGCGTGGCATCCTGGGCGCCGGCGGGCAGCGGAACCGCGAGGATCGCCGCGGCGGCGAGGGCGAAGCGAATGAGGCGCATCGTCGGAGACCTCCTTATGCTGTTCAGGCGGGGGTGGCGAAGGAAGCAAGCAAGCGCTTCTTTTTGAAAAAAGAAGCAAAAACTTTTCATCCGTTTGGCTGCTACCGCCGTGCCAGGCGGCCGCGCGCCTGGTGGGCCCAATAGATCGCCTGCGCCGGCAGCCGCCCCAGCGGCCCTCCGGCGAAGGGCAGGCCGAAGCGGCGGAACATCTGCCAGCGCGTGTCGCCCTCGGCGATCGCTGCGCCGATCAACGAGCCGGCCATGGTGGTGATGCCCATGCCGAGCCCGCCGAATCCGGTGGCCACCCAGAGGTTCGGCCCGATTGCGCCGATCATCGGCATGCGGTGGCGCAGATAGGGCATCCGCCCCCCCCAGGCGACCTCGGCCTTCACCTCGGCAAGGTCGGGATAGAACCAGGCCATGTCGCGCGAGAGCTTCGCCTTCAGCGCCTCTTCCGAGGGCATCAGCATGCCGACCCGCCCGCCCCACAGCAGCCGCCCGTCGGCGAGCGGCCGGTAGTAGTTTGAGGCAAAGCTGCGGTCGGCCAGCGAGTGCTTGGTGCCGATCACCTGGGCAAGATTCTCGCCGAGCGGCTCGGTGACCATCACGAAGGTCGCCACCGGGATGGTGGCCGCCCATACCTTCCAGTCGACCATGTTGACGTAGCCGCCCCCGGCCAGCACCATGTGATCGGCCAGCACGCGGCCGCCCGGCGTGCGCACCTCGTGGCGCGCTCCAACCGGCACGATCGACAGTGCCGGGCTGCCCTCGTAGAGCCGCGCCCCCTGTCCCACCGCCGCGGCCGCGGTGCCCCGGGCGAGCTTCAGCGGATCGAGGCTGAAGGCCTCGGGATCGAGCGAGCCGTCGCCATAGCGCGTGGTCGCCAGCGTTGTCCGTACCTTGGAGGGCGACCACACCTCCAACTCCCGGTCGAAGTTCTTCGCCATGTAGGCGGCGTTTTCCGCCATCGCCTCGCCGTCTTCGGCCATCGAGAAGATCAGCCGGCCCATCACCAGCTCGCCGACATCCATGCCGTAGCGGGCGATGCGCGCGCGGATCAGCCGCAGCGCCCCGCGGCTCATGGTGTAGAGCTCGCGGGCGTCTTCGAGGCCCACCATGGCCGCCAGGTCGGCCGGGCGCGTCGGATAGCCCGGCACCACGAAGCCGCCATTGCGGCCCGAGGCGCCGAAGCCGATCCGCTTGGCCTCCAGCAGCACGACGGAGCGACCGCGCTCGGCGAGATCGAGCGCAGTTGCGACCCCCGCCATGCCGCCGCCGATGACGCAGACCTCAGCCTGAACCTCGCCTTCCAGCGCAGGGTAGCGCGTGGTCAGGTCGGTGGTGCGGACGTAGTGGTTGTCCTGGTACTGGGTCATGTCCCGGCGCTTCCTTCTAGTCGGAGAGAGCGGCCGCCTACCGCCGCAGCCGCGTCCACACCTTGTCGCGCAGGTCGAGCGAGCCGGCCGGGCAGGTCGAAACCGGGCGCAGCAGCGCCAGCGCCGCGGCCGGCGTGTTGATCGCCGGCTCGTTTCGCAACGCCTCCGACAGCAGCGGCGCCGAGGCGGGGATGGCGTTGTTGTAGCCAAGGAAGTTGGAGGCCTCGGCGATGTTCTTGGGGTCCATCATCCAGTTGAGGAAGGTCTTGGCGTTCTCCAGGTTCGGCGCGCCCTTCGGCACGGCGAAATTGTCGGACCAGGAGTCGAGCCCTTCCTTGGGGTAGATCCACTCCAGCGTCGCCTTGCGCGCCTTGGCGCGGCGGTAGGCGCCGTTCCACATCTGCTGCATCGAGACCTCGCCGGCGACCACGCGGTCCGCGGTGGCGTTGGAGGAGTAGATGGCGACGGAAGCCTTCTGTTTGGCCAGGGCGTCATAGATGCGCTGGGCGTCCTCGGGCTTCTCCGAGCAGCGGTCGATGCCGAGGTAATGCGCGGTGGCGTTCCACGCTTCGCCAGGTGCATTCAGCATGCCGATTTTGCCGACCAGCGAGGCTGGTGGATCGAACAGCACCTTCCAGCTGTCCTCGACCTTGCCGCCGGTCACCGCGGTATCATAGGCGATGCCGGTGGTGCCCCACATGTAGGGCACCGAGTAGGCGCGCTCGGGGTCGAAGTCGGGCTTGTCGAAGGCGGGGCCGACGTTCTTGAAATTGGCGAGCTTGGGGGCATCGATCCGCAGCAGCATGCCGTCGCGCACCATGTTCTTCAGCGTCGGGCCGGTGGGGACCACGATGTCGTAGCCGGAGCCGCCGGCCTGGAGCTTGGCGAGCATCGACTCGTTGGAGTCGTAGCTGTCCAGCGTCACCTTGATGCCGGTCTCGGCCTCGAAGCGCTTGAGCAGATCGGGCGGCATGTAGTTCGACCAGTTGAAGAGCTTGAGCTCCTTGGTTTGGGCCTCGGCGAGCGACGGGGCAAGCGATGGCACGGCGGCGATCGCGGCGGCGAGCAACAGGCGGCGGAACATGAAACCTCCTTGGGGTGTCAGGCCTTCGCGCGGGTCAGGCGCTGGGAGATGACCAGGATGGCGATCGAGGTGAACAGCAGCATCGTCGAGATGGCGTTGACGGCGGGCGTCAGGCCGGTGCGGATCAGGCCGAAAATGTAGACTGGCAGGGTGGTCGTGCCGGGGGCGGAGAGGAAGAACGAGAAGGTGAAATCCCCCAGCGACACCACGAAAGCGAGCATGGCACCGCCGAGCACGCCAGGCCAGATCAGCGGCAGGGTGACGCGGCGGAAACTTTGCCACGGGCTGGCGTAGAGGTCGGAGGCGGCCTCGGCCAGCGCGGGGTCGAGGTCGTGCAGGCGGGCGCGGATCGGCAGATAGGCGAAGGGGATGGCGATCACCGTGTGGGCCGCCATCAAGCCGGGCAGGCCGAGCGGGATGCCGACCAGCACCAGGCTCATCAGCAGCGCCACCGCGCCGGCGATCTCGGGGACGACGAGCGGCAGGCCGATCACCCGCTCGGCGACCTCGGCACGGCGGCCGAGCGCCACGCGCGCATTGCCCGACAGCGCGAGAGCGGCCAGGGTCGCCGCGGTGGTGCCGGCGAGCATGGCGACCACGGCAATCATCGCCGAATTGACCAGCGCCTGGCGCACAGGTTCCGAGTCCAGGGCGGCGCCGTACCACTCGGTCGAAAACCCTGACCAGATGGTGATCATCGGCCCTGCATTGAAGCTGAGCGCGACCACCACGACGATCGGCAGATACAGGTAGAGCAGGGTCGCCAGGGCAACGGCGCCTGTGCCGGGAAAGCGCAGCACGTCCGGGTGCCGCTTCATGGCGCGCTCCGGAAACGCACGCGGTGCAGATAGGTCGCCGCCAGCACCAGGGCCAGCAGCACGAAGGCCAGCGCCGCGCCGAACGGCCAGTTGCGGCTGTAGCCGAACTGGGCCTGGATGAGATTGCCGACCATCATCGATTTGCCGCCGCCTAGCAGCTCGGGCGAAATGAAGGCGCCGATGCCGGGGATGAACACCAGCACCACCCCTCCGGCGATGCCGGGCATGGAGAGCGGCAGGATCACCCGGGTCAGCACCCGGAACCGAACGGCGCCGAGGTCGAACGCCGCCTCGATCAGCCGGCGGTCGATTTTCTCGATGCTGAGATAGATCGGCAGCAGCATGAAGGGCAGGAAGGAGTAGGTCAGGCCGATTGCCGTCGCCGTGGGCGTGTAGAGGATGCCGAGACGACCGGTGAGCAGCC
This sequence comes from Alphaproteobacteria bacterium, assembly GCA_026400845.1. GTDB lineage: Bacteria > Pseudomonadota > Alphaproteobacteria > Acetobacterales > Acetobacteraceae > CAIYPH01. Next base: position 4,253 of record JAPLOH010000281.1, read on the forward strand.
CGGTGGTGTGGAGGATCTGCTCGAACACTCCATCCACCCGCAGCAGCAGCATCCAGGCATAGTTGCGCACCAATAGGTTGGTCCAGAACGGCAGCGTCACCAGGAACACCAGCAGCAGCCGGCGCTTCGGCGGCTGGAAGGCCATCCAAAGCGCGGTCGGCAGGGCGATCGCGAAGCTCGTCACCGTCGCGCTGCCGGCCAGGGCGAAGCTGCGGGCGAATATTGCCACATAGTCCCAGTTCAGTTCCCGCTCGCCGCTGAACCCGCGCTCCCACAGGAAGGAGACATAGGCATCGACGGTGAAGCTGCCCCAGACGATACCGCCATTGGGGTTGCGCTGCATCAGCGAGATCACCAGCAGCATGACGAGCGGCAGCACCAGCACCGCCCCGATGACGATCCCCGATGGTAGCAGCAGCAGGGCCCGGCCGCGCTTCAATCGGGCACCGCGCGCAACGAAGCAGGGTCGATCCGGACTCGGACGGAATCGCCTGCCCGGGCCTGCGCCGGCGCCCCGTGGCTCGGTTCGCGCAATCGCAGCGTGGCGCCGCTGTCCAGGGCGATATGGTAGGTGGTGTCGGCGCCGTCGTAGACCACCTGCTCCACCGCACCCGCCAGCGACTGCCCCTCCGCCTCATCCGGCCCCGCGAGATGCGCCCGCTCCGGGCGCAGCACCAGCGTGACCGGCCCGGTCGGCCCCGTGTCCTCCGCGGCGTCCAGCTCGGCGCCGCCGGCGAGGCGGAAGCGGCCCGGGGCGATGCGGGTGGCCTCCAGCAGGTTGGCCTCGCCAATGAAGTCGGCGACGAAACGCAGGGCCGGCCGCTCATAGATTTCCGTCGGCGTGCCGACCTGCAACACCTTGCCGTCGCGCATCACCGCGATGCGGTCGGACATGGTGAGCGCCTCGTGTTGGTCATGGGTGACGAAGACGAAGGTGATGCCGGTTTCGCTTTGCAGGCGCTTCAGTTCGAGCCGCATCTCGTTGCGCAGCTTGAGGTCGAGCGCGCTCAGCGGCTCGTCGAGCAGCAACAGCCGCGGCGTGGCGGCCAGGGCGCGGGCGAGCGCGACCCGCTGCTGCTGGCCGCCGGAGAGCTGCGAGGGCTTGCGGCCACCAAGCCCCTGGAGGCGTACCAGCGCCAGCATCTCCTCCACCCGCGCGGCGATCACCGCCTTCGGACGGCGCTGCATTTCGAGCGCGAAGCCGACGTTTTCGGCCACCGTCATGTGGGGAAAGACGGCGTAGCTCTGGAACACCGTATTCACCGGCCGCTGCGGCGGCGCCAGCCCGTCGAGCGGCTGGCCACCGAGATGGATGGTGCCGGAATCCTGCGCCTCGAACCCGGCGATGGCGCGCAGCAGGGTCGTCTTGCCGCAGCCGGACGGGCCGAGCAGGGTGAAGAATTCGCCGGCGGCAATGTCGATCGAGACGTCATCGAGCGCACGAACGGTGCCGCCGAAGGTTTTGCGCAAATTCCGACAGCTCAGAGCGCCGGGGGCGGACCCTGCACCATCTTCGCCCAACCCCATGCCAGGACCTCCGTGTTGCCGACCCATGCGTCGCAAAGATGACATTTCGAGTGGCATGGATCGCCTTTGATGTCCACCGCTCTCATGCCGGCCAGAACCGGCGCGACACGAAATGTCCGGGCGCGACCTCGTGCAGCGCCGAAGGCGCCTCCGCAGCCGCACCGCCACGAAAATCGAGGTCCACCTGGGCCGACAGCAGGCGGGCGCGCTGGCGGGCGGGGTCGGGCACCGGCACAGCATCGAGCAGGCTGCGCGTATAGGGATGCGCGGGCTGGCCGTAGACACGTGCTGCCGGGCCGAGCTCGACGATACTGCCGCCGAACATCACCGCCACGCGATGCGCCATCGCACGGACCACCGCGAGATCATGCGCGATGAACAGATAGGACAGTCCGAGCCGGCGCTGAAGGTCGTGCAGCAGTTCCACGATTTGCGCCTGGGTCCGCACGTCGAGCGCCGAAACCGGTTCGTCGCACACCACGAAATCCGGGTTCACCGCGAGCGCGCGGGCGATGACGATGCGCTGGCGCTGGCCGCCGGAGAATTCATGCGGGTAGCGCTGCACCACCGCGGGGTCCATGCCGACGAGCGTCATCAACTCGGCGACACGTTCGGGGATGGCCCGTGCCGGCACCGAGCGATGGACGCGCAGCGGCTCGGCCAGGATGCTGGCGACCGTCATGCGTGGGTGGAGGCTCGAATAGGGGTTCTGCTGGACGAGCTGCATATGTCGGCGCATCGCGCGCAACGGCCGCGACGGCATCGCCACCAGCTCTTGGCCAAGCAGTTCGACCGAGCCGGCGTTGACCGGCTGGAGTTGCAGGATCGCCCGCCCGGTGGTCGTCTTGCCCGAGCCGGACTCGCCGACCAGGCCCAGCGTCTCGCCCGCGGCGATGTCGAAGCCGACATGATCGACGGCGCGCACCGGCAGCCGCCCGCGCCGCGCCGGGAAGCTGACGCAGAGGTCGCGCACCCGGAGCAGGGGGGCGCTCACCCCGCGCGCTCGATGCGCGGCACAGCGGCGAGCAGGGCACGCGTGTAGGCGTGTTGCGGATCGGCGAAGATTGCGTCGGTCTGCCCGGTCTCGACGATGCCGCCGTTGTGCATCACGTAGACCCGCTCCACCATGCCGGCGATGACGCCGAAATCATGGCTGATCAGCATCAGTGCCATGCCGAGATCGCGCCGCAGCCGCATCAGCAGCCGCAGGATTTGCGCCTGCACGGTGACGTCGAGCGCCGTTGTCGGCTCGTCGGCGATCAGCAGCGCGGGCTGGCAGGAGACGGCGATGGCGATCAGCACGCGTTGTCGCATGCCGCCGGAGAACTGGTGGGGGTGGTCGTCGGCGCGCTGCGCGGGGTCCCGGATGCCGACGAGATCGAGCAGCTCGATACTCCGCCGGCGTGCGGCGCGACGGGACATGCCGGTGTGGCGCACCAGGATGTCGTCGATCTGGGCGCCGATCGACATCACCGGATTGAGCGAGGCCATCGGGTCCTGGAACACCATGGCGATGTGGCGGCCGCGTATATCGCCCATCGCGTCGGCATCGAGTTTCAACAGGTCCTGCCCGCGGAAGTGGATTTCGCCGCTCCACAGCACCGCGGAGCCCTCGGGGGCCAGCCGCATCACCGCCCGCGCGGTGACCGATTTGCCGGAGCCGGACTCGCC
>JAPLOH010000314.1 GCA_026400845.1 Alphaproteobacteria bacterium
GCGGTTCTTTTTTGAAAAAAAAGAACCAAAAAACTTCTTTCCGTTTGCTTCGCTCTCTCCGCGGGGAGAACGACGCAAACGGATAAAAAGTTTTTGCTTCTTTTTCCAAAAAGAAGCCCTTCCTTCCCTTGTCATCACCCCTTCGCCGAGCGCCGCTCACCGTCCGGATAGGGCGTGCCGTCCTTGCGTGTATAGCGGGCCGGTTTGTCGTGGGCGGGGGCCAGCATGTCGATATCGGAGTAGGTGGCGCTGTCGTCGTCAACCCGGGTGCCGATTTCGAGCGCCAGAACATCGGCGCCGCTGCGGTTTTGCAGGCAATGGCCGTCACCGTCATTGGCCTTGAACCCGGCGGCGTCGCCGGCACGCAGCACCTCTTCCCCGCTATCGGTGACCAGCACCACTTCGCCGGCGAGGATATAGACGAACTCGTCCCCCTTGCTGTGCCAGTGCCTCTGGCTCGACCAGGCGCCCGGCGGGAGGCGCAGCAGGTTGACGCCGAATTGCGACAGTCCCGCCTCGTCACCGAGCGCCTTGCGCTCGCGCGTGAGACACGGGGTGTCGAAAGGCGGCGGATAGAGGGTGCCGACCCGGGCGACGAGGGTGGCAGGGTCGATTTTCTTGGTCATGCGTGCTTTCCTGTTTGGCCGCTCAGATGTGCCGATGATAGCGCAGTTACACCCGGTCGGGCTCGGCCGGCGGGGGACACTACCGGCGTACGGGCCTACCCACGCCCCGGTTCGCAGACGAAGAAATCGAACTGGTGGCGACCAACGTCTACGCGCACATCTGGCAGCAGGCCATGACCGGTCAATTCGCCCGGACCGTTTGAATCAGACCACGCACCGTTCGACAATTGCGAACGGCCTGGCACCGGTCCCGACACGCCCAGATACTTCTTCCCGGGGCGATTGGCGGTGTCTTCTGGCGATTTCGGGGGGATAGCGTGGAAAGCACTTCGGCCGCCCCCGGAGGAGCGGCCGTAAGTCCTTGGAGATATGGTGAGCCCGCCGGGACTCGAACCCGGGACCCCAAGATTAAAAGTCTCGTGCTCTACCAGCTGAGCTACGGGCCCATCCCGTCCGCGACGGACGGGTTCAACGCCATGCCGCGCGTGCCGTCAATATCAGGCGCGCGCGGCTGGGTTGTTCACTCCTTCACGTCGGCGGCCACGCGCATAGAGACAATTTTGTCGGGGTTGGTGACGGTGCCGCTGCCGCCGGCGCCGCGCTTGATTTTGTCGACGAAATCCATCCCGGAGGTGACCTGGCCCCAGATGGTGTACTGGCCGTCGAGGTGGGAGGCGGCGGCGAACATGATGAAGAACTGGCTGTCCGCGCTGTCCGGGCTTTGCGAACGGGCTGCGCCGAGGGTGCCGCGCAGGAAGTGCTTGGCGCGGGAGAATTCGGCGGCGACGTTGCCGAGCTTGCTGCCGCCGGTGCCGGTTCCGGTCGGGTCGCCGCTTTGGGCCATGAAGCCTTCGATGACACGATGGAACACGATGCCGTCATAGAACTTCGCGCGGGCGAGTTGCTTGACGCGGGCGACGTGATTGGGGGCGATGTCGGGGAAGAGCTGGATGACCACGCGGCCGTCCTTGAGCTCGAGATAAAGGGTGTTTTCGGCGTCGGCGGGCGCAGCGGAAGCAGACATGACAGGTCCCATCACAGGGGTTGCGAGAACGGCGGTGAGCAAGGTGCGGCGGCGCATCGGGGAGTCTCCGCTGGTGGTCAAGGTTGCTGGATGCGCGCTTGCACGCGCGCCAAGGTGGTAGGCGGCACGAAGGAGGTGATGTCGCCGCCCAGAATGGCAATTTCCTTGACGAAGCGCGAGGAGATGAAGTGCTGGCGCTCGCTGGCGGGAAGGAACACGGTTTCGACGGTGGGGTCGAGCCGGGCGTTCATGCCGGACATCTGGAACTCGTAGTCGAAGTCGGACACCGCGCGCAGGCCGCGCACGATCATGATGGCGCCGACCTTGCGCGCGAAGGTCATCAGCAGGGTGTCGAAGGGCACCACCTCGATGGTGGTGCCGGTGCGCTTGGCGATTTCGGCGCATTCGGAGCGCACAAGCTCGACCCGCTCGTCGATGGTGAACATCGGGCCTTTGCCGATGTTGGTCGCGACACCGATGACGAGATGATCGACCAGCCGGGCGGCGCGGCCGATGATGTCGAGATGGCCATTGTGGATCGGGTCGAATGTCCCGGGGTAGAGCGCTTTGCGCATGCGTTCAGCCATGTCCGTCCTCTTCTTCTCCCGAGGCCGGAAGTGGTCCGGTGCCGCCGGCTTCGGGTTCGGCGGCGCCGTCTTCGCTGCTGTCATCCATCACCGGGAACACGCTGGTCACCCGCTCGCCGGCATCGAGGCGGAAGATGGTGACGCCGTGGGCGGCGCGGCCGGTGATGCGGACCTGGTCGGCCGGCACACGGATCAATCGGCCGGCATCGGTGACCAGCATGACGTCGTCTCCGGCGCGGACCGGGAAGGTGGCGGCGACGGCGCCGCCGGTGCGCAGCGTGAGGGTGATGCTGGTGATGCCCTGACCGCCCCGGCCGGTGACACGGTATTCATAGGCACTTGAGCGCTTGCCGAAGCCGGTATCGGTGACGGTGAGCAGAATTTCCTCGGCTTCGCCCAGTTCGGCGAAGCGGGCGTCGGTGAGTTCGGGAACCTCTTCGCCGGTCTCGTCGATATCGACGGGCGCGGCTTCGGGCTCGTCTTCGCCACTGCGCCGGCGCAGGGCACTGGCACGCTTAACGTAGGCGGCGCGCTCCCCGATGGAGGCCGCGGTGTGGCGTAGTATGGAGAGGCTGATCACCACGTCGGGCTTCTTGCCCTCGGCCAGCTTGACCCCGCGCACGCCGGAGCTGTCACGGCCGGCGAAGACGCGGACGTTATCCTCGGTCGCCTGGAAGCGGATGCAGCGGCCCAGCCTGGTGGCGAGCAGGATGTCGTCGCCCTCGCGCAGGGTGGCGACGCCGACCAGATGATCGCCTTCGTCGAGCTTCATCGCGATCAGGCCGGAGGAGCGCACGTTACGGAAATCCGACAGCCGGTTGCGGCGAATATTGCCGCTCGCAGTAGCGAAGGCGAGATTGAGGTTCTCCCACATTGTCTCGTCTATCGGCAGCGGCAATACGGTGGTGATGGTGTCGGACCCAAGATCGGGCAGCAGGTTGACCAGCGCACGGCCCTTGCCGGTCGGACCGCCTTCGGGGAGTTTCCAGACCTTCTCACGATAGGCCTTGCCGCCCGAGGAGAAGAACAGAACCCATTGATGGGTATGGGCATTGAAGCTGCGGGTCACGATATCGTCGCCGCGCGTGCTGGCCGCGCTGCGGCCGCGGCCGCCGCGGTTTTGCTGGCGGAAGGTCTCGAGCGTGGTGCGCTTGATGA
>JAPLOH010000255.1 GCA_026400845.1 Alphaproteobacteria bacterium
CATCGCCCAGCCGCATGGCGATGATCATCAGATAGTAGGCCACCGACAGAAACCCTGCCGCCGCCGCCAGCAGCCCAAGCTGCGCCGCCGAAACCGGCTGCCACCCCTGCACCGTCGTCACCCCCACCCCCATCACCGTCACCGCGACGGAGGTGGCGAGCGTGATGATCAGCGATGGCACATGCGCGCCGATCCGCCGCGTATAGAGATCGCGCATCGCATTCACCGCCGTGCCGAACAGCGCCAGCGCCGCCCAGGCGTTGAAGCTGTCCCCACCTGGCCGCACGATCAGCAGCATCCCCGCAAACCCCACCAGCACCGCCGCCCAACGGCGGAACGGCACCGCCTCGCGCAACATCACCGCCGCCGCCCCCACCATCATCAGGGGTGCGGCCATATTGATCGCGGTCGCCGCCGCAATCGGCATGTGGAACAGCGACACCAGATAGGTGAAGGTGCTGAGCACATCGAGCGCCCCCCGCGTCATCGTCCGCCGATCCGTCAGGTAATGCAGGCTGCCGCCGAGCCCGCGCGCCAGCACCACCGCCAGGACCATCGCGGTCGCGAACACGCCGCGCAGCCCGATCGTCTGCGCTGCCGGCAGGCTCTCGCTCACCACCTTGATCATCGTGTCGTTGATGACGATCAGCACCATCGCAGCCGCCATCGCCGCCGCACCGCGCCGGTTTTCGAGCCACCGCGCCTGCGCGTTTCCCACCATGGCGGCCTCGATAGCCCCTCCCACCCCAACCGCAAAGCCCCGCTTTGCCAGCCCCAGCCGCGCTTCCTATAACCGCCCCAACAAACCGGTGGAGCGACCGTCCATGAGCACCCTGCCCAAATCCGTCACCATCATCGACGACACCATGCGCGAGGGCCTCCAGATCGAGAGCGCCAGCATCCCCGTCGAAGCCAAGCTCCGCCTGCTCGACGCCCTCGGCGAAACCGGCGCCAAAATCATCTCCATCGGCTCCTTCGCCCACCCGAAATGGACGCCCTCGATGGCCTGCATCGACGAAATCGCCGAGCGCTTCGTCCCCAAGCCCGGCGTCACCTACACCGCCGCCGTCTTCAACAAGCGCGGCTTCGAGCGCGCCGACTCCTACTACCCCAAGATCGACGTCCGCCGCCGCGGCCAGCATTTCGGCACCCATGTCGAGCTCTGCGACAGCTTCGCCCGCCGCAACTACAACCGCACCCAGGCCCAGCAGATCGCCGCGATGGACGCCACCATCGCCGCCGCCCAGGCCGCCGGCGCCCAGAAAGCCTCGGTCGGCATCGGCAACCCCTTCGGCTCCAACTTCGAAGGCCCCTTCACCCACCAGCAACGCATGGACCTCCTCGCCCTCATGATCGGCAAGTGGGAGGCAGCCGGCATCCCGGTCACCCGCGTCTCCTTCCTCGAAGCCATGGGCTGGAACCTGCCCCACCTCGTCCGCGAAACCATGCTCGCCATCAAGGAGCGCTGGCCCGGCATCACCGATTTCCACATGCACCTGCACAACCAGCGCGGCGCCTCGCTCACCAGCTACTACGAGGCCCTCATGCTCGGCGCCCGCGAGTTCGACACCTCCCTCGGCGGCATGGGCGGCTGCCCCTACTGCGGCAACGGCCGCGCCGCCGGCCACGTGCCGACCGAGGATTTCGTCGATCTCTGCCACGAAATGGGCATCGAAACCGGCTACAACCTCGACAAGCTCATCGAGGCCGTCGCCATCGCGGAGGAGGTCGTCGGCCACCCCCTCTGGGGCCACGTCTCCAAATCCGGCCCCCGCCCCCGCGCCCCCAAACTCTACCCCATCGACATGCCCTTCGTGGAAACCCTGGCGGAAGCCGCCCATTTCCGCAAAGGCCCCGCCGCCTACGAAGGCCAAATC
>JAPLOH010000256.1 GCA_026400845.1 Alphaproteobacteria bacterium
CCGATGAAGCCGCGAATCTCCCCGAAACGCGCCGCCTTGACCATTGTTCCAACCCGCCCCGCGATGAAACGCAGCCTCTACGGGACAGCCGCGAATCGGGGCTAGATCAGGCTGAATTGAAATGAGGGGATTCGTGAGGGGGTGATCACCAATTCGGGCACCGCCTCCTATATTTTCGGCACCGGTTTCGGCGTGCATGCTCTCTATCAGTTCACCAATACAGATTTGAGTTTGACGAACGAAGGAACCATTAAGGCCGTCAACTATGGCGTGGCTGGAAAGAACACTACAACGATCACTAACTCGGGCACTGGCTCGAAGATTTTGAGTACGAATACAGGTGTTTTGACATTCGGAACTGAAATCATTACCAACCAAGGCAGTATCATCGGGACTAAATATTACGGAATAAAATCGACTGGCGGCGGATCAATCACCAATTCGGGCACTGCTTCGCTGATCCAAGGCGGGGGGATCGGGATCAAGGCTGGCTACTATACCACCATCACCAATGCAGGCACGGTGACCGGTGCGATCGATGGCGTGGTGATCGGCAGTGGGATGGTGACCAACACGGGCACGGCTTCGTTGATTCACGGCGACGCCGTCGGGGTCGTGTTCAACTCCTCGTCGGCGACAGTTTTCAATGAGGGGACGATCAGCGGAGGGCAATTCGCGGCCGCCGGTGGGATCGGGATTTACTTGCGGTCCAGCGGCACGATCACGAATAGCGGTGCGGCGTCCCTGATCACGGCCGCGACGACAGGCGTGTATGCGCGCGGCGCCCTCACGCTGACCAACGCAGGCACGATTAGCGGCGGCAACACTGCCGTGCAGATGAGGAACGGGGTTGCGAACCGGGTGATCGTGGCCCCCGGGGCGGTGTTTGTCGGGAAGGTGGACGCCGGCACCGGGGGGAATAATACGCTGGAGCTGGCGGCGGGCGCGAGCGCTGGCACCATCACCGGGTTCGGAACGACGTTTCAGCACTTCAACAGCATTGTTCTCGACACCAACGCGGCCTGGACGGTTGCGGGCGCCACGAGCGCGTTCTCGGGCGTGACCGTGTCGGGCTTCAGTGTCGATGACACACTCAATTTCACCAACCTGGCGTTCGACGCCGGCGAGACGGCGGCGCCGGATGGGGCGGGCCATCTCAATATCCTGAGTTCGGGCGGCGCGACGCTGTTCAGCCTCAACGTATCGCAGACTTTCGCCGCCGGGGCACTGTTCAACCTGACATCCGATGGGGCGGGCGGGACCGACCTCAGCTTCACCAACTGCTTCCTGCGTGGCACGCGGATCGCGACGCCGGATGGCGAGGTGGCGATCGAGGATGTGCGGATCGGGGATCACGTTGTGACGCGGTTCGGCGGCGTGCGGCAGGTGAAATGGGTGGGGCGGCAGCGCTTTGCCGGGCGCTTCCTGGCGGAGGAGTCGGATCGCTGGCCGGTGTGGATCGCCGCCGGGGCTTTGGGCGGCGGGCTGCCGGACCGGGACCTTGTGGTTTCGCCCGAGCATGCGCTGTTGATCGATGAGGTGCTGGTGCCGGCAGCGTTGTTGCTGAATGGCAGCACGATAAGGCGGGTGACGGGGCTTGACGAGATCGATTATTTCAATCCGGAATTCGACAGCCATGACTGCGTGATGGCGCATGGGGTGTGGGCGGAGAGCTTTGCGGATACCGGCAACCGCTTGAGTTTCCACAATCATGCGGAATATGCCGCTCTGTATCCTGACGATGAGCCGGTGCGCGACGCGTTCTGCGCGCCGCGGGCGGAGTGGGGTGATGCCGGGGTCGCGGCGGTTCGGGCGCGGCTCGGGTGCGCGGACGAGGGGCGGTATGAGGAAGGCGCGGAGATCGCACTGCTGGTAGATGGCCGGCGGGTGGACGCGGAGTGGCGCGACGGCGCAGCGCACCGGTTCCGCCTCTCGGTGCGGGACGGCGGGTTGCCGGGGGCGCTCGTGTTGGCGTCGCGGAGCGATGTGCCGGGGCGCGATCACGCGGGCGGCGATGCGCGGCGCCTGGGCGTGGCGGTGGCGGAAATGCGGGTGCTGGGCGATGGCGTGCGGCTTGAGATCGGGCCGGATTGGGCCGGGTTTGGGCCGGGGTTCCATGGCTCGGAAGGGACGCATCGCTGGAGCGACGGGCACGGGCATCTGGCGGCCTCGCTGCTGGCGGGGTTCGCGGGGGAGGTGACGATCGAGGTCATCGCGCACGGGTTGCCGCGGTATCGCGTGCCGGCCGAGGGGTGGTCCCGGGCGGCCTGACGCGAGGAGCGGCCCGCGGTGTGACGTTTGGCGGCGGGGAGCCTATCTGCCCCGGCTCGATGCTCGCCCGCGCCGTGATTGCGACGCTGCTGGAGATGCGGGTGTGGCCGGAGGTGGAGGGGCCCCGGATCGTCTGGCGCGGGAACAGCCCGGCGAACCAGCCGGAACATATGCCGGTCAGGCTCTCAGAGCGTGGGGGGGATACCTCGGCGGCCTCACTCCGCAAATCCGTGGATACGTTCGCCACGTCGTGGTACGCTCCCGCGCGTTGAACCCTACGCCACGGCAAAGGCGACACGATTA
>JAPLOH010000260.1 GCA_026400845.1 Alphaproteobacteria bacterium
ATCACCGACCCGCTGCGCTACTATCAGGCCGTCGGGCCGACCGAGCAGGGCATCCGCGCCCGGCTGAATTCGGTGGTTTCCTCCTCGCTGCGCCGCGTGCTGGGCAATGAGCAATTGCTCAATGTGCTGTCCTCCAACCGCGGCCGCATCATGGCCCTCATCCGCGACCACGTGAACGAGGAGATGAAGGACTTCGGCATTCGGGTCGACGATGTCCGCATCCGGCGCGCCGACCTGCCACAGGAGAACACCCAGGCGATTCTCTCGCGCATGCAGTCCGAACGCCAGCGCGTCGCCGCCCAGGCTCGGGCCGAAGGCGCCGAGGCCTCCGCCAGCATCCGCGCCGATGCCGATCGCGAGCGCACCGTGCTGCTGGCCGAGGCGCGCGCCAAGGCCGACCAGCTGCGTGGCCAGGGCGAGGCGCAGGCGATCGCGGTCTATGCCGATGCATTCCAGCGCGACGCGCAATTCTTCCAGGTGTGGCGCACGTTGACCGCATATCGCGAGGCTTTCGCGGCCGGCAACTCGCGTCTGGTGCTGACCCCGAATGCTGACTTCTTGCGACTTCTTAATGAGATGCCGCACGCTGTGGTAACTCCGAAATGATAGTATCGGCTATTGCTTCCGCTGCCTGTCCCAGGAACATCCGCTCATGCGACTGACCCGCCCCCTCCTGCGCACAACCGCCCTGGCCCTCACGCTGGCCTTCGCCGCCCCGCTCGTGGCGCCGGTGCTTGCGCCGCCGGCCTTTGCCCGCTCGGCACCCGAGAGCTTCGCCGATCTGGCGGAGAAACTGCTGCCGGGTGTGGTCAATATCTCCACCAGCCAGACCCTTCAGGCGCGCGCCGATAGTCGCGGGCCAGACATGCCGCAGTTTCCGCCAGGCTCGCCTTTCGAGCAGTTCTTCAAGGAGTTCATGGAGCGCAACCGCCCCAACGGCCCCAACGGGGCGCCGCCGGGCCGCAACCAGGCGCCGCGCCGGGCGCAGAGCCTGGGCTCCGGCTTCATCATCGATGCCGGCGGCATCGTCATCACCAATAACCACGTGATTGACGGCGCCGACGAGATCAACGTCATCCTGCAGGACAATACCAGCCTCAAGGCGACATTGATCGGGCGTGACGAGCGTAGCGACATCGCGGTGCTGAAGGTCGAGACCGACAAGCCCCTGCCGGCGGTGAAGTTCGGCGACTCCGACAAGTCTCGCGTCGGCGACTGGGTGGTGGCGATCGGCAATCCGTTCGGCCTCGGCGGCTCGGTGACGGCGGGCATCGTCTCCGCCCGCGGCCGCAACATCGATCAGGGCCCCTACGACAACTTCATCCAGACCGACGCCGCCATCAACAAGGGCAATTCCGGTGGCCCGCTGTTCAACATGGATGGCGAGGTGATCGGCATCAACACGGCGATCTACTCGCCCTCCGGTGGTTCGGTCGGCATCGGCTTCTCGATACCGTCCAACATGGCTAAAACCGTGGTCGCCCAGTTGCGCGATTTTGGCAAGGCACGGCGTGGCTGGCTTGGCGTGCGGATCCAGCAGGTCTCGCCCGAGATCGCTGAAAGCGTCGGTCTCAAGGAGGCGAGCGGCGCCATGGTCGCCGGCGTCAACGATGACGGGCCGGCCGACAAGGGCAAGGTCAAGAGCGGCGACATCATTCTGAAGTTCAACAACCAGGCCGTGAAGGAAATGCGCAATCTGCCGCTGATCGTCTCCCAGACCGATATCGGCAAGGAAGTGCCGGTCACCGTGTGGCGCGACGGCAAGGAGATCACGCTCGCTGTCAAGGTCGGCGAATTGCCGGACGAGCAGAAACAGGCCTCGGCCGGCGGCAAGGCGGCTCCTGCGCCTGCGGGCAAGCCGGTCGAGCTCGCCGGTCTCGGCATCAAGCTCGCCGAGCTGACGCCCGAGCTGCGCAGCAAGTTCTCGATCGGCCCGGATCAGAAGGGCGTGGTGATCACCGATATCGAGGCCGGTTCGCCGGCCGCCGAACGCGGCATCAAGCCGGGTGACGTCATCGTCGAAGTGGCGCAGGAGAGCGTTTCCACCCCTGGCGACGTGAGCGATCGGATCGAGAAGGCCCGCAAGGCCAGCCGCAAGTCCGTGCTGATGCTGGTACAGTCCGGCGAATCGCCGCGCTTTATTCCGCTGCCGGTGACGCCGAGCCCGGACAAGAAGCCGGGCTGATAGAAAAGGAAGGAAGCGCTTCTTTTTAAAAAAAGAAGCAAAAACTTTTTATCCACTTGCTCCGCTCTCCCCATGGAGGGTGCGGAGCAAACGGGTAAAAGTTTTTTGGTTCTTTTTTTCAAAAAAGAACTTCTTCCTTACTTGAACGACTCCGGCCGTGGCGTCGGCGTCGTCACGTTGAGCGGCGCGCCGCGC
>JAPLOH010000216.1 GCA_026400845.1 Alphaproteobacteria bacterium
CACCCAACCGACGACGTTGCCCGCCCGCAGGACCGCGCGGGGCTCCTGGCCGTTGGCCGGATCGATGGAGTCGGCTCCCGGGAAGAGGTCAGCCAGGTCAGCAAGGCCGGGGGTGCCCGCCGCGCTGACTAGAGCGGCCTGCGTGATGACCACGATGAGGGCGAGACAGATGACCAGAGCCGCCCGCAGCAGCCGGCCGCCTCGGATCGTGCTGCCATGGGTCACGATTGTCCTGCCTCCCGGGGCGGATCGTGGCCCGCCTGTCAACCCCGATCATTCCCGATGCACGGCGGCTGAACGTTGTCCCCGCACAAAGAGCGGCTGCCTGTGCGTCGTTAGGCTCACGGCGTTGATCCTCGCGATCCGGGGAAGCGTGATCCGCCAAACCGTGCACAGCCGACCATCAAAGGGAGACGAATTAGAGATCATGGCCAGATCGATCATAGCCTGGGCCGCCGGCATCGCCGTGCCCACCATGCTCGCTGTCGGCGGTATTGCCGAGGCGCAGACCCAACCGCCGCAGCCCGGGCACCAGACCACCCCAGGCAGCTCATATTCTCCGAGCCTCGATGTCCTCAAGGGGCAGAAAATGGAGCAGCCAGGTGCGAAACCTGGGGTACCGACATTGACAGCCGAGGAATTCAACCAGGCCCGCGAGGTCTATTTCCAGCGCTGCGCCGGCTGCCATGGTGTCCTGCGCAAAGGCGCAACCGGCAAGGCGCTGACTCCAGACAAGACCCGCGAGCTTGGCCTCGACCATCTTCGCAACTTCATTACCTATGGCTCGCCGGCGGGCATGCCGAACTGGGGCACCTCGGGTGACCTCACCGAGGCGCAGGTCGATATCATGGCACGCTACCTGCTCAACGAACCGCCGCAACCGCCCGAATTCGGCATGAAGGAAATCAAGGATTCCTGGAAAGTCATCGTGCCCCCGGCTCAGCGGCCGACGAAGAAGATGAATGACCTCAACATCGCCAACATCTTCTCCGTCACCCTGCGTGACAGCGGCGAGGTCGCCCTGATCGACGGCGATACAAAAAAGATCATCACGATCATCAAGACCGGCTACGCGGTGCACATATCCCGCGTATCTGCCTCGGGCCGCTATCTGTTCGTCATCGGCCGCGATGCCAAGGTCGACCTCATCGACATGTGGATGGCAACGCCGGACAAGGTGGCCGAGATCCGGGTCGGGCTCGAGGCCCGTTCGGTCGAGACGTCCAAGATGAAAGGCTGGGAAGATCGCTTCGCCATCGCCGGGGCCTACTGGCCTCCGCAGTTCGTGATCATGAACGGCGATACGCTCGAACCGCTCAAGGTCGTCGGCACCCGTGGCATGACGGTCGATACCCAGGAATACCATCCGGAGCCGCGCGTGGCCTCGATCGTCGCCTCGCACTTCCGTCCTGAGTTCCTCGTCAGCGTCAAGGAAACCGGCAAGGTGATGATGGTCAACTACTCTGACCTGAAGAACCTCAAGATCACCGAGATCGAAGCCGAGCGCTTCCTCCATGACGGCGGGTTCGACCGCACCGGGCGCTACTTCCTGGTGGCCGCAAACGCCTGCAACAAGATTGCCGTGATCGACACGAAGACCGATACCCTGGCCGCCCTGGTCGAAGCCGACACCACGCCGCATCCCGGCCGCGGCGCCAACTTCCTCCACCCGAAATACGGACCGGTCTGGGCCACCAGCCATCTCGGTTCCGACGCCGTGGTGCTGATCGGGACCGATCCCGAGAAGAACAAGCAATACGCCTGGAAGGTCGTCGAGACCCTGCACGGCCAGGGTGGCGGCTCGCTGTTCATTAAGACCCACCCGTCGTCGAGCCATCTTTATGTCGATACGCCGCTCAATCCGGAGCCCAGCATCGCCGGTGCGGTTGCGGTGTTCGACATCAAGAACACTGCCAAAGACCCGGTGGTGCTTCCGATCGGCGAATGGTCGGGGATCTCCGAAGGTCAGCGCCGCGTGGTGCAGCCGGAGTTCAACAAGGACGGCACCGAAATCTGGTTCTCCGTGTGGAACGGCAAGATACAGCAATCCGCCATCGTCGTGGTGGACGACAAGACGCTGAAGCTGAAGACGGTGATCCGCGATCCGCGGCTGGTGACACCGACCGGCAAGTTCAACGTCTACAACACCCAACACGACATCTACTGAGGCAGGCGGCTGCGGAGCGGCGCGCCCGCTCCGCAGCCCGTCCCGCTCACGGAGGACCGGACGTGAAAGAACCAGTACCAGTCTACCTCGTTGGCACCGGGCCTGGCGACCCGGACCTGCTGACGATGAAGGCCAGCCGCCTGCTGAAACAGGCCGATGTGGTCGTGCACGACCGCCTCGTCTCACCCGCCATCATGGCGCTGGCCCGTGCCGACGCGCGGCGCATCTCGGCCGGCAAGGCATCCGGTCGGCACGAGCTCGACCAGGACGAAATCAACGCCCTTCTGCTCCGCCTCGCTCGCGAGGGCGGCCGCGTCGTGCGGCTCAAGGGCGGCGACCCACTGATTTTCGGCCGCGGCGGAGAGGAGGCGCTGTTCCTGCGCGCGCACGGCATTCGCGTCGAGGTGGTGCCCGGCATTACCTCGGCGTCGGGCTGCACCGCCGAACTTGGTATCCCGCTGACCCATCGCGGACTAGCGACCGGCGTCCGTTTCGTCACTGGCCATTGCCGCGAGGACACCCCGCTCGCCCTGAACTGGGCCAGCCTGGCCGACCCCGATACTACGCTGGTGGTGTACATGGGGCTGTCCAATGCGGCGGAGATCTGTGCCAGACTTGTCGACCACGGGCTGCATCCGGCCACCCCCGCCGCCGCCCTGGCGAGTGGCACGACTTCGGCGCGGCAGGACTGCCTGGGCACCCTGCACGACCTGCCGGCACGTATCCTTGCCGCCGGTCTGCGCTCGCCAGTCCTGCTCGTGATCGGCCGCGTCGTGGCGCTCGCCGGTGGCAATGCTTGCCAGCTGCCCGAACTGCTGGGGTTGCCCGGTTTCCGGGCGCTGCCGGCCGCCGCTGCGATGGAACATGTTTAGAGTGCCCGTCATCCTCGGGCTGATGGCAATTGCGGCACCCACCCTCGGCGAGCCGGTGCCGGCGCGCCAGGCGGCGCTGCTGCATCTGCTCAAGCAGGATTGCGGCTCGTGCCACGGGCTGACGATGAAGGGCGGCCTTGGCCCGCCTTTGACCGCGTGGGCGATCGCACCCAGGGAGGATGACGTGCTGGTCTCCACCATTCTTGACGGCCGGCCGGGCACTCCGATGCCGCCCTGGCGGTTTGAGATCGCACCTGCCGAAGCCGACTGGCTGGTGTCGCGCCTGCGAAGCGGGGAGCTCGGCGATGCGCGCTAGGGGATGGCTTCTCGGGGTGGCACTGCTCTTCACCGCCGCGGGCCCGGAGCCACGCGGCACCGGCGACCTCGCCCTGGTGATCGAGCGGGCGACGGGCGAGGCACAGATTGTCGACACCACTGCACGGACGATCCTGCGCGAAGTGCCGGGCCTCGGCGACCTGTCCCACGCGACGGCAGTGTTTAGTCGCGACGCCCGCCACGCCTTCGTGTTCGGCCGCGATGGCGGGTTGTCGAAGGTCGATCTGCTATCGGGAGAAATCGTCGCCCGTGTCGTGCAGTCGGGCAATAGCATCGGCGGCGCGATATCGCAGGACGGCACGCTGCTCGCCGTCGGCAACTATACCCCTGGCGGGGTCAAGCTATTCCGCACCGATACGCTCGCGCAGGTCGCCGACATTCCCGCCGTCAGTGCCGGCGGCGCGATGCGTTCGAAGGTCGTCGGGCTGGTTTCGGCGCCCGGTCGACGGTTCGTCTTCTCGCTCTACGATGCAGGCGAGATCTGGGTCGCCGAATGCGCCGACCCAGCGGCGCCGGTACTGCGCAAATATCCTGGCGTTGGCCGCCTCCCTTACGACGGCAACATTACATCGGACGGACGGTTCTACATCGCCGGTCTGTTCGGCGAGGACGGGCTGGCACTGCTCGACCTGTGGGACATCGAGGCCGGCGTCCGCCGCATCCTCGACGGCTACGGCAAGGGCGAGGCGCCACTGCCGGTGTACAAAATGCCGCATCTCGAAGGTTGGGGTCGCGCCGGTGGCCTGCTCCTGCTCCCCGCCGTCGGCCGCCACGAGGTACTGGTCGTCGATACCCGTGACTGGCGCCAGGTGAAGGCTATTCCCGTCCGTGGCCAGCCGGTGTTCATTGTTGCGAGACCGGACGGACGTCAGGCCTGGGTGAACTTCGCGCATCCCGACAACAACCATGTACAGGTGATCGACTTACAGAACCTGGCGCCGGTGCGCGAGTTGTCGCCCGGCAAGGCGGTGCTGCACATGGAGTTTTCTCCCCGCGGTGAGCAGATGTGGGTTTCCGCGCGCGACAGCGACCGCGTGGTGGTCTACGACAGCGAGACCTTCGTGATCCTGTCTGAGCTGGAATCGAAAAGCCCGAGCGGCATCTTCATGAGCGCGCGAGCCCACGCGCAGGGACGCTGAGCGATGCCCCCGCTCGATGCCATTGACCGCGCGTTGCTGGACCGGTTCCAGAGCGGCTTCCCGCTCGACCCCCGGCCCTTCGCCACCCTGGGCGCGGCGCTGGGCATCGCTGAGTCCGACGTTCTCAGCCGCCTCGATGCCCTGCAAGCGTCGGGGGCGATTTCGCGCGTGGGCGCGGTGGTGGCGCCCGGGCGCGCGGGTGCCAGCACCCTGGCGGCGATGGCGGTCCCCGAAGCGCGGCTCGACGAAATCGCAGCCCTGATCAGCGCCTATTCTTCTGTGAACCACAACTACGAGCGCGAGCATCGTTTCAATCTTTGGTTCGTTGTCACTGCGTCGGACGCGGCGGCAGTTCAGGCCGTCCTCGGTGACATAGCCTCGCGCACCGGCATTCTGCCGCTGGACCTGCCGTTGCTGGAGGCCTTCCACATCGACCTCGGGTTTCCGCTGCAATGGAACTGACCATCACCGATCGCGCGCTGCTGGCCGCTGTGGCCGAAGGACTGCCGCTCGTCCCCGCGCCCTATCATGCGATCGGCGCTGCCATGGGCCTTTCTGAAGCCGAGGTTCGGGCGCGCCTCGCCAATATGGCCGCCGCTGGTGTGATCAAGCGCCTCGGCGTCATCGTGCGCCACCGCGCCCTCGGCTACACCGCCAACGCCATGGTGGTGTGGGATGTCGCCGACCGCGCCATCGGCCGGGTCGCCGCCGCCCTCGCGGGCGAGCCGACGGTGACATTGTGCTACCGGCGACCGCGCCACCCGCCGAACTGGCCCTACGCGCTGTTCTGCATGATCCATGGCCGTGACCGCGCGGCGGTCCGCGCGACGCTCTCCGCCATGATCGTCCGCCATGGCCTCGAGGACCTGCCGCACGCGGTGCTTTTCAGCGGCCGCTGCTTCGTCCAGCGCGGCGCCCGCTACACCGGGGCGGCGGCATGCTAGACGCGCTCGACCGCCGAATCGTCACCCTGCTGCAGGACGGCCTGCCGATCTGCGAGCATCCCTATCGCGACATCGCCGCCGAGCTCGGAACAACAGAGGCCGACCTTCTGGCCCGTCTCGCCGGCCTGGTCGAGTCCGGCGTGCTCTCACGCTTCGGCCCGATGTACCATGCCGAGCGCATGGGCGGCGGCCTGACGTTATGCGCGCTCGCCGCCCCGGAGGCCCGGTTCGACGAAATCGCCGTCCTGGTCAACGCCCATCCCGAAGTGGCGCACAACTACGCGCGCGGCCACACCCTGAACATGTGGTTCGTGGTGGCGACCGAAACCCCGCAGAAAGCGCAGGCGGTGATCGCCGCCATCGCGGCGGAGACCGGGCTCACCGTGCACGACATGCCCAAGCTCGATGAATACTTCATCGGCCTGCGGTTCGCCGCATGAGCGCACTTGACACCACCGACCGAGCCATCGTCGCCGCCACCCAGGGTGGTTTGCCACTTGTGCCGCGGCCCTACCACGCGGTCGCCGCGGCGCTCGGGCTGGATGGCGAGGATGTGATGGCGCGGATGCGGCGCATGCAGGCGATCGGGATCATCCGCCGTATAGCTGCCGTTCCGAACCACTACCGCCTCGGCTATGTCGCCAACGGCATGTCGGTGTGGGATGTGCCCGACGACAGGATTTACCGGCTCGGGCCGCTCGTCGGTGCGCTCGATTGCGTCACCCATTGCTACCGTCGGCCGCGCCAACCGCCGGTCTGGCCCTACAACCTGTTCGCCATGGTGCACGGACGTGATCGTGCGGCGGTGGAGGAGGGGGTGGCGCGGATCGCCGCCCTTCTCGGCCCTGAGCTGCGCGGCCACGAGGTGCTCTACAGCTCCCGCATTCTGAAAAAAACCGGCTTTCGGCTGGGAAGTTGAGAGGAAGACCTATGTTCCGCGTCACCCGCTTCATGCGCGAGCTGATTTCGCCAACACCCACCGGCGTACGCCGCGATCCACCCGGCCCAGTGGTCATCTGGAACCTGATCCGCCGCTGCAATCTGACCTGCAAGCACTGCTACTCAATCTCCGCAGACACCGACTTCGCCGGCGAGCTCTCGACCCGGGAGGTATGCGCGGTCATGGAAGATTTGTATCGTTGCGGAGTCCGCGTACTGATCCTCTCGGGTGGCGAACCTCTGCTCCGACCGGACATTTTCGAGATCTCCGCCCACGCCAAGGCGATGGGCTTCTACATCGGCTTGTCGACCAACGGCACCCTGATCGACGCGGAAATGATGGCGCCGATCAAGGCGGCTGGCTACGACTACGTCGGCATCAGCCTCGACGGTATCGGCACCACCCACGACCGTTTCCGCCGCAAGCCCGGCGCCTTCGCCGCTTCCCTCGCGGCCGTACGGCTATGCCGCACGAGCGACATAAAGGTCGGCCTGCGCTTCACCCTGACGCAGGACAATTTTTCCGAGTTGCCGCAGATGCTGGCACTGATGCGAGCGGAGCAGGTGGACAAGTTTTACCTCTCCCATCTCAACTATGCCGGCCGCGGCAACAGAAATCGTGGCGACGACGCGCTGCGTGGCATGACGCGGGCTGCGATGGACCTGATCTTCGATGCGGCCTGGGATAGTGCCTTAGCCGATGACGGGCGCGAATACGTCACCGGCAACAACGATGCCGACGGTGCCTATCTGCTGTTCTGGGCCGCCCGGCGGTTCCCGAACAAGATGACCCATCTTCGGGCCAAGCTCGCGGAATGGGGTGGCAATGCGTCCGGTGTGAACGTCGCCAATATCGACAACCTTGGTGATGTGCATCCCGATACATTCTGGTGGCATTACAGCCTTGGCAACGTGCGCGAGCGCCCGTTCTCGCAGATCTGGCACGATACCTCAGATCCGATCATGGCGGGCCTCAAGGCCCGCCCGCGGGTCATCGGCGGCCGCTGCGGCCAGTGTACGCATTTTGCCATCTGCGGCGGCAATACCCGGGTGCGGGCGTTTCAGCTGACTGGAGATCCCTGGGCGGAGGACCCCGCCTGCTACCTGACCGACGCCGAGATCGGCGTGACCGACGCGCCACCCCGTCTCGAGGTGACACCCTATCGCGGACGCGTCGCCCATGCGTAGCGCCCTCGCCCTCGTCTTTGTTGTGCTGCTCGCCGACGCTCCGGCCTTGGCCGAGACCCCGACGGCACTCTATTCGAGCCATTGCGCCACCTGCCACGGTGCCGACCGCTTTGGCGGCACCGGACCTGCGCTGCTGCCGGAGAATCTCGAGCGCCTTCGCGGACCGCAGGCGATCGAGACCATCGCGAATGGCCGCGCGGCGACCCAGATGCCAGCCTTCGGCGAGGTGCTTTCGCGCACCGATATCGCCGCCCTGGTCCGCCATGTCACCAGCCCGCCGGAGGTGGCACCGGTCTGGGGCGGAGCGGAGATGCTGGCCTCCCACCACGTCGCGCCTGGCACCCCGCCGGAGGTGCCGGTTCATACGGCGCATCCACTGCATTTGTTCGTGGTGGTGGAGAGCGGCGACCACCACGTCACCATCCTCGACGGTGACCGCTTCGAGCCGATCGCCCGCTTCGCCAGCCGCTATGCGTTGCACGGCGGCCCGAAATTCTCGCCCGACGGCCGCTTTGTCTATTTCGCCTCGCGCGACGGCTGGATCACCAAGTATGATCTCTATGGTCTCAAGGTCGTCGCCGAAATCCGCGCCGGTCTGAACACACGCAACCTCGCGCTGTCCGACGACGGCAAGGTGGTCGCGGTCGCCAACTACCTGCCGCGCACCCTGGTGCTGCTTGATGCCGCCGACCTCGCACCGCGCCGCGTTCTCGAGGTGACGGAGGCGGGCGCCGAAACTGCGTCCCGCGTCAGCGCCGTTTACCAGGCCGCGCCGCGCCACAGCTTCATCGCTGCGCTGAAGGATACCGCCGAGATCTGGGAGATCCCCTACGCCGCCGCCGACGGCGCGCCGGTGCGGCGCATCGCCGTCGCCGAGCCGCTCGACGATTTCTTCTTCGACACGACCTATCGCCGCCTCGTCGGTTCCGCCCGCACCGGCAGCCCGGTGGTGATAGACCTTGATACAGGGCAGCAGGTCGCGCGCCTCACCACCACCGGCCTGCCCCATCTCGGCTCGGGCATTTCCTGGCCCTGGCAGGGCCGCATCGTCCTGGCCACGCCCAACCTCCGGGACGCCGCCATCAACGTGATCGACACCGAGACTTGGCAGCTCGTCCGCCGTATCCCGACCGCCGGCGCAGGCTTCTTCCTGCGCGGACACGAGGCCTCGCCCTACGTCTGGAGCGACGCCTTCCTCAGCGCCGACAGGGACACCATGCAGATCATCGACACTCGCAGCCTCGAGGTCGTGCGCACCCTGCGTCCCGAGCCCGGCCGCACGGCAGCCCATGTCGAATTCTCCCATGACGGCCGCCATGCCCTGGTCAGCATTTGGGAAATGGATGGCGCAATTCTGGTCTACGACACCGCAACATTCGAGATCGTCAAGCGCCTCCCTATGGTCAAGCCGTCCGGGAAATACAATGTCTCTAACAAAATCCATCTCTCCGCCGGCACCAGCCACTGACACCGATGACGCGACGCCACGGCCGCGCACCGCACTGGCGGGGCTTGTCCGAATCGTCGCGCGCGGGCCCTCACTTGGCCGGATGCTGAGCGAGGCCGAGGCCGAGGCGGCTATGCGCATCATCATCTCCGGCGCAGCGGCGGCGGAGCAGGTCGGTGCGCTGCTCACCGTGCTGCGCTATCGGGGGGAGACGGCGGAGGAACTCGCGGGCTTCGTGCGGGCCGCGCGGGCGACGATGAGGCCGCCGGGGACCGAACTCGCCGTACTGGATTGGCCTTCCTATGCCGACACGCACAAACAGATGCCGTATTTTCTGCTCGCTGCACGGCTGCTGGCTGAGAGTGGTACGTCCGTGCTGATGCACGGCATCACCG
Source organism: Alphaproteobacteria bacterium (assembly GCA_026400845.1). Lineage (GTDB taxonomy): Bacteria > Pseudomonadota > Alphaproteobacteria > Acetobacterales > Acetobacteraceae > CAIYPH01. The sequence continues at coordinate 9,428 of JAPLOH010000216.1, forward strand.
GGACGGGGTCAGTCACGACGCCGGCATGTCTTGCCTCCATCGGCATCGCGCCATCCCCTTCGCAGGCCGCAGCGGCCAAGGCGATCGCAGCCCGTGGCTTCGCCTACCTCCAGCTCGATTTGGTATGCTCCCCACTCGCGCGGCTGTTGGCTTTACGAGATGTTCTTGGCGTGCGGACCGTGGTGAACAGCCTTGCCCGGGCGCTCAATCCTTGGGCGGCACCCTATCAGATGCTCGGCGTGTTCCATCCCGATTTCCTGCGCAAACAAATCGCCGCCGCTGAGCTGCTCAACCAATCCAATATTGCCGTGCTTCGCGGCGCCGGCGGAGAGGCTCAGCGCAATCCGGAGAAGCCATGTACAGTGGCGACGATACGCGACGGGGTCGTGGGTCGCGAGGACTGGCCGGTGCTGCTCGAAGGTATCCGCCACCCCTGGCGCACCGAACCGCTCGAGCCGGCGCACCTTGCAGCACTATGGTCCGGAACTGCGAAAGGCCCAGGTCCCGTCGCGGCGGTCGTCGGCACCGCCGCGATCGCGTTGCGCCTCGTTGGCCGGGCCACCGATGCGGTCGCCGCGCAGGCCGAGGCCACCCGTTTGTGGCACACGAGACGGCGGACCAGGTGAATGCGACGCTCGCCCGCAAGCGCCTTCGACCCGCCCCTTTCGCACTCCATGCCCGGTTCCTTCCGGCGGAGCTATGCTCTACCATCCACGCAAGTGACAACGCTGCCTAACGGCGGCGACGGGGTGGCAGTGTTGGATCCGACCGACCGCAAGATCATCGCCAGTCTTGGGCCCTTGCGGGGTCTGGACCATGCCGCGCTGGACACGGTGCTGGCCGACGCACGCGTGCTGAACGTCGACGAAGGTCAGACCTGCTTCACCCAAGGCACCTCCGCCAGTGCCTTTTTCCTGATGATCGACGGGCGCATGAAGGTCACCCAACTTACGCCGGAGGGCCAGCAAGTCGTCATTCTCATGGTCGGGACGGGCGAGTTCTTCGGCCTCGCCGCCGCCATCGGGCGAGACACCTTCCCGGGTACCGCGACCGCGGCGATACCGAGCCGGGTCGTCGCCTGGCCAACGCCGGCGTGGGAACGGATGGTCACCTACAACCCCGCGATCGCGCGTGAGGCCATGCTGACGATGGGGCGGCGGCTGCAGGAAATGCACGCCCGCCTGCGCGAGATCTCCACCGAACGCGTGGAACAGCGCATCGCCCATGCCATCCTGCGCCTCGTCCAGCAATCGGGTCGGCGAGTGGAGGGGGGCGTGATGATCGATTTTCCGATCACCCGCCAGGACATCGCTGAAATGACCGGCACCACCCTGCACACCGTCAGCCGCACCCTCAGCGCCTGGGAGCAGTCAGGTGTCCTCGACGGCGGGCGCCGGCGGATCATCGTGCGTAACCCGCATGCCCTCGTCCGCATCGCCGGCGACTGAGGCCGCCCGCTGTAGCGCCGCCAACAGGTCCGCCACCGGCCACCCGTACTCGCGCGCTGCGTCCACCACCGTGTGGAACGGGGCGACCGGGCAACCAACGCACGCCATGCGGGCGGCGATCAGGACATGCACGGTCGCCGGCCAGTGGCGCTGGATCTCGTCGAGGCTCTGATCCTCCCGAATCGGCGCCACCTCGGCCATCGCACATCGCCCTCGCCGCCTGAACTGACGTAAAGCCTAGGGCGCCGCACTCACGGCGTCATTGTCGGGCCGCAAGTCGGGGGCATGAAAATCACCTCGAACACGCCATCGCCGCATCCGCGCAGCGCCGCCCTGTAGCCGCGCTCCTCCATCAGCGCGATCAGCGGCATTGGCCGAAACGGTGCGATAAGGCGCAGCGCCTGGCCGGGCGCCAGCCGATCGAACGCCGCCATGATCGCCGCAAAGGGCTCCTCGCCGCGGCCGAGCATGGCTCGGACGTCGAACTCGATCGGGATGATGCGGGGCGCCATCGCGTCAGCCTGCGACAGGCCGCCGATATCCGCAAGTCGCTCTGTCGCGACCGCGCCCAAGCTTGTTTGCGCTGGAACAACGCCCGCCCGCCCGCGGCCTGACAGCATCGCCGCAACAAGGGAGACTTGCCATGGCGCAGGATCAGATTGCCACCACCCCGGCACCCGACGAGCGGATGCCGGCGATGCAACGGGTGCTCGATAACCCGTTCCTCCTCCTCTTCCTCGGGGTCACCATCCCGACGGTGTTCTACCTGATCTGGGGGATCATGGAGATCGCCCAGATCCCCATCGCGAAATAGCCGAGACGGCATCACAAACCTGAGCCGCTGCGGCGGCCGAAGCTGGAGGCACATATGGCCATCCACCCGCCTGTAACACGGATCTGGTGGCGCGAGCCGGTCGCGAAGATGGAAATCTTCTGGATCGCGATCGCGTTCGCCTGGGGGCTCGTGATGTTCTCGACCATGGTCGCCTGGCACATCTGGGGCGAGCAGAACCTCGCCAACGAGGCCTACCGGGTGAACCCTGAGGCCTATGTCGCCCGGGTCGAGGCCATGGCCGACAAGTACAAGGTCCGCGAGGAGGGCGACAGCGGTGTGCCCGTCGTCCATCCACCGCCCGGCAGCGACGTCTATCTGCTGGCGCGGCTGTGGCAGTGGTGGCCAGTGTTAGAACTCGAGAAGGGAAAGAGCTACCGCCTGCATCTCTCCTCCGCCGACTGGCAGCACGGCTTCTCGCTGGTTCCGACCAACATCAACATCCAGGTTCATCCCGGATATGAAATGGTGGTGACGATGCGCCCCTCGGAGAGCGGCACCTTCGGGATCATCTGCAATGAATTCTGCGGCATCGGCCATCACACGATGGCCGGCAAGATCCACGTCGTCGATCGGTGAGGTCCCCCATGGAAGCCATCGCCCAATCTCCTGCCCGCGCCGTCAAGGCGCCCGTGTTCAGGATCTGCTCGATTACCGGCCTCAGGGTCGAAGCCAACGCCGAGATGCTGATCCGCGCCAACGCGGTGGTGGCCGTGATCTTCCTCGCCATCGGCGGCCTGTTCGGCCTCTCGGTGGCCCTCACCCGCTGGCCCGCAGTCCATCTGCTGCCGGCCGAATGGTTCTATATCGCGCTGACAGCGCACGGCGCCGACGTGCTGCTGTTCTGGATCCTGTTCTTCGAGGTCGCGGTACTCTACTTCGCCTCCTCCACGCTGTTGAACTCGCGGCTTGCCGCGCCGAGGATCGCCTGGGTTGGTTTCGCGCTGATGGTCGTCGGCGCGCTGATGGCCAACGTTGCGGTACTGCAAGGCGAATCGACGGTGATGTTCACCTCCTATCCGCCCATGCAGGCCAAGCCGCATTTCTACCTCGGCCTCGTGCTCTTCGCGGTCGGCGCGCTGATCGCTTGCATGATCTTCTTCGCTACCCTGGTCATCGCCAAGGAGGAGAAAACCTACGAGGGCTCGATCCCGCTGGTTACCTTCGGGGCACTGACAGCGGCGATCATCGCCGTCTTCACCATCGCCTCTGGCGCGATCATCCTGATCCCGACCTTCCTGTGGTCGGTCGGTCTGATCAGCACGATCGATCCGCTGACCTACAAGCTGGTCTGGTGGGCGATGGGGCACTCCTCGCAGCAGATCAACGTCTCTGTCCACGTCGCGGTGTGGTACGCCATCGTCGCGATGGTGCTGGGCGCCAAGCCGCTGTCGGAGAAGGTCAGCCGTATGGCCTTCCTGATGTATATCCTGTTCCTCCAGCTTGCCTCCGCCCATCACATGCTCGTTGAGCCGGGTATCAGCTCGGAATGGAAGATATTCAACACGAGCTATGCACTCTATCTCGCGGTGCTCGGCAGCTTGATTCACGGCATGACGGTGCCTGGCGCGATCGAGGCGGCGCAGCGGAAGAAGGGTTTCAGCCGCGGTATATTCGAGTGGCTGCGCAAGGCACCCTGGGGCAATCCGGCATTCGCCGGCATGTTCCTCTCGCTCGTCATGTTCGGCTTCATCGGTGGCATCTCGGGGGTCGTCCTCGGCACCGAGCAGCTCAACATCCTCATGCACAACACCATCTACGTACCGGGACATTTCCACGGCACCGTGGTTGCCGGCACCACGCTGGCGTTCATGGCGGTGACCTATCTGCTGGTGCCGCTGTATTTCAAGCGCGAAATCATCCTGCCCGGGCTGGCGCGCTGGCAGCCCTATCTGTTCGGCTTCGGGGTCGCCGGCATCTCGCTGTTCATGATGGGTGCGGGCACCCTTGGCGTCCCCCGGCGCCACTGGGATATCACCTTCAGCGACGCGCAGATGGTCTACAGCTTTTCACCCGCCGCCTTCCTGATGATGACCCTGAACGGCATCGCCGCCGTGATCGCCTCGCTCGGTGGTATCGCCTACGTGGTCATCGTCGTCGGCTCCATCCTGTTCGGCAAGCGCATCCCGGACGGCAAGGAGCGCGCGCCCTTCGAGGCGCCGCCGGTCGGCAACGCGGTCGGCCAGTACGGCAACGCCGGCACCTTCCATCTGCCCGGCACCCTCGTCCTGGTTGGCGTCTTCTTCCTGTCCTTCGTCCTCTACTACTACGTGAACTGGAAATACCTGGCCCAGGTATGGCCGCTCAAATAGCCGGGGACGACGGGAAACACAGGCCAGCGGGAGCGATCGTTATGTCGACACGCGTTGCGGATATCACCTCGGTGCTGAAGCTGCGCATCGGCGTGGCGATCGCGCTCACCGGCGTGGTCGGGCTAATTGCCACCCCCGGCCCGGCGGTGCCGGGCTGGAAGGTGGCGCTGCTGGGCGCCAGCGTGCTGCTCGCCTCGGCCAGCGCGGGGGCCTTCAACCAGATCATCGAGCGCCACCTCGATGCCCGCATGGAGCGCACACGCAACCGCCCCTTCGTGCGCGGTGCGTTCACCGCAGGTCCGGCCTGGTATGCCGGCATCTTCGCCCTTTTGGCCCTTGGCGTCGGTGGCGCGGCGTTCGGGCTCGGGGCGGTCGCGGCGCTGCATGTTTTCCTCGGCGCCTTCGTCTACGGCATCGTTTACACTGTCTGGCTCAAGCGGCGGACCTCGTGGAACATCGTGGTCGGCGGTCTGGCCGGCAGCTTCGCCGTCCTGGCGGGCGCTGCGGTGGTGGAGCCTCTGCCGGGCGCGGTGGCATCGCTGCTCGCTGTCGCCTTGTTTCTGTGGACTCCACCGCATTTCTGGAGCCTAGCGATGGCACGCCGCGACGACTATGCGGCGGCCGGTGTGCCGATGCTGCCGGTCGTCGTCGGCGACGCCATCGCCTCTCGCGCCATATTCGGCAACACGGTTCTGCTTGTCGCCGCATCCGTCGCGCCGGCCTGGTACGGGCTCGGCCCGATCTACCTCGTGGGCGCCGCGGCCGGAGGTGGGTTGTTCCTTTGGCGCGCAATGCAACTGGTCGTCGCCCCGTCCCGTCGCACGGCGATGCAGACATTCCATGCCTCGCTTATTCAGCTGTCGCTGCTACTCCTTGCGGCCATGCTGGACCGTGGCCTGGCGGGGTGACATGAGACGGCACCTACCCGTTCTGCTGCTTGCCGCGCTGCTGCTCCCCGGTGGTCCCGCGTGTGCCGCCGACAACCCCTTCGACGAGGCTGCGGCGCTCGCCGACAGCCAGGCCGCCATCGGGCGCGAGATCGCCGACCTCGGCTTCGTCAACAGCCGTGGGCAACCGGTCCGCCTGCGCGACTATCGCGGCAAGCCGGTGGTGCTGAACATGGTCTACACCAGTTGCGGCGACACCTGCCCGCTGGTCATTGAGCACATCGCCCGCGCCGTCCAGGTCGCGGATGCCGCTTTCGGCCGCGGCCGCTTCAGCGTCCTTACTGCCGGCTTCGATGCCCGGTCGGACACCCCGAAACAGCTGCGCGCCTATGCCGACATGCACGGTATCGATCGCGACGGGTGGGAGTTCCTCAGCGCCAGCACCGCCACCATCGATCGCCTCGCCGCCGATACCGGATTTCGCTTCATTCCGCGTGCCGGCGCCTTCGACCACACGACCCAGGTGACGCTGATCGACCAGGAGGGCCGCGTCTATCGCCAGATCTACGGCGAGGATTTCTCGACCCAGGCCCTCGTCGAGCCGCTGAAGCAACTCGTCTATGGCCAGCGTGAAGCCCTCTCTGTCGCTAGCCTCATCAATCGTTTCCGACTGCTCTGCACCGTCTACGACCCGAATGCCGGGCGCTACCGGTTCAGCTATGCGGTCTTCATCGAGATCGCCATCGGGGCGGCGAGCCTGCTTGGTGTTGCAGTCTTCGTCACCCGCCTTTGGCGTCAGGCACGCCGGGCATGATCGTGCGGAGCGTCGGACCATGAGCGCGGCGCGGCGCGGCCTGCTGCGTATCTTCGCGACCCTTGATGCAGGTCTCGATCGCGTGTTCACCCCGGCCGGAAATCCGCTCAAGCAGCTCGGCGCCCTGGGCTTCCTTTGCCTGTGGATTGTTATCGTCACCGGAGTGCATCTCTATATCGGCTTCGACACCTCGGTCGCCGGAGCCTACGCCTCGGTCGAGCGTCTAAGTCATTCCGCGTGGTTCCTCGCCGGGGTCTCCCGCAGCCTGCACCGCTATGCCTCGGACGGGCTGGTGCTGATGATGCTGTTGCACTTTCTGCGTGAATTCGCCCACGACCGCCATCGCGGTGCCCGTTGGTTCAGTTGGATCACCGGATCCGTCGCGCTCGTGCTGGTCTACGGCGCCGGCATTGGCGGCTATTGGCTTGTCTGGGATCGGCTGGCCCAGTTCATTGCCATCGCTACCACCGAGTGGATCGACTACCTGCCGATCTTTGGCGAACCGATCGCGCGCAACTTCGTGGCCCCCGGCGCGCTCGACGACCGCTTCTTCACCTTGCTGATATTCCTGCACATCGCACTGCCGCTGATATTGGCTCTGGTGCTGTGGATGCACCTGCAGCGTATCAGCGGTGCCGCGATGAACCCACCGCGCCGGGTCACCTTTGTCGCCACCTTCACCCTTGTCGCCCTTGCCATCGCTTTCCCAGCTCTCAGCCAGGCGCCGGCTGATCTCGCCCGCGTGCCGGCGCGCCTGGGGCTCGACTGGTTCTACCTGGTGGCCTACCCGGCGATCGACCATCTGCCGCCGGCGCTTACCTGGCCGGCCGGCGGCCTTCTCTTTACACTCTTTCTCGGCCTACCC
>JAPLOH010000017.1 GCA_026400845.1 Alphaproteobacteria bacterium
CGCGAGGCGGTCGGCGTGCCAGCAGGCGACGGCGTGGCCGGGGCGGCGCGGCAGGAAGGGCGGGTAGGCGGCGGTGCATTGCGCGTCGGCATGGGGGCAGCGCGGCGCGAAGGCGCAGCCGGGGGGGAGGTTGGTGAGGGGGGGCACGATGCCGGGGATTTCCTGCAGGCGCTCGACGGCGGCCGTGCCGGGGTCGAGGCTGGCGAGGCGGGGGACGGAGGCGAGCAGGCCCTTGGTGTAGGGATGTAGCGGGCGGGCGAAGAGGTCGTCGACGCCGGCTTCCTCGATTTTGCGGCCGGCATACATCACCACCACGCGCTGCGCGGTTTCGGCGACCACGCCGAGATCATGGGTGATAAGGATGACGGCGGTGCCGGTTTCTTCGCGCATCTTGAGGAGGAGGTCGAGGATTTGCGCCTGGATGGTGACGTCGAGCGCGGTGGTCGGCTCGTCGGCGATCAGCACGCGGGGGTTGCAGGCGACGGCCATGGCGATCATGGCGCGCTGGCGCATGCCGCCGCTGAGTTGGTGCGGGTAGGAGCGGGCGCGTGCGGCGGGATCGGGGATGCGGACGAGTTTGAGGAGCTCGATGGCGCGGGCGAAGGCGGCTTTTCCGGCGAGGCCCTGGTGGATCGACAGCGTCTCGGCGATCTGGTCGCCGACGGTCATCACCGGGTTGAGCGAGGTCATCGGCTCCTGGAAAATCATCGAGACCTGGTTGCCGCGCACCTGGCGCATCTCGTTTTCATCGAGCGCCAGGAGGTCCCGCCCGTCGAGCTTCACGGTGCCGGCGACGATGCGGCCGGGGGGCGAGGGGACGAGGCGCATGATGGAGAGGGCGGAGATCGACTTGCCGCAGCCGCTTTCGCCGACGATCGCCAGCACCTCACCGCGGGCGAGCGTGAAGCTGAGGCCGTCCACCGCGCGCACCAGCCCGTTGCGGGTGAAGAAGACGGTGGAGAGGCCGTCGACTTCCAGGATGGTGTCGCTCATCCGCGTTGCCGCGGGTCGAGAATGTCGCGCAGCGCGTCGCCGAGCATGTTGGTGCCGAACACCGCGAGGCTGATGGCGAGGCCGGGGAAAATCACCAGCCAGGGCGCGGTGCGCATGTATTCGGCGGCGGATTCCGAGAGCATGCGGCCCCAGGAGGGATGCGGCTCCGGCACGCCGAGGCCGAGGAAGGAAAGCGAGGCCTCGGTGAGGATGGTGGAGCCGAGCTGGGCGGTGGAGATCACGATCAGCGGCGCCAGCGTGTTGGGCAGGATGTGGCGGACGGCGATGCGCCAGTCATCGAGGCCGATCGCATGCCCGGCCTCGATGTAGGCCTGCTCGCGCAAGGCCAGCGTGTTGGCGCGGATGACGCGCGCGACGTAGGGGATCAGCGGGATGGAGATGGAGATGATGGTGTTCTGCAGCGACGGGCCGAGGGCGGCGGACATCACGAGCGCCAACACCAGCAGCGGCAACGCCTGCATGACGTCGGTGACACGCTGGACGATGAGGTCGAACCAGCCGCCGATATAGCCCGAGGCGATGCCGATGGTGACGCCGAAGACGCCGCCCAGCAGGGTGGAACCGATACCGACGGCGAGCGAAATACGCGCGCCATGGACGATGCGGCTGAAGATGTCGCGGCCCATGAAATCCGCCCCCATCCAGTTCGACGCGCCGGGGCGGGCGAGGGAGAGGGCGGGATTGGTGCTGAAGGGGCTGAAGCTCGCAACCACGTCGGCCAAGGCGGCGGTGGCGACGAAGACGATCATGATCAGCGCACCCACCGCGCCGAGGGGGTACTGTCGCGCGAAATAACGGGCCTTGGACCAGGCGCCGTCAGCGCCGGCGCCGGCGCGGGTGAGTTCGGTGGCGTATGCGGGTTCGCTCATCGCCTAGTCCGAATACCGAATGCGCGGGTCAAGCACCGCATAGAGCATGTCCACCAGGAAGTTGACGGTGACGACGACGACGGCGATCAGCATCACCAGGTTCTGCACGATCGGGTAGTCGCGGTTGCGGATGCTCTCAACCAGGAAGCGGGCGAGGCCGGGGATGTTGAAGACGGTCTCGGTGACGATGAGCCCGCCGGCGAGGAAGGCAGCCTCGATGCCGATCACCGTCACCACCGGCAGCAGCGCGTTGCGCAGCGCGTGGCCGTAGTTCACCGCATTGGCCGACGCGCCCTTGGCCCGCGCCGTGCGCACGAAATCCTGCCGGAGGATTTCCAGCATGGAGGAGCGGGTGAGGCGCATGATCAGCGCCGAGGAGCGGAAGCCGACGGTCGCCGCCGGCACCAGCACCAGCAGCACGGCGTCGCCGAGGCTTTTTGGCGCCTGGGTGTAGATCGGCATGGAGCCGAAGGCGGCGACGAAACCCATCAGCACCAGCAGGCCGAGCCAGAAGGAGGGCAGCGACAGGCCGGACAGGCTCAGCACCCTGAGCGCGTAGTCGATCCAGGTGTTCTGCCGCACCGCGCTGATCACGCCGAGCGGCACGCCGATCAGCACGGCGAACAGCAGCGCGGTGGCGGCGAGGCGGGCGGAGACGGGTATGCGGGGCGCGATTTCGTCCCAGGTCGATTTCTCGGAGACGTAGGAGAAGCCGAGATCGCCGCTCAGCATTCCCCCGATCCAGCGGCCGTACTGCACGGGGAGCGACTTATCGAGGCCGAGTTCCTGCTCGATGCGCACCTTGTCGGCCGGGTTCACCATCCCCGCACTGTCGAACAGGATATCGACGATATTGCCGGGCACCAGGCGCAGCAGCGCGAAGATGATGATGCTGATGCCGAACAGCGTCAGCACCATCAGCCCGAGCCGGCGGATCAGATAGAAGCCCAATGGTTAGCGATCCAGCCAAAGGTCTTCGAAGCGATAGCCGTTGTAGGAGGAGTTCACCATCTGGGTGTAGCCCTTCACCTCCGGCTGCATGCAGGTGGCCATGCGGCCGTGGTAGATGATCGGCCGCGCCACGTCGTTCTGGATCATGCGGTCGATCTCCCACACCATGGCACGGCGCTTGGCGACGTCGAGCTCCTGGGACTGGATGTCGAACTGCTTTTCCAGCGTCGGGTTGCAATAGCCGGTGACGTTGCGTTCCGAGCCGCAGGAGTAGTTCTCGTAGAACGCCTGGTCCGGGTCATCCACCGCGTTGCCGGTGAGGTTGAGGCCGACAGCGTAATCCTTGCGGGCCATCTTGCCGAACCACACGGAGGTCTCGACCACGTCGAGCTCGCCGTCGATGTAGATCTCCTTGAGGTGGTCGACCAGGATCACCGCGGGGTCCCGGTAGGCGGCGATGTTGCGGGTGCTGACCTTCACCTTCATCATCTTGTTGGGCCCGTAGCCGAGGCCCTCCATGATTTTGCGCGCTTCGGCACGGCGCTTGGCGATGTCGGGGTCATAGCCCAGCATGGTCGCCACCATCTCCTTCGGCATGCCCCACACGCCTTCCGGCCCCGGCAGCATGGAGCCGCCCTGGTCCGCCGCGCCCTCGGAGA
>JAPLOH010000190.1 GCA_026400845.1 Alphaproteobacteria bacterium
AGCCGCTCGATACGCGCCAGCATGTCGTTGATGGTTTCGGCCAACATGTCGAATTCATCGCCCTGGCCGGTCACCTTCACGCGGCGCGAGAGGTCGCCCATGCCGATCGCCGCGGCCGTGGCGCCGACATCGGCGAGCGTGCGGTGGTCGATCTCGACGGCATCGTCGCGGTGTTCCAGGCGCTGCTGCGGATCGCCGAGATCGAGGCGGGCTCGCGCCGCTCCGCCTTCGCCGGGTTCGATGCCACGCCGATGCTGCACGATATGGCGGAGCTCTACGGCGCGGTCGCCGAGGACAACGGCCAGGAACTCGCGGTCGAGGTGCCGGAACGCCTGCCGATGTTCGGCGATCGCGACATGGTGCAGCAGGCCGTCGCCAATCTGCTCGACAATGCCGTGAAGTTCTCGCCGCCAGGGAGTGTCATCACGCTCTCCGCGACAGAGGACAGCGAGGGGGTGCGCATCGCGGTCGCCGATCATGGCGCCGGGATCCCGGCATCCGATCGGGCACGGGCGACCGAGCGTTTCTTCCGTGGCGAGCAGGCGCGCAGCACGCCGGGTTCGGGCCTTGGCCTCGCGCTGGTCCAGGCGGTGGCGACGCTGCATGGCGGCAGTTTCGCGCTGGAAGACAATGCGCCCGGACTGCGCGCGCTACTCACGTTGCGGGCGCGGGCGCAGTGAAGATGTCCCCCCTGTCATCCCATGCTTAGGCGCGGTACACCAACGCAGCAGTATTGTGGTGTGATCTTTGTCGGGCATGTGATGACCCTGTGGCGACCCGTTCCGTTGCTGACCATGTTGCTCGTCGCCGGACCGGTGATGGCGCAGCCGGTACCGTTTGCCCCGCCGATGGCGCCGCGGATGACGAGCGAGACGCCGGAATACTGTGCCCATCTCGGCGGCGAATACGCCCGCGCGCTGCGCAACCACCCGCAGGCCTCGGCGGAATCGCGCATGCTGGCCGAGGAGGGCAGCAAGATGTGCGCCCGCGGCCATCTTCGTGCCGGCATCATGCGGCTGCGCCGCGCACTCAAGATGGTGCGCAGCGGGGGGTGACTTAGCCCCGTCAATTCCCCGCCATTCCGGCAATTGACGCGGCTTTGTCTGGCGGCATCGGCGTGTCGGCCGGATGCTGACGCCCGATACCTCCTTCGCTCGAAAGTCTGTCTTCCCTGCCGCAGCTCTCACGAGGCCGTTCGTTCGACCGTGCATGGCCGCTGCTCGCCTGGCTCGCCGCCGCGGTGGCGTGGCGGGCGCCGGGCTTTGCCTTCAGCGAGGTCAACTGGGACGAGCAGCTCTATCTGCTGATCGCCCACAGCGTGGCCCAGGGCAACCTGCCCTATGCAGAGATCTGGGACCGCAAACCCGCCGGCCTGTTCTTCCTGCTTGGCGCCCTCACAACCCTGGCTGACGCGCCGATGCTGTCGCTGCGGTTGCTGCCGGCGCTCGGCCTCGGGCTCGGCGCCTGGTGTCTCGCCGAGTTCGTCCACCGCCTCGCACCCGGCGGGCGCGCTGGCGGCGGGATCGCGGGGCTGCTGTGGATCGCCTATGCCGGGCGTGCCGACGGCGGCGGGCTCAATACCGAGTTGCTGTTCGTGCCGCTCAACCTGCTGGGGATCGTGCTGCTGCTGCGCGCCGCCACCGCGCGCGACTTCGTCACCGCCGGGCTGCTGCTGGGGGCGGCGCTACAGATCAAATACAACGCATGTTTCACCTGGCTCGCCATCCCCGCGGTCTGGGCGATCCTGCGCCGGCGCGGGCCGACGCCGCCGGAAGTCGCCGCGACACTCGCCGGGCTGGTGCTGCCGAGCCTGCTGGTGATCGCCCCCTTCATCGCCGCTGGGCGGCTCGGCCTGTGGTGGGAGGCCAATATCGGGGCCAACCTCACCGTCGTGCAGTCGATCGCGGTGAATGCCGGCGCGCCGTGGCGCCTCGTCACCGGCGAGCCGGGTTACATGGCACTGCGCCATGGCGTGCCGCTCGTGGGCGGCCTCCTCGCAATCGCCGCCATTTGGCTCGCCCCGCGCGGCGACCGGGCGCCGGCAGTGGCGGTGGTGCTGGCGCTCACCGCGGCGGATGCCTGCGCGCTTCTGGTGCTCGGCCGCTTCACTGACCACATGATGATCCAACTGCTTCCCGGCCCCTGCATCGCCGCCGGATGCCTCTCGCACTGGCTGCTTGGCCGTCGCGCTGTTGGTGCAGCAGCACTCGCCCTGCTGCTAGGCATCGCGGTGCTGCGCGATGGGCGCGGCTTCCTCGACCCTTTCGTGGCCGCCGCCGAAATCCTCGCGCGGCGGGGTGCCGGCGTGGCCGAGTGGGGAGACCCGGTTGCGACCGCCGCGCTGCGGATCGGCCGCGAACTGCGCCCGGAGGAGGCGATCTACGCGTTCGGCGGGCCGATCCTCGGGCTCTACGCCGCCCTTCGGCGCCCGCCGCCGACCCGCTTCCCCTTCGCCGAGCATTTATGGAAACCCTATGCCCCTGCGGCTGGCGCCGCGGAAATGGCGCGCATCCTCGGCGGCGCGCCTCGTGTTATCGCCGTCACTTTGGCCTGGGCGCCCGGGCAGGCGCCGCCCGAACCCGCCGCCGCCGCGGGTTTCGCGCTGCTGCACCAATCCCTCGCCCGGCACTACGCGTCGATCGCCACTATCGCCCCTTTCGTCAGCCAGCGCGGCGGGCCGATCGGGCCGCGGCAAACGATTGTGATATTCCGCCGCCTTGCATCGCCGATGGCCGAAGACTAACTGACAGAAACCATGAGCATGCACGAGAACCAGACCCCGACCGACGCCGCGTCGGACGACCCGCACGCCGGAGCCGCCCCCATCGAAGGTAGCTTGCCCGACAACCTGATGGACGCCGCCGTCCAGCGCATCGTCGAACTCGAAGCCGAGCTCGAAGAGATGAAGAACCGCTGGATGCGCGCCGAGGCGGAGACCCAGAACGTCCGCAACCGGGCCAGGCGCGACGTTGACGATGCAAGGCAATACGCCGTGCAGGGCTTCGCCAAGGATGTCGCCGAGGCGGCCGAGAACCTCAAGCGCGGGCTCGACGCCATGCCCGCCGCCGGCACCAGCGACATCATCGACCGGCTGCGCGACGGGTTCCAGGGCGTTGAACGCAGCTTCGTTGGCCTGCTCGAACGCAATGGCATCAAGGGCGCCGACCCGACTGGCGCCATGTTCGACCCCAATTTGCATCAGGCGATGGCCGAGCAGGAGAGCGCCGAGCACCCGGCGGGCACCATCATCCAATCCTGGTCGCAGTCCTGGACACTGCATGGCCGCCTGCTTCGCCCCGCCATGGTCGTGGTCGCCAAAGCTCCCACGACGGCTGCGCCGGAAAGCAGCGGCGACGGCGACTGACGGCAAAACTGCACAAAATTTACGCAGATCCCCTTGTCCCCGGGCGATCCGCTGAATACATCGGGGACGTGTTATCCATAGGGTTCCGGCCGGCGCTTCGGGCCGATCGGATCCGCTGACAAGGAGACTATCATGAGCAAGGTCATCGGCATCGACCTCGGCACGACGAATTCGTGCATCGCCATCATGGAAGGCAAGGACGCCCGCGTCATCGAGAACAGCGAAGGCGCCCGCACCACCCCCTCCATCGTCGCCTTCACCGACAGCGGCGAACGCCTCGTCGGCCAGTCCGCCAAGCGCCAGGCGGTGACCAACCCGTCCAACACGCTCTACGCGGTGAAGCGCCTGATGGGCCGTCGCTATGACGACCCGATGGTCGCCAAGGACAAGGACATGGTGCCTTACGGCATCGTGCGCGGCGAGAACGGCGATGCCTGGGTCGAGGCCCGCGGCGAGCGCTACGCGCCGTCGCAGATCAGCGCCTATATCCTGGGCAAGATGAAGGAGACCGCCGAGTCCTATCTCGGCGAGCCGGTCACCCAGGCCGTCATCACGGTGCCCGCCTACTTCAACGACAGCCAGCGCCAGGCGACCAAGGATGCCGGGCGCATCGCCGGGCTCGAAGTGCTGCGCATCATCAACGAGCCGACCGCGGCGGCGCTCGCCTACGGCATGGACAAGAAGAAGAGCGGCGTGATCGCGGTCTATGACCTCGGCGGCGGCACCTTCGACGTCTCGGTGCTGGAAATCGGCGACGGCGTGTTCGAGGTGAAATCCACCAACGGCGACACCTTCCTCGGCGGCGAGGACTTCGACCTGCGGATCATCGAATACCTCGCGGACGAGTTCAAACGCGACCAGGGCATCGACCTCCGCCGCGACAAGCTCGCCCTGCAGCGCCTCAAGGAAGCCGCCGAGAAGGCCAAGATCGAGCTGTCTTCCGCCAAGGAGACCGAGATCAACCTGCCCTTCATCACCGCCGACGCCACCGGGCCGAAGCATCTGGTGATCAAGCTCAGCCGCGCCAAGCTGGAAAGCCTGGTCGATGACCTGATCACCCGCACGCTCGATCCCTGCCGCGCCGCGCTGAAGGATGCCGGGGTGAAGGCCAGCGAAATCGACGAGGTGATCCTGGTCGGCGGCATGACCCGCATGCCCAAGGTCATCGAGACGGTGAAGCAGTTCTTCGGCAAGGAGCCGGCCCGCAACGTGAACCCGGACGAAGTCGTCGCCATCGGCGCCGGCATCCAGGGCGCGGTGCTCAAGGGCGACGTGAAGGACGTGCTGCTGCTCGACGTGACGCCGCTTTCGCTCGGCATCGAGACGCTGGGCGGCGTGTTCACCAGGCTGATCGACCGCAACACCACCATCCCGACCAAGAAGAGCCAGGTGTTCTCCACCGCCGACGACAACCAGACGGCGGTGACCATCAAGGTCTTCCAGGGCGAGCGCGAGATGGCGACCGACAACAAGCTGCTGGGGAATTTCGACCTCCAGGGCATCGCGCCCGCGCCGCGCGGCATGCCGCAGGTCGAGGTGACGTTCGACATCGACGCCAACGGCATCGTCTCCGTCCAGGCGCGCGACAAGGCCACCGGCAAGGAGCAGCAGATCCGCATTCAGGCCTCGGGCGGGCTGTCGGACGAGGACATCCAGCGCATGGTGCGCGAGGCCGAGGTCAACGCCGAGTCCGACAAGAAGCGGCGCGAGTCGGTCGAGGCGCGCAACCAGACCGAGGCGATGGTCCATCAGGTCGAAAAGAACCTGAAGGAGCATGGCGACAAGCTGCCCGCCCAGGACAAGGGCGAGGCCGAAGCCGCCGTCGCCGCTGCCCGTAGCGCGATCGAGGCCAACGACGCCGAGGCGATCAAGAAGGCCGGCGAGCGGCTCAGCCAGGCGGCGATGAAGATCGGCGAGACCGTCTACAAGGCCGAACAGGCTGCCGGCGCCGCGGCGGGTGCGGGCCCTGGTGCCGGTCCCGGTGCGGGTCCTGGCCACGGTGCCGGGGCGGGCGCCTCGGCGGGCCACGCGCACGACGACAACATCGTCGATGCCGAGTTCGAGGAGATCGACGAGAGCAAGAAGAAGAAGTCCTGATCTCCAGGGCGACTACTCGACAGGCTGCGCCCGTGCTTCAGCGAAGCCGGGCGCGACTTCGTTTAAGCGCCTGATCCGGTCGCCGGTTCAAGAAGGCGGGGGTTCAAGAGGCGGGGGTTCAAGAGGGCTGGAATGGCGAAACAGGACTACTACGCGACCCTCGGTGTCGCCCGTGATGCGAGCAACGACGATATCCGCAAGGCCTATCGCAAGCTCGCCATGCAGTTCCACCCGGATCGCAACCCGGGGGATGCCGCGGCCGAGGCGAAGTTCAAGGAAATCAACGAAGCCAACGACGTGCTGAAGGACGAGCAGAAGCGCGGCGCCTATGACCGCTTCGGTCATGCCGCCTTCGAGAACGGCGGCGGTGGCCCGCAGGGCTTCGGCGATGGCGCCGGCCTCGGCGATATCTTCGACCAGATGTTCGGCGAGTTTATGGGTGGCGGCCGTGGTCGCGGTCGTCGCGGCCCGCGGGCCGGCAACGACATCCGCGCCGCCGTTGAAATCGCCATGGAGGAGGCGTTCGGCGGCGCCAAGAAAACCATTCGCGTGCCCACCCGGGTCGCCTGCGAGGCATGCAGCGGCACCGGGTCGGAATCCAAGGAAACCCAAAGCGAGAACTGCGCCGCGTGTGGCGGCGGCGGCAAGGTCAGGGCGCAACAGGGCTTCTTCATCGTCGAGCGCACCTGCCCGACCTGCGGCGGCGCCGGGCGGGTGGTGCGCAACCCCTGTCGTATCTGCGCCGGTGCCGGGACCGTGCAGCGGGAGCGCTCGCTGCAGGTGAACATTCCCGCCGGCGTCGAGGACGGTACGCGTATCCGCCTCACCGGCGAGGGCGAGGCCGGCGGCCCCGGTGGCCAGCCCGGCGATCTGTTCGTCCATATCGGCGTCCGCGCGCACGAGATCTTCCAGCGCGAAGGCGCCAATATCCTTTGCCACGTGCCGATCCGCATGACCCAGGCGGCGCTGGGCGCCGACGTCGAGGTGCCATCGATCGACGGCAGCAAGGCGCGGGTGAAAATCCCACCGGGCACCCAGACCGGCGCCCAATTCCGCCTCAGGAACAAGGGCTTCTCGGTTCTGCGCAGCCATCAGCGCGGCGACATGTTCATCCAGATCACCGTCGAGACGCCGCAGCATCTGACGGCGCAGCAGCGCGAATTGCTGGAGAAGTTCGAGAGCGATGCCCAGACGCACGGGAAAGGCAGCCCGCAATCCGCCGGCTTCTTCGCCAAGGTGCGCGACTTCTTCGACAAGAACAGCCGGGCCTGAGCCGTCCGACGTTCAGGCCTTCCGACGTTCAGGCCGCCGTGCCGCGATCGAGCCACCAAGTGTAGAGACCGCTGGCCACGACGATGCCAGCGCCCGCGATCGTCCATGCGTCGGGCATCTGGCCGAAGACGAGCAGGCCGAGGGCCGCGGCGAATACCAGCAGCGTGTAGGAATACGGCTGCACCGCGGCGGCCTTGGCAAAATCGAGCGCCTTCACCAGGGCGTAGTGGCCGAGACTGCCGGCAAGCGCCATCGCGATCAGCAGCAGCCACGCCATGGCGTCGGGCGGCTGCCACTGCCAGGGGCCGGCGGCGGTGGTGACGACCAGGCCGACGCCGGCCGTCCACAGCAGGGTGGTTTCGGGCGGATCGGTCGCGGCACACAGGCGGGTCAGCACCTGGTAGACCGCCCACATCAGCGCCCCGATCAACGGCAGCAGCAGCGGCCAACTCACCTCCAGGAAGCCGGGCCGGATAATCAGCAACACGCCAGCGAACCCCGCCGCGACCGCCAGCCAGCGCCGCAATCCGGCACGCTCACCAAGGAACACCTGCGAAATCGCGATCACCATCAGCGGCGAGGTTGACGCCAAAGCGTGCGTATCGGCGAGCGGCAGGTAATAGAAGGCGAGCACGAACACCGCGCTCTCGACCAAGCCGAGCACCGCCCGCCCGCCCTGCAGCCACGGCCGCGCGCTGCGCGCCGTGCGGGCGACGCCGCGCTTGCGGGCAATCGCCAGGGCGAACACCATGAACACCCAGGCCCGTACCCACAGCGTCTGGGTGATCGGGTAGTCGGCGACCAGCAGCTTGGTGATGGCATCGAGCGAGGCGAAGCTGAACATCGCCAGGATCGTCAGCGCGGCGCCCAGATGCGGGCGCTGCGCCGTCGCCACGTAGTTGGAAACGGGGGTAACTCAGCGTTTGGCCGGCGCGCCGGGCTCCCCCAAATCCCACCACAGGCCGGTGAACGCCGCGATACCCTCGCGTGCCGGCTTGATGAGGAAATGCTCGTTCGGGCCGTGCTGCTTGCAGCCGTTGTAGCTGTGCGGCACCCAGATCAGCGGCACGTCGAGGAAAGCGACGAACGCGTCGCCGGGCAGCCCGCCGCCGGAATTGGGGATCACCTGCACGCGCTGGCCGAGCGTTTGCTCCATCGAGGCCACCGCATAGCGCACCCAGGGATTGTCGGGGCTGGTGCGGCTGGCGGGCATGCGGATGCCCGCGGTCTCGATGCGGATTTCCGGAAAGCCCTGGGCATCGAGATGCGCCCGCAGCGCCGCCTCGAACCCCGCCGGATCACTGTCCACGGTGTAGCGGATCTGGCAATGCGCCCGTGCGTTCGGCGCCACCGCGTTCACCGGGTTCTCCGGCCGGCCCGATACCATCGCCAGCACGATGAAGCTGGTCCAGCCGAACACCTTCTCGGCCGCGGTGAAGCCAGGCTCGCCCCAGCCGGGGTCGAGCGTCGCCGAGGCCTCGGATTGCAGCTCAAGGCCCATCAGCGCGCCGCGCACCGCCGCCGGCATGCCGTTGCGCGGCAGCCAGTCGCGCACCAGAATCTTGCCGTTGCGATCGGCAATCGCCCCGATCGCATGCGCCATGACGATCGCCGGATCGGTCGTCATGCCGCCCCAATTGCCGGAATGCACGCCGCCGGGACGGACGTCGAGCACCAGATCGAAGTGGAAGGTGCCGCGGGTGCCGGTGGAGACCGTCGGGATATCCGGCCCGACGCGCGGCCCGTCCGAGGCGATCAGCGCATCGGCGGCGAGCGCCTTGGCGTGATCAGCGATGAACTCGCGCAGCCCGATCGAGCCGCGCTCCTCGCAGGTCTCGATGACGAGCTTCATGTTGAAGCCGAGCTTGCCGCCGCGCGCCGCGATGACGTGCTCCAGCGCGGTCAGGTTGAGCGCATGCTGCCCCTTGTTGTCCGCCGTGCCGCGGCCATACCAGCGGTCCGGCTGCTCGGTGAGCACCCAGGGCTTGAGGCCCGCGTCCCACTGATCCTCCAGCCCGCGCACGGTATCGCCATGACCGTAGGTGAGAATCGTCGCGAAGGCGGGGTCCTCGATGCGCTCGGCGGTCAGGATCGGGCCGAACCCCTCCTTGGGGTTGGGATGGATCGCAACCGTGAACCCCATGGTCTCCACCCACGGCCGGATGCCCTCTTCGAGGTATTTCCACACATCGGCATCATGCCCCGGGTCCTGCGAGGTGGACTCGATTCGCACCAGATCGGCCAGCCGGTCGCGGAAGCGCCCAGCATCGAAAAACGCAAGTGAGGCGGCAATGGCGGATTCGCGCGAGGACATGGGTTGAACTCCAATTTCCCCGAAGCTGCCAAAGGCCGCCGTCGAGGTCCAGTGGGGGAAGGCCAGATCGGTGATGCAACCACCGCGTCAGCCCCTCTCCTCCCTCCAAACCATTCCTTCAATGCATGGGGTCCAGGGGCCCGGCCCGCCGCGCTCAGCACAACGCCGGCGCTCCACTGGCTGGGTTTCTCAACGCGGTGCACACTTATGGACGCAGGCATTCGAGTGCCCATCTGCACCTGCATTGCCGACCGATGCACGGTGCCCACTCTCAGCAGCTTGCGCCATTGGAGATGCCCTCAAAGGAGCGCCCGAGTCAGGCGCCCGCATTTCATGCCTCAGATTTTCGTGACGTGGATCGCCGGGCGCCCACCGTTGTTCCATTTGCCGCCAATGGCGCGCTCGACCTGGGCGCCGAGCTGCAAAAGCAACCCATCGCTCGCCTGTTTGCCGATGGCCTGGATGCCGAGCGGCAGGCCGTTGTCGTGCTGGGCGAGCGGCATCGAGAGGCCGGGAATGCCGCAGAGGTTGCCGAGCGGCGTGTAGGCATACATGCCCCAGAGCTTGCCGAACCAGGTGGTGACGTCATCCGTCGCGTTCATGGTGATGAAGTCGAGCGTGCCGAGGCGGTGGGTGGTCTGGGTCGAGATCGGGGTAAGCAGGATGTCCCACTCCTCGAGGAAATTGGCGAAGGCGCGGGTGGTGGAATTGAAGACGCGCTGCATCTGTTCGCGAGCGGAATATGGCTTGTCGATGCCCGCCTCCCAGATCTTCATGTTCATCGGCTCGATCAGCGCCGCATCCGGCCGGTTGTGGCCGCGCAGGCGGGAGAGGCGGTCGATGTTGGTGGCGATGTTGGTGATGTAGCTCTCGGTCTGGGCGGCATAGGCGGCGCGGAAATCGACGGCGGGGGTGGCCCATTCGACATGGTGGCCGAGGGAGGCAAGGAGTTTTCCGGCTTTCTCCAGTTCGGCGACAATGTGCGGCGTCGATCGGTAGTCGCCCCAGTCATGCGACAGGGCGATGCGGAGCGGCTTCGGATCGCGGGCAATCATGGCGCCGCAGGTTTCGGGTTGGGTCCAGAAGGGCATGAACTCGCCGGGGGCGGCACCACGGCAGGCATCGACGAAGGCCGCGGTGTCGCGGATGGTGCGGCTGTGGCAGCCCTGGACGGAGACGACGGCCATGAGGTCGGAGCCGTCGGGGGCGGCGGAGAAAACACCGCGCGACGGCTTGAGGCCGACGTTGCCGCAGATACCGGCGGGGATGCGGATCGAACCGCCGCCGTCGCTGGCGTGTGACAAAGGCAGCACGCCGCTGGCGACGCAGACGGCGGTGCCGGACGAGGAGCCGCCCGAGGTGTAGGCGGGGTCCCACGGATTGCGCGTGATGTAGACCTCGGGATTCTCCGTGGACCCACAGACGCCGAATTCGGGCGTGGTGGTGCGGCCGATGATGTTGAGGCCGGCGGCGCGAATCTTCTCCACCAGGAAACTGTCCGCGGCGGCGACGTTGCCGCGCATCAGGCGGGCGCCCATTTCCTGGCCGCGGCCCTTCAAGGTCGGGCCGAGATCCTTCATCAGGTAGGGCACACCGGCGAAGGGGCCCCTTGGGTCCATGCCATCCTTCAGGGGGGCGGTGATCACATCGTCGAATACCTCGACGACCGCGGTAGAAAGCGGGTTGACCTTGGCGATGCCCTCGACCGCCTGAGCAGCGAGCTCGGCGGGGGTAACCTGGCCGGCGCGGACCAGGCCGGCGAGACCCACGGCATCGTGGCTAGTCCACTCGTCCCAGCCCATCACGGTCGTCATCCCGGCATACTCCCCACGGTTGGCGGCAGCCTACTTGAGGAAGAGGGGGGCGGGAAGCGGGGGAGAGGACGCGGATGAACAAACCGAGACTCCCCCGATGAATGGTGACCGCGGCGGTCGTCGATACACGATTGGCTCCCACGCATGTCGCGGCTCGCTGCCACGGCATCGAAGCGGCCATAACCATCGCGACCTAGCGGGGAGCGCGCGACGAGCGCAAGGCGGGGGGCGGCGCAATGGTGGTCGCGACCGGATACTCTCGCCGATCTCTTAGCGACCTAGCCGACCTGGCCCGGGCATGCGAGGTTGGACCGGTGAGATACTTGAAGTGACCAGATCCAACGTCGTCGCGCTGCCACTTGGCCTGCTGGCGGTTGGTGGCGCCGGGATGTTCATGTCCGGATCCATCGGCATGACCCGATCGCCGTTCCTGCTCCAGATGGCGGGCGACCTCGACGTGGATATCGTTGTGCTCTCTCACATGCTGGCCGGCTCGTCGGTAGCCGTCGGCGTATCCTCCTTTTTCACCGGCCCCTTGGCCGCGCGCCTTGGCCGGCGCGGCCTGCTGGTAGGAGCGCTGGTCGTCATGGCGGCGATGATGGCCGGCTCAGCGGCAGCACAGGCGTACTGGCAGGTGCTTTTGGCCGCGTTGCTGGGCGGGCTGGCGAGCGGCATCTATATGGGTAGCATCTACGGCGAGGTCGGGGATCGGGTGACCGATAGCCAGCGTGGCCGGGCGATGGGCTGGCTCATCGGCGGGCAGTCTCTGGCACTTCTGTTGGGCGTGCCGGCGGCGAGCTGGATCGGAGCCTTTGTTGGCTGGCGAGGGGTTAGCCTGATCGTGGGCGGCTGCACGGCGTTGGTGGCTGGAGCAACCGCCGTGCTGGTGCGGGGCGGCGGAGCAGCAACGAATACCGGGCAGGTCAGAGGAGGCATTCGGGCAGCGCTCGGCCGGCGCGTTCTGGTGTTGCTTGCGGCGAGCATTACTGAGCGTGTTTGCTTCGGCATGGTGGCGACCTATTTCGCCACATACCTCCAGCTCGCGCACCACCTGACACTGGCGCAATTGCCTGCCCCATTGATGCTGGTGGCGGGATGTAGCTTCCTGGGCAACCTGCTGGGCGGACGGGTCACCGACCGGGTGGGCAACCGGTCATTGCTGTACATGGTTGCGGCTTCGTGCACCGGAGCAATGGCGTTGGCGCTGTTCTTACCGGCCTGGGGTATAAGCTCGGCGGTGGCGGCGGCCTGTATTTTTATGCTGGTCAACGGGGCGAGCAGGCCACCGCTGTTTGCGTTGCTGGGCGAGGTTCCGGCCCAGGTACGTGCGACGGTGCTGGGGATCAATATCGCCTGCGCCTCCGTGGGGTGGATGGCTTCGGCTCTGTTGGGCGGTGTGCTGGTGGCCGCGGAGGCCTGGGCGACGATGGGATGGGCGGCCGCTGCGCTGAGCCTCATTGGCGCCGTCTTGGTCTGGGTAGGAGGCGGGCGTGCGCAGCGATGAGATCGGGAGTGATGGAGCCGAGCCATGACCTTCCCAGTTTCGTCGTGCACGAGGGTTCCGTGGGGCGGAGGAACGTCGCCGCTTTGCCTCCCGGACCGGCTGCATTCATACCAACCCACGCATTACGCGGGTTGGTATGGCGCTGGGGGCTGGTGGGGCGGCCGCGCGCCACTTGCATACGAAGCTGCCGAGGAGGCAGTCACCGCAGAAACCTAGTCACCTATG
>JAPLOH010000193.1 GCA_026400845.1 Alphaproteobacteria bacterium
GCAGCGTGCCGAGGCGGGCGGCGCTGTCAGAGGTGTGTCGGGTCCAGGTCAGCATCGTTCGAGCAGGCTCGCATCGCCGTAGGAGTAGAACCGGTAGCCGCCGGCGATCGCATGGGCGTAGGCGGCGCGCATGCGGTCCCGCCCGGCGAAGGCGCAGGTCAGCATGAACAGCGTCGAGCGCGGCAGATGGAAATTGGTCAGCAGCAGGTCGGCGCTTCGGAAGATGTGGCCGGGCAGGATGAACAGGGCCGTCTCGCCGGTGAAGGGGCGGATGGTGCCATCCGCGTTGGCGGCGGATTCGAGCAGGCGCAGCGTGGTGGTGCCCACCGCGACCAGCCGGCCGCCGGCGGTGTTGATGCGCTCGGCGGTGGCGGCAGTAATCTCGCCGCGCTCGGCATGAATGCGGTGCTGGTGCACGTCCTCATGGCGCAGCGGCAGGAAGGTGCCGGCGCCGACATGCAGCGTGATGGTGGCGCGGCCGATGCCCTTTGCTTCCAGCGCGGCGAGCAATTCGGGTGTGAAATGCAGCCCGGCGGTGGGGGCGGCGACCGCGCCTTCGTGGCGGGCGAAAACCGTCTGGTAGTCAGCGCTGTCCGCCGCGGTGGGGCCCGTTTCGCGCGGGATATAGGGCGGCAAAGCGAGCGCGCCAGCCTGGCGCAACGCGGCGGCGAAGGCCTCGCCCTCGAGATTGAAGCGCAGCGCGACACTGCCGCCCTCCTCGATCATCGCCACGGTCGCGGTGAGCACCGTACTGCCGTCGAAATCCAGCGTGTCGCCAATCCGCAAGCGGCGCGCGTTGCGGGCCAGCGCGTGCCAGGTGCCATCGGCGAGCGGGCGATCCAGCGTGATGCCGATCTTGGCCGCACCGCGTCGTGCCGCGAGTTGGGCGGGGATGACGCGCGTGTCGTTGGCGATCAGCAGGTCGCCGGGGCGCAGCATCCCCGGCAGGTCTCGCACGATGCGATCCTGCAGCCCGTCTTGCGCCACGTGCAGCAACCGCGCCGAATCGCGCGGCCGGGCCGGCGCGGTGGCGATCCGGTCGGGCGGCAGCTCGAAATCATAGTCGCTGGCGCGAAGGGGCTCAGTCGCGGGAATAGGTGGAGATCTCGATGAGGTTGCCGTCGGGGTCGCGGCAATAGACCGAGGTCATCGGCCCCAGCGCACCCACCTTCGCCGCCGGCCCCTCGGTGATGCTCACCCCGCAGGCGGTGAGATGGACCACGATGTCCTGCGGGCGAATGGCAGTGGTGAAGCAGAGATTATGCGAGCCCGGCACCGGGGCGGCCGCCGTTGTGCGCTCGCCATCGGCGGGGTCGAGATTGATTTTCTGCCCGCCGAAACGCAGCGCGGTGCGGTTCTTGTGGCCGAACTCCTCGCGATCCATCCCCAGCACGCGCTGGAACCAGGACGCGGTGATCTCCACGTCGGTGCAGGTGAGGACGAGATGGTCGAGGCGGTCTACCGTGAAGCGCATGTTCAGCGGGCCTTGTTCGTCGGACTACGCATGCTTAGTTCCCATCTTCGGCCTTAACGGTATCCGCCGCAAACTTGGGCTGGAACCTGATCGCGTGTTTGTCCAAACAGCCTTGAAGCTCTGACGTCATTTTCGGCCAGTGGCGCTCCTTGAACTCTTTGTCCGGCTTGTAGACACCCTTCGCGAAGTCGAACAACGGGTCATGCGGCATGAGATACCAATCACGACGCAGTGGTGCGGTGGCAGGAGCCGGAAAGAGCATGTGGATATCTTTGCCGCGGTATTTGTCGTGACAAGCGGGCCGCCCCTTGAGCTGGGCAACAAGCATGACGCGATCCGAAGTCCTCATCAGAAACATGTCGCCACCATCGATATCCGCTTCAGGTGACAGCACGCGATAGCCAGAGCGGATCAGTATCGCAGTGACTTCTGCTCGGTTGGCTGCTTCGATCAGCTTCGGGTCAAAACCCATCGGAAAGCTACTCCATCCCGTCGTAGAAGTCGTTTCCCTTGTCATCAATGACGATGAAGGCGGGGAAATTCTCCACCTCGATGCGCCACACCGCCTCCATGCCGAGTTCGGGGAACTCCAGCACCTCCACCTTGCGGATGCAGTCCTGCGCCAGCCGCGCCGCGGGGCCGCCGACCGAGCCGAGGTAGAAGCCGCCATAGGCCTTGCAGGCATCCTTCACCGCGCGCGAGCGGTTGCCCTTGGCGAGCATGACGAAGCTGCCGCCGGCGGCCTGGAACTCCGCCACGTAGCTGTCCATCCGCCCGGCCGTGGTGGGGCCGAAACTGCCGGTCGCCATGCCCGTCGGCGTCTTGGCGGGGCCGGCGTAGTAGACCGGGTGGTTCTTGAGATACTCCGGCAGCCCGCCGCC
This sequence comes from Alphaproteobacteria bacterium, assembly GCA_026400845.1. Lineage (GTDB taxonomy): Bacteria > Pseudomonadota > Alphaproteobacteria > Acetobacterales > Acetobacteraceae > CAIYPH01. The sequence continues at coordinate 2,356 of JAPLOH010000193.1, forward strand.
GGCATCGAGCCGCTCCTTCAGCTTGGCATGCGCGATATCGCGCGCCACCACCATGGTGCCGGTGAGCGACAGCCGGGTCTTCACCGGCAGGCTCGACAGCAGGGTGCGGATTTCGCTCATCGGGCGGTTGAGATCGACGTTGACCACCTCGCCGCCAAGGATGTCGTCGGTCGCCTCGGGCAGGAAGCGCGCCGGATCGGTCTCGAGCTGTTCGAGAAAAATGCCGGCGGGTGTGACCTTCGCCTTGATCTGCCGGTCTGCCGAGCAGGACACGCCGATGCCGATCGGCAGGCTGGCGCCGTGGCGCGGCAGGCGGACGATGCGGACGTCATGGCAGAAATACTTGCCGCCGAACTGCGCGCCGATGCCGTTCTTGCGGCTGAGCTCCAGCACCTGCTGCTCCAGCTCGATATCGCGGAATGCATGGCCGGACTTGCTGCCCTTGGTCGGCAGCTCATCGAGCCATTTGGTGGAGGCGAGCTTCACCGTCTTCAGCGTGGTCTCGGCCGAGGTGCCGCCGATCACGATCGCCAGATGATAGGGCGGGCAAGCCGAGGTGCCGAGCGTCTTCATCTTCGTGTCGAGGAAGGCCAGCAGCTTCGCCGGGCTCAGCACCGCGCGGGTTTCCTGGAACAGGAAGGTCTTGTTGGCCGAGCCGCCGCCCTTGACGACGAACATCATGTGGAACTCATCCGCATGATGCTCACCGGGGCTCGCATAGATGTCGAACTGCACCGGCAGGTTGTTGCCGGTGTTGACCTCCTCGTACATCGACAGCGGCGCATTCTGCGAATAGCGCAGATTGGTCTCGGTATAGGTGCGCGCGACGCCCCAGGAGATCGCCTCCTCCTCGTCGCCCCCCCCTTGATCATCGACAACCCAGACGCGTTGGCCCTTCTTGCCGAACACGATTGCGGTGCCGGTGTCCTGGCACATCGGCAGCACGCCACCGGCGGCGATCGAGGCGTTCTTCAACAGGTCGAGCGCGACAAACCGATCATTCGGCGAGGCCTCGGGATCGTCGAGGATTTTTGCGAGCTGGGCGAGGTGGCCCGGCCGCAGCAGGTGGTTCACCTCGTGGATCGCCGCGAACGTCAACTCGCTCAGCGCATCCGGCGCGATCTTCAGCACCGTGCGCCCTTCGACGGTGATGGTCGAAACCCCCGCGATATCCAGCTTGCGATAGGGCGTCGTGTCCTCACCCAAAGGGAACATCGGGCTGTAGAGGAAAATGGCGGGGCGAGCGGGAGCGTCCATGGCGGGATCTCAGCTACTGGTGGGCGGGCGGCGGCGGAAGGCGTCAAGGCTGACGACCTGCGGCCCCTCGGTCTTGGGCGGCTCCGGCGTGGGCTCGGGGGGCGGCGGTTCAGGCTCCGGCGCGGCCGGCGCCTCGGCAACCCGAAATCGCATGCCCTGCCGCACATGGGGGTCGGCAAATGCCGTCATCGCCGCGAAGGGTATACGCAACGTCGCCGGCACCCCCCCGAAGGACAGCCCGATGCTCATCAGCCCCGCCGCCTCGTCCACCACCAGGTCCCAGAACTGGTGCTGGATGACGATGGTCATCTCCTCCGGATACTGCGCCTTGAGCCGGGCGGGAATCGATACCCCCGGATTGTCGGTGCGAAACGTAATGTAGAAATGATGCCCACCGGGCATGCCATGGACGGCCGCATGCTTCAGCGCCTGCGCAACAACATGGCGCAGGGCATCCTCCATCCACGCGTCATAGGGCAGAAGGCTCTCAGGGGGGCGATCAGTCTCGTCTTCCATCACGCAATCCGGCTGTCACGATCCTTCACTTAGCGCCTGGGGGGCGATCGGGGAAGGGACGAAGAGACCAGGCGTGGCTCTTCCCCTGCACCGCGCTCGCCGCCCCCGATCCTGACCCCTTCCCGCCGCCGCTTTGGTGTGGGTTCGTCCGGTGTGATATGGGGCGTTCGCGGGAGTGGGGTTGGTCGCGTGTGGGGTAAGATTATTGGCGGGGTCGCGGGGTTTGCCGTTTTGGGGCCGTTTGGTGCCGTGGTGGGTGCGGCACTCGGCCACGCGGCTGACAGTGGCGGGCTGGCGGGGCTGGGGGCGAAGCTCGGGACGGATTTGCGGTCGGCGGTGTCGGGGCATCGGCGATTGTCCGGGCAGCGGGACCAGGTGTTCGCCGTCGGCGTAGTGGTGCTGGCGGCCAAGCTGGCGAAATGCGACGGCGCGGTGGTGCGGGCGGAGATCGATGCGTTCAAACAGTGCTTCCGGATTCCGCCCGAGGCGGTGCGCGACATCGGGCGTTTGTTCGATCATGCGCGGGACAGCGAGGACGATCCGCGGCTGACGGCGATCGAGCTGGGCCAGGCGTTCGCCGATAATCGCGGCATGCTGGAGGATGTGCTGGCGGCGCTGTTCGTCATCGCGCGGGCGGATCGTGGGGTGAACCGGGCCGAGGAGGCTTTCCTGCGCACGGTATTTGTCGGCTTCGCGCTCGAAGAAGCGGCGTGGAGCCGCGTGCGGGACGGGCGGGCACGGCAGGCGGGGGCGGTCGATGATATCGCGGTCGCCTATGCCGAACTGGGGCTGACGCGCGAGGCGTCGGACGAGATGGTGCGATCGACCTGGCGGCAGTTGATGCGGGAGAACCATCCCGACAGCCTCGCCAGCCGTGGCGTGCCAGCCGACTTCATCGCCAGCGCACACGACAAGGTGGCCCGCATCAATGCGGCGTGGGACCGGATCAAGCGTGAGCGCGGGTTGTAAGCGCCCTTGACGCTATGGCGTGGCGCGCGCATCACCGGCGCGCCAGACGGCCGGACGGCCGCTGCCTGGGTGGTAACGCCCTGGTGGAGGAAAGTCCGGGCTCCACGGGAATACGATGCCGGCTAACGGCCGGCGGGGGCGACCCCAGGGAAAGTGCCACAGAAAACAAACCGCCGGCGCGCAGCGATGCCCGCAGGCAAGGGTGAAACGGTGCGGCAAGAGCGCACCGCGCCCCTGGTGACAGGGGCGGCAGGGTAAACCCCATCGGGAGCAAGACCGAATAGGGGCGGCCGGTGGATCGTCGTCACGTTCGCGTGGGGGCGGTGCCACGGGGGCATTCCCGCCCCGCTGCCCGGGTTGGTCGCGCGAGGCGTGCAGCAATGCATGTCCCAGAGGAATGGCCGTCTCGCGTCCTTGAAGAGTGATCTTCGCGGGGGCGGACAGAACCCGGCTTACAGGCCGTCTGGCACCATTTCCTCGCCGCGCAGGTTAACAAAACCTGTCCATATCCTGAACAAATATCCAACGTATTGTTAATAGGCTTGCAAATCTGTGGATAACCTGCGTCCGTGCGTGGCCGCTCAAAGATTCTTATAGCGTTGAATTTGAAGTATAATTTGGCGAATCTGGAGAATCGTGCGGCCAAATCCCTTTGACGCCCAGATTTACCCATGATATCCCATTTCATCCCGGACAAGGCGTTGGCAAGCGGGATCGCCGGCTCTGGCGGAGCGGCGTGGTGAGAAGGGGCGAAGCCGGGCCGAATGACGCTCTTCATGGGCACAATTTTGGGCAAACTGGATGCCAAGGGACGCATGTCCATCCCTTCGGACTTCCGTGACCAATTGCCCGCAGTGCCCGGCGGATCGAGCCTCATCCTGCGCCCCTCCCACAAATACGCCTGCATCGAGGGCTGGGCCTTCGCCGACTTCCAGGAGCTTGCGGGGCCGATGGAGCAACTCGACCCGTTCAGCGACGCAGAAGACGAGATGGGCTATGCCGTCTACGCCGATTCCAATCATTGCACGCCGGACAAGGACGGCCGGGTCATTCTCTCCGAAGCGCTGGCGCTGCATGCCGAGCTGAAAGACGGCGTCACTTTCGTCGGCCTGCGTCGCAAATTCGAGATTTGGGCGCCCGCCGCCTATCGCGTCCATCGCGCGGCCATGCTGGAGCGGGCGCGCACCCGCAAGCTGAGCCCGTCTGGAGCCGCGTCATGAGCGGCCATGTCTCCGTGATGTTGCCCGAGGTGCTCGACTGCCTCGCCCCGCGCGATGACGGCGTTTATCTCGACACCACCTTCGGCGGCGGCGGCTACAGCGAGGGCATCCTGAATGCCGCCCGTTGCACCGTCTACGCGATCGACCGCGATCCCGATGCCATTGCGCGCGGTGCGAAGGTGGCGGCGCGGTATCCCGGCCGGTTGCATCTGCTGGAGGGCGGTTTCGCCGACATGGTGGCGCTGCTCGAGGGCGTCGGCATCCGCCGGCTCGATGGCGTGGTGTTCGATTGTGGCGTTTCCTCCTTCCAGATCGACGACCCCGGCCGCGGCTTCTCCTTTCGCTTCGAAGGGCCGCTCGACATGCGCATGAGCCGCTCCGGCCCCACCGCGGCGGATTTGGTGAATACGCTGTCGGAAGGCGAATTGGCTGACATCATCTACCAGTATGGCGAGGAACGGCTGTCGCGGCGCATTGCCAAGGCCATCGTCGCGGCCCGCGCCTTGGCGCCGATCACCACCACGTCGGGGCTTGCGGCGGTGATCCGCGCCGTGGTGCCGCCCGACCGCTCGGGCATCGATCCCGCGACCCGCAGCTTCCAGGCGCTCAGGATCAAAGTGAACGACGAACTCGGCCAGATCGACCGCGCGCTGGGGGACGCCGCCCGTTTGCTGGCGCCCGGCGGGCGGCTGGTGGTGGTGTCCTTCCACTCGCTGGAGGACCGGATCGTGAAGCGCTTCATGACCGAGGCGACAGGGCGCACCCCGGCTCCCTCCCGCTATGACCCGCGCGGGCTGATGGGGCGCGAGGCCGCCGGGTTCGCGGCACTCACCGCCAAGGCCCTGCGGCCGGGGAGCGACGAGACCCACGCCAACCCGCGCGCCCGCAGCGCGCGGCTGCGGGCGATGATGCGGCACGATGCAACGGGAGATGCGCAATGATGCGGCCCTTCACCCTGCTTTGCCTGATCGCGGCCCTCGGGTCCGGCTTCTATTTGTTCCAGACCAAGAACCAGGCGATGCTGCTCGACCGCGACATCACCCGGGTGATGAAGCAGACCGACGTGGTGCGCCAGCGCGCCGGGCTGATGCGCACCGAATACGCGCTACTCAACGATCCTTCGCGGCTCGCCGAATTGTCCGGCGGCTTGCTGCCCGACCTCAAGACCACCGCGCCCACCCAATTCACCAGCTTCACCGAATTGGAGCGGCGGCTGCCCGCGATCGGCGCGCCGATGCCGCCGCAGCCGGAGCCCCAGTCCCCCAACGCGGTGGTGCCGAAACTGGTGCAGACCAAGGCCGAACCGCTCCGCCAGGAGCCGCCGCGGGTCGATACCGCCAAGGCAGATGCCGCGAAGGCCGATCGGGCAATGCCGTCCGCCGCCGTGGCGCCACGCGTGGCCGTGACGACGGTCGCGCTCGCCATGCCACCGGTTGCGACGCCGGCACCGGTGGCAACCGCCTCGGTTCCAGTGGCGCCGAACCAGTCCGTCTCGGGGCAAGTGGTGGCAGCCCCGCCCCGCCCGCCGCTCTCCCTTGCCGCACCCGTTGCGGCCCCGTCGCCGGCTGCGGCACGGCCGCCAACTCCGGTCGCTGCGCCCGTCGCGGCACCTGTCCCGCCGGCGACTGGCCGCTCGCTGCTGGCGGCCTCGCAGCCCGTGCTGCCGCCCCGTCTGTCACCGGTCCCGTTGCCGCCCCCGGCCACGCCGGCTGAGGCGGTGGCACGGATCGCCCGCGGGGAACCGGTCAACCCCGCCATCCCCGCCGTCGCCTCCGCGCTCGGCATGGCCCGCACCATGGTGCCCGCGACGATCTCCACGGCTCAGGCCGGTACTCTGCGATGACCCGCCAGCAGGACGACATCGGCACCGACGAACTGGCCCGTGGTGCCGGCGCGCCGGATGCCGGCTCGGTGCTGCGGATCGAGCATATCCGCTTCACCTCGGCCGATGCCGCCGCCTCGCCGGCGGTGCGGCGGACGCAGCGGCGCCTGCGGGTCGCCGGTTGGGTGTTCCTTGCCTTGTTCGGTCTGGTCGCCGGCAAGCTGGCCCTGGCCACCGTGCTCGACCCGATGCGCCCGAAGCCGGTGGCCCAGATGCGCCGGCCGGAGCCGCCGCCGCCCGCCGCCCCGGCCGGCGCCGCGCCGACCGCGCCGACACCGGCAGATCTTGGCCTGCGCACCGCACGCGCCACCATCACCGACCGCAACGGCGAAATCCTTGCCATCTCGCTGCCGACCGCGAGCGTCTTCGCCAATCCTGCCAAGCTGATCGACGCCAATGACGCGGCGGAGAAGCTGCGCCGCGTACTGCCGCA
>JAPLOH010000235.1:0-362 GCA_026400845.1 Alphaproteobacteria bacterium
TCCGCATCGGCGTCGGCAACCGCATCCTCAACAATCAAGTGCACTACCTGACGCACGCGCGCGACTTCTGGATGTTCGTCTTCACCGAACACCTCGCCGACGCCAATTCGACCATTGTCGATATCGGCTCGGGCTGCGGCCGCTGGGCGCGCTGTTCTTCCTCTCCGGCTTCGCGGCGCTCATCTACCAGATCGTCTGGCAGCGCGTGCTCGGCCTGTTCGTCGGTTCCGACACGGTGGCGGCCGCGCTGGTGGTCGGCGCCTTCCTGCTCGGCCTCGGCCTTGGCAGCCTCGCCGGCGGCATGCTGGCCGACCGCCTGTCCGGCCGGGCCGCGCTCGCCTTGTTCGCCGGGCTCGAGGCAG
>JAPLOH010000235.1:464-46731 GCA_026400845.1 Alphaproteobacteria bacterium
AGGCAGTGATCGCGCTATATGCCGGCAGCAGCCCGGCATGGATGCACGCCGCGCTCTCCGGCCCGCTTGCCGGCCTGGCCGCCGCCGGCTTCCTGGCAGCCTGCCTGCTCCTGCTGCTGCCGACCGCGCTGATGGGCGCCGCCTTGCCGCTGCTCGCCCGCGCGGTGGTGCACAACGTCGCGGACTCGGCGGGCACGATCGGCCGGCTCTACGGGGTGAACACGCTCGGCGCCGCTGCCGGCGCGCTGGTGGGCGGCTGCCTGCTGGTCGGCAATTTCGGCTACGTCGCCACCGCCGCGATCGCCGGGGTCTGCAACCTTGTGGTCGCCGCGGGCGTGCTCCGACTGCGCCCTGCCGCGCCGCAAGCGATTGCCGACGCCGCGCCCCCAGGCGATGCCCGATCCGTCGCGCTGTGGTGCGCCAGGGTGGCGGTGTCCGGGTTCCTGGTCGTCGGCCTGCAGATCCTATGGTTCCGCCTGCTCGGCGCGATGATGCAGGCCAGCGCCTATGGTTTCGCCATCATCCTCGCGGTTTTCCTGTTGGGCGATGCCATCGGCCTGTTCATCGGCGCCCGCATCGCCCCCCGGCTGGCGCGCCCGCTGCAAGGCTTCGTGCTCGCCACCGGCGGCATGATGCTGGCCGCCGGGCTCGGCGTGCTGTTGCTGTGGGCGGGCCTCGCGGACCCCGCCGCAGCCGCCCGCTTCGTCGACGGCCATGCCCCCGCGCTGCTGCCGGCGATCCCCCTGGTGCTCGCACTCGTGCTGCCCGGCAGCCTGCTCGCCGGCCTCTCCTTCCCCCTCGCCCAGCGCGCGATCCAAACCGACGCGGCACGGATCGGCCACCGCGTCGGCCTGGTGCAGCTTGCGAATATTCTCGGCAATGCCGCCGGCAGTCTGGTCACCGGGCTGCTCCTGCTCGACCTGCTCGGCACCGCCGGCACGCTGCGCCTGCTGCTGGTGGCCGGCGCGCTGTTCATGGCTGCGCACGGCATCATGGCGCGCGGCCTGCCGCTGCTCGCCGCCCTCGCCGCCGCCGCCGCCGCGCTCCCCGCCAACCCCGATTTATGGGCGCGGATCTACGCTGCCCCACCCGGCTCCATCGTCGCCGAAGATCGCTCGGGTGCCGTCACCATCCGCCGCGAAGCCTCCGGGTCGCATTCCTTCTTCATCCACGGATTTGCCGAAAGCAGCGTGCCGTACCTTCCGGTGCACGCCTTCCTCGGTAGTCTCGGCGTGCTGATCCACCCGGCACCAGTGGAGGTGCTGGTGATCGGCGTCGCCGGCGGCGGCACACCCTATGCCGCCGGCATGCACAAGGCGACGCGGCGGATCGACGCGATCGACATCGTCGGCGCCACCTTCGACGCGCTCGATGCCTTCGCCGCGCGCGGCAATGCCGCCACCACTTCCCTGCTCGCCGACCCGCGCTACCGCTTCCTGCGCGCCGACGGGCGGCACATGCTGTTCGCCGGTGGTGCCGCCTATGATGTCATCGAGGCCGACGCGATGATGCCCACCACCGCCTTCAGCGGCGCGCTCTACTCGGTCGAGTTCTTCCGCCTCGCCGCAGGCGCCCTCAAGCCCGGCGGCGTCTTCGTGCAATGGGCGCCGACGCCCAGGGTGCGCGACAGTTTCGTGCGTGCCTTCCCCCATGTCGTCGAGGTGCATCCCGCCGGGCTGATGCGGCCGGACCGCTTCGTGATGCTCGGTGCCATGGCGCCCATCGCCATCACCCCGGCCGCCCTCGCCGCCGCGTATCGCGCCCCCGCCGTGGCCGCACGGTTCAGGGCTGCCGACGTGGATCCCGAACGCCTCGCCCGCGCCGCCGAAGCAGGCCGCCTCGTGGTCTGGAGCCCGCAGACCCCGCGCCCCGCCACCGCGGTCAACGAAGATCTTTTTCCGCGAGACGAGTTCACCGTGGGGGATTGAGGCGGGCAAGACGTGGAGTGCGCGGTGCGGCGGGCAAGTGGCACGACAAGTAACGGTACTGCCAGATCCGGAGAGAGAATTGACGGCAAGACCCAGTCTTTGCAATCTTGCTGAAACAAGCGGTGCAAAACCGCGCGCCCAGGGAGACAGCGTCATGACGATCCCGCCCCTCAGCTACCACCACGGCATCTCGCCCACGCCCCTGCTCAACGCCACGCTTGGTGCCTGCCTCGATCGCGCCGCGGAGACCTGGCCCGATCGGGAGGCGGTGGTGGTGCGGGATCAGGCGGTCCGCCTCACCTTCGCGGCCCTGCATACGGAGGTGGAGCGCGTGGCCGCCGGGCTCATCGCGCTCGGCCTGGTCCCGGGCGAGCGGGTTGGCCTGTGGTCGCCCAACCGGGTGGAATGGGTGATTTGCCAGTATGCCACCGCCAAGGCCGGGCTGATCCTGGTCAACCTCAATCCGGGCTACCGGGAGAGCGAACTGGAATTCGCGCTCAATAAGGTGCAATGCGCCGCCATCATCTGTGCCGACCGCTTCCGGACGACGGACTACATCGGCATCCTGCGCAGTCTCGCACCCGAACTGGCCGAGTGCGCCCCGGGGGCCCTCACTGCCGCACGCCTGCCGCATCTGCGCCTTGCCATCCATTTCGCGGCCACCGAGGAGCCGGGCTTCCTCACCCTCGATGCGGTCCGCGCGATGGATGGCCCGGCCCATCGCGGCCGACTTGCCGAGCTCGCCATGTTGTTGGAGCCGGACGATCCGATCAACATCCAGTTCACCTCGGGCACCACCGGTTCGCCCAAGGCGGCGGCGTTGTCGCATTTTGGTCTGGTCAACAACGCCTTGTTTTTCGCCGAAAGCGCCGGGATCGCCGGCGGCGAGCGCTTCTGCAATCCGCTGCCGCTCTACCACGTCGGCGGCATGGTGCTCGGCAGCATCGCGGGGCTGCTCAAGGGCCTCACCGCCATCTGGCTGGGCGAGGCGTTCGAGCCCGGGGCAGCGTTGCTGGCGGTGGCCGAGGAGCGCTGCGAATTGCTGCTCGGCGTGCCCACCATGTATGTCGCCATGCTGAACCACCCCGACTTCGCCTCCTTCGACCTCGCGCCCCTGCGCATCGGCCTGATCGGCGGCTCGCCCTGCCCGGAGGAGGTGATGAAGCGGATGGAGGCGGCGATGGGGCTTGCCGGGACCGTCATCGTTTATGGGATGACCGAGTTGTCAGGCAGTTCCATGCAGACCGTGCCGGATGACACGCTGGCGCGCCGCGTCACCACCATCGGCCGGCCGCTCGGGCATATGGAAATCAAGCTGGTCGACCCGGCGGGACGAACGGTGCCGCACGGCGAGCAGGGCGAGTTGTGCTTCCGCGGCTTCATGGTGATGCGGGGCTACTGGGGGGACCCGGAGAAGACCGCCGAAACCATCGACGCCGCCCGCTGGCTGCATTCCGGCGATCTCGGGCGAATGGACGCGGAGGGCTACGTCACCATCACCGGGCGCAGCAAGGACATGGTGATCCGGGGCGGCGAGAACATCTATCCGCGCGAGGTCGAGGAATTCCTGTTCAGCCATCCCGTGGTGGCCGATGTGCAGGTGTTCGGCGTGCCGGACCCGCACTGGGGCGAGGAGCTGTGCGCCTGGGTGCGCCTGCGGCCGGGCAGCAGCGCCAGCGAAGAGGAGATCCGCGCCTTCTGCCGTGGCCGCATCACCCATTTCAAAATCCCCCGCCATATCCGCTTCGTCGATGCCTTCCCGATGACGGTGACCGGCAAGGTACAGAAATTCATCATGCGCGAGGCGATGGTGGTGGAACTGGCGCAGGGGTAGGGCACGCTGGGCGGGAGTTTGAAAATCGTCGTTAGTATACGCCGTCCGGGTGAGAACTTTAACGGCAACAGTGCCTCGCCATGACGAACCTCTCGCGGAGCTATAATAGGCATGGCCGCCACTGGCCCCGGGGCCGCTGTTGTGGCGCGCGAGCTCTGCGTCGTTTTAGCTATGCTATGATAACAATACTACAGCCCGCGCGGCCGCAGATATGCGTTGATCGCCGCCGCCACCAACCCCGGCGTTTGCACCGCCATGAAATGCCCGCTCTCGATCGGCGCGAAACTGGCGCCGGGGATGGTGGCGGCGATCGGCTCCACCACTGCGGGGGGGCGGAGCTTGTCATGGGTGCCGGCGATGCAGTGGACCGGGCAGGTAATGGCGGCCAGGGTGTCGGTGAGTTCGGCGTTGACCAGCATGCGGTAGATCGCCGCGTAGGAATTGGGGTCGCCCCCCATCCAGCGGGCGCGGAAGCGACGGAAGACCTCGGCGTCATGGCGGACTTCCTGTGGGTAGGAATTGGCGAAGCTCTGCTCGACGGCGGCCCGCATGCCCGCCGCCTCGGTGGCGGCGACGGTGGCCAGCACCGCCTCGCGCCGGGCGGCCGGCATGCCGGTGGCGGGCGCCATGGCGATCACCGCCGCCGTGCGGTCGGGGTAGGTGCCGGCGAAGGTGAGCGCGATGCCGGCGCCGACCGCGCAGCCGGCCAGCGCCACCTTGCCGGTGATGCCGTTGGCATCGAGCAGGGCGGCGATATCGCTCGCCATGGTGTGGAAGGTGACGGGGGCGCGGAGTTTTTCGGACTGGCCGGCGCCGCGTGTGTCGTAACGCAGGATGCGCCTGCCGGGCAGCAGGTCGGGCAGCACGCCATCCCAGCTTTCCAGGGTGCCGCCCATTTCGTGCACCAGCACGAGATTGGCCGGGCCGTCACCCTGTATGTCGTAGCGCAGCGTGGTGCCGTTGATGTCGATCCAATCCATGGCCTAGTCCTTCTCGGCGATTTCGGGTGCCGCCAGAACGCCGCAGTCACCCGCGAAGCGGAGGGGGGCGCCGGTGCGGGCCTGCAATTCCTCGCGAGAGAGTCCGGCGATGATTTCCTTCACCAGGAAGCCCGCGGCGTCGCGGAAAATCACCGCGAGATCGGTGTAGATGCGCGTCACGCAGGAAGGCGCAGTGAGGGGGAGGGTGCAGGTGCGCAGCAGGCGGGGGGCGCCTTTGCGCGTGGTGTGGTCCATCATCACCCACACTTCCTTGGCCGCCGCCGCGAGGTCCATCGCGCCGCCGACCAGGGGGCCTTTGTCGGGGATGCGGTTGTCCCAGTTCGCGAGATCCCCGTTCGCCGCCACCTCGAAGGCGCCGAGGACGGTGACGTCGATATGGCCGCCCCTGATCATCGCGAAGGACCAGGCGGAATCGATCACTGTGCCGCCGGGGGCGATGGTGATTTTGCGGCTGCCGGCGTCCACCAGGTCACTATCGGCGGCATTGGCGGAGGCGAGGGGGCCGGCGCCGATGACGCCGTTCTCCGACTGGATGACGACCTCGCGGCCCTCGCGGATATAGTCCGAGCAGTTGACGGGCATGCCGAGGCCGAGATTGACCAGCATGCCGTTCTCGAAATCCTGGCCGACGCGCCAGGCGATCTGCTGGCGGTTGAGTGGGGTCATGGCGGGGCCTCAGGCGGTGACGACGCGGTTGACGAAAACACCGGGCAGTTCGATGCGATCCGGCGTGATGGGCTCGCTTTGGGCGACGCGCACCTCGGCGATGGTCAGCTTGGCCGCGGTAGCCATGGCCGGCCCGAAATTTTTTTGGGCATGGCGGAAGGTGAGGTTACCGAAACGGTCCGCCACATCACCCCGCACGAAGGCCACATCCGCGGTGATCGCCTCTTCCAGCACGTAGCCCCGTCCGTTGAACTGCCGGACCTCCTTCCCCGCGCCAAGATCGGTGCCGTAGCCGGCGGGTGTGTAGTAGGCGGGGATGCCGGCGCCGCCGGCGCGGATGGATTCCGCGAAGGTGCCCTGGGGCAGGCAGACCAGCTCGATCTTGCCGTCCTTGTGGAGTTGCTCGAAGGCGGAGAGCGCGGTGCCGCGGCCACGGGCGGCCGAGCAGATGACTTTGCGGACCAGCCCGGCCTCGATCAGCGTATGGGTTTGCGACAGCGGGTGGGTGGCGGAGTTCACCACCAGGGTCAGCCCGCCGACTTTGCGGTCCCTGAGTGCCAGCACCAGGGAGTTGGCGAACCCGGCGCCGCCGAAGCCGGAGATCATCACCACGGCGCCCTCGCCGATATCCGCCACGGCCTCGGCCGCCGAGCCCACGCGCTTGTCGATCGCCATCGTCCACTCCCTGTTGCCCGCGATGCTGCCCGGCGGGGCGGGTGCGGTCAATCGGAAGCCCAGGATTCAGAAACGAGGCCGGGCGGGGTTGAAGCCGGGCACGTGCTTGCGCATCTCGCTGGCATCGTCCCGCCGGCGAATGCCACACGTGAGATAGTTGCGATGCAGCCGCGCCAGCGCCGTGCGGTCGAGCGTCACCCCCAACCCCGCCCCCGCAGGTGGCGTAAGACTTCCAGCGTTGAAGCGGAGTTTGCCGCCTTGTATCACCTCGTCCTGCTGCCAGGGGTAGTGGGTGTCGGCGGCGTAGGTGAGGTTGGGCAGCGTCATGCCGACATGCGTCATCGCGGCCAGGCTGATGCCGAGATGCGAGTTGGAGTGCATGGAGATGCCGAGGCCGAACACCCGGCCCGTATGGGCAAGCTGCTGGGTGGCGCGCAGGCCGCCCCAGTAGTGGTGGTCGGTGAGTATGACCTGCACGGCGCGGCGGTCGAGCGTTTCGCGGAAATGGCCCCATTCCGTGGTCACCATGTTGGTGGCGAGCGGCATGGAGGCGTGCTTCGCCACCTCGCCCATTTCGGCCAGCGTGGAGGTGGGGTCTTCCAGATACTCCAGCAGCCCGTCGAGCAACGGCAGCACCCGCAGCGTGGTGGCGACCGACCAGCCGCCATTGGGGTCGATGCGGAGCGGATAGCCCGGGAAGGCGTCACGCAGCGCGCGCAGGGTCTCGATCTCGAACTCCGGTTCGAACACGCCGCCCTTGAGCTTGATGGAAGTGAAGCCGCTCTCCTCGACCATGCGACGGGTCTCGCCGACCATCTGGGCGTGGGTGAGCACCTCGCCCCAGTCGTCTTCGGGGTAGCCGGGGTCACCGTGGTGGCGGGCGAATTTGTAGAAGAGGTAGGCGCTGTACGGCACCGCGTCCCGCACCGCACCGCCGAGCAACGCGTGCAACGGCAGGCCGAGGATGCGGGCCTGGAGATCGAGGAAGGCGACCTCGAACGCCCCGAAGGCCACGTTGATCCGCCGCCCGCCGGAGCGCGGAAAATCGGCGCCACCCTCCGGCGTGCCGAACAAGGCGATGCTCACCCGCGCGCGCAACCCGTTGAGATCGAACGGATCGAGCCCGGCCAGCAGCGGCGCGGCGGCGGCGAGGTCGGCGAGGGTTTCGAGGTCGCCATAGCTTTCGCCGAGCCCGGTGAAGCCGTTCTCCGCGCGCACCTCGATGACGCTGCGCAGCGCCCAGGGCTCGTGCACCCCCCCGACGTTCAGCAGCGGCGGGTCGCGGAATGCCACCGGCGTCACCACCGTCTCGCCAACGCGCGTCATTGTCATCGCCTTCCCCCCGTACGGTCCTGGCGGCATACTCCCGCAAGACGGCCGCTCCGGCCACGGGGAAACGCGCATGCCGCATGATATCGTCTACGTCTCCTGTGCCGACCTCTGCGAAATCGCCATCCTCGCCTTCGATCGCCAGACCGGGGCGCTGCACGAGACCGGCCGCGTGAAGGTGCCGGGCGGGGTGGGCTCGCCGGGCAGCCTGCCGCTGGCGTTGTCGCCCGACCATCGCTTCCTCTACGCCGGGCTGCGCGAGCCGCCATACCCGGTGACGAGCTTCGCCATCGACCCGGCGACCGGCGGGCTCACCGCGCTGGGCGGCGGGCATCTGGTCGACAGCATGTGCTACCTCGCGGTCGACGCCACCGGCCGCGCGCTGCTCAGCGCCTCCTACGGCGGGGCGAAAATCGCGGTGAACCCGATCGGGCGCGGCGGCGTGGCCGGCGATCCGTCGCAGGTGATCGCCACGCCCCCCAAGGCGCATTGCGCGGTGATCGACCCCGCCAACCGCTTCCTCTACGCCGCCAGCCTCGGCGGCGATGCCATCCTGTGCCAGGCGTTCGACGCCGCGACCGCCCGCCTCGCCCCCGTCGCGCACATCGCCGCGCGCACCCGCCCCGGCGCCGGGCCACGCCATCTCGCCTTCGCACCGGGCGGGCGAACACTCTACGCAATCAACGAGCTCGACGGCTCGATCGTGGTCTTCGCGCGCGATCTCGCCAGCGGAGCGCTCGCGGAACGCCAGACCATCTCGCTGCTGCCCGACGGCGTCACCGCCGCCGCCGCCGCGGACATCCACGTCACGCCGGACGGGCGCTACCTCTACGCCAGCGAACGCCTCAGCCACACGCTGGTCGGCTTCGCGATCGACCCCGCGGACGGCACGCTCACCCTGCGCTGCCGGGTGGCCAGCGAGGCGACCCCGCGCGGCTTCCGCATCGCGCCGGGAGGGCGGTTCCTGCTCTGCGCCGGGCTGACCTCCGGCCGGCTCGGCGTCTATGCGATCGCGGCCGATGGCGTGCTGACCCGCCAGGCGTCGCACGCGGTCGGCATGGGGGCGAACTGGGTGGAGATCATCGCGCAAAAAACCGCTTGACCGAGTCGCTGTCCCCCTTCTTTTTCCAGCGGGTTATGGGGTAGAGTTCGTGTGCGACGTCAAGTTGGGGCGTCGATGGGGGAGCGGTGATGGCGTGGAGTGCGCAGACAAGCCCGGGAGCGGCTGGCGGTTTCGCCTCGGCGGATCTGCGGACCGGCTTCCTGCGCCGCCTCGCCGAGTTTGGCGCGCTGCTGCTGCTGCTGCTCGGCCTCGCGCTACTGGCGGCGCTGGTCACCTATGATCCCGCCGACCCCTCGCTCAATACCGCCACCGCGCGCGCGGCGCAGAACCTCCTGAAGCTGCCCGGGGCCATCGCGGCCGATTTGCTGCTGCAAGGCTTCGGCATCGCGGCCGCGCTGCCGGGGTTCGCACTGCTCGCCTGGGCCTGGCGGATCGGCTCGCATCGCGGCCTTGGCAGCCTGCCGCTGCGGCTCGCCTTCCTGTTGGCCGCGCTGCCGGTGCTGGCCGGCGTGCTCGCCGCCGTCCCCGGCCCCTCCGGCCTGCCGCTCGCCTGGCCCGCCGCCGCGGGGCCCGGCGGTGCCGCCGGGCAATTCGTCGGCAGCGCAGTGCTGAATGCCGGGCGCGAATTGTTCGGCCCCTTCGGCGGGCTGGCCCTGTGGTGCCTCGGCGCGCTACTCGCCTGCGTGCTGACCCTGCTGGCCCTCGGCCTCACCGCGACCGAATGGCGCGCCGCCGGGGTCGCCGCGAAGGCCGGCGCCGTGCACGGCCGCAGCGCCGCCTCCCTCTCGGCCCGCCTCGGCCGCCGCTTCGCCCGCTTCGGCGCCGCCCTGCTGCAACGCATCAACGGCACCCCCGCCGCCGAGGAGGCCGCCGCCCCGCCCGACACCGGAACACGCCCCACCGGAACGAGCCCGCCCATCCGCCATGAACCGATCCTGATCGACCCCCCGCCCCCCCGGCCGCTGCCACCTACCCCGCCCAACCCGCCGCCGCGCGACGACAAGAACGGCCCGCGCAAGCCGCCCACCGCGCAAACCTGGAACTTCCCCTCGCTCGACCTGCTGACCACGCCGCCCAGCCGCGCCGCCATCGGCGCCCCCTCGAAAGACGCGCTCGACGCCACCGCCCGCATGCTGGAAACCGTGCTGCACGACTACGGCGTCGAAGGCGAAATCGTCGCCTACCTCGCCGGCCCGGTTGTCACGCTGTTCGAACTCGTCCCCGCCCCCGGCGTTCGCTCGGCGCGGGTGATCGGCCTCGCCGATGACGTCGCGCGCACCCTGGCCGTCACCGCCGTGCGCATCGCCACCGTCCCCGGCCGCAACGTGATCGGCATCGAGGTGCCCAACCGCACCCGCGAGACGGTCTACTTCACCGAACTCCTCCAGGCCCCGGAATGGGTCGACACCCCCTTCCGCCTGCCCCTCGCGCTCGGCAAGGACATCGCGGGCAAGGCGATCATCGCCGACATGGCCCGCATGCCGCATCTGCTGGTCGCCGGCACCACCGGCTCCGGCAAATCCGTCGGCATCAACGCGATGATCCTCTCGCTGCTCTACAAACTCTCGCCCGACCAGTGCCGCCTGATCCTGATCGACCCGAAAATGCTGGAACTCTCGGTCTACGAAGGCATCCCCCACCTCCTCGCCCCCGTCGTCACCGAGCCGGCCAAGGCGGTGGTGGCGCTGAAATGGACGGTGCGCGAAATGGAGCGCCGCTACCGCGCCATGAGCCAGCTCGGCGTGCGCAACATCGCCGGCTACAATGACCGCGTCGCCCAGGCCCGCGGCCGCGGCGAAATCGTCACCCGCAAGGTGCAAACCGGCTTCGACAGCGAAACCGGCAAGCCCGTCTTCGAGGAACAGCCCCTCGCCCTCGAACCGCTGCCCCTAATCGTCGTGTTCATCGACGAAATGGCCGACCTCATGATGGTCGCCGGCAAGGAGATTGAAACCACCGTGCAGCGCCTCGCCCAAATGGCCCGCGCCGCCGGCATCCACGTCATCATGGCCACCCAGCGCCCCTCGGTTGACGTCATCACCGGCACCATCAAGGCGAACTTCCCCACCCGCATCAGCTTCACCGTGATCAGCAAATTCGACAGCCGCACCATCCTCGGCGAACAAGGCGCCGAACAACTGCTCGGCCAGGGCGACATGCTCTACATGGCCCAAGGCGGCCGCATCATGCGCGTGCACGGCCCCTTCGTCTCCGATGACGAGGTGGAAAAAGTCGTCGCCCATCTGCGCGAACAAGGCGAGCCCGACTACGTCGAAGACGTCACCGAAGCCCCCGAAGGCAGCGAAGACGAAGGCAACGCCAGCCCCGCCGGCGACGGCGGCGACCTCACCCTGTTCGACCAGGCCGTCGATGTCGTCGCCCGCGAAGGCAAAGCCTCCACCTCCTTCCTGCAACGCCACCTCAACATCGGCTACAACCGCGCCGCCAAACTCATCGAACAAATGGAAAAACAAGGCATCGTCGGCCCCGCCAACCACGTCGGCAAACGCGACGTCATCGCGCGGCATACGGCGCGGGATGATGAGGATTAGGGGGAAGGCAAGCGGTTCTTTTTTGAAAAAAAGAACCAAAAAACTTCTGACGCGCTTGCGCGGCGAGGCGAGCGACAGCGGATCGCCTTCGATCCGCGAAAGCGCTCTCGCTTTGTTTCAGCCTCGTAGGGTGGGATGCGCTCGGGCATCCCACCAAACTATACGCCAACCAGCCTTGCGAAACACCCTCGCAACGGTCCATCCTCCGCCGCATGGCCGCACCCGCAATCCTCGATCTCTACCTCAACGAAATCCGCTCCGTCCGCGCCCTCGGCGCCGGCACGCCGGAAACCTCCTACTACCCGGCCGTCAAACTCGCGCTCGACGCCATCGGCGCCACCCTCAAGCCGCGCGTCATTTGCCTCCATCACCCCAAAGGCAGCGCCGGCATCCCAGATTTCGGGCTCTTCGAAGCCCCCCGCACCCGCAACGCCCCGCCCCCTGTCTGGCAATCCGACTCCACCCCCGAACGTGGCGTGGTCGAAGTCAAAGGCACCCGCCACAGCATCGCCGCCCTCATCGAATCGCCGCAGATCAGAACCCAGTACCTCCCGCATTACCAATTGGTGCTCGCCACCAACCTGTGGCAATTCCGCCTGCTTCGTCAGGATGGCGGCACGATTGAAACCCTCGACCTCGCCGCCGACGAACCCGCCTTCTGGTCCCTCGTCCACGGCACAAGGCCGAAAACCCTGCAAACCCGCTTCGCCGATTTCCTCGAACGCTGCCTGCAATCCGCCGCCCCCATCACCCGCCCGTCCGACCTCGCCCGCTTCCTCGCCTCCTACGCGCGGGACGCCCTCGCCCATCTCGCCGAACGCGCCGACCTCCCGGCCCTCAAAAACCTCCGTGACGGGCTGCAATCCGCCCTCGGCGTCGCCTTCGATGCGCGGGACGGCGAACACCTGTTCCGCTCCACCCTCGTGCAAACCCTGTTCTACGGCGTGTTTTCCGCCTGGGTCGCCCACACCCGCGACAACCCGGCCGGCCGCTTCGACTGGCGCTCCGCCCAATGGAGCCTCACCGTCCCCGTCGCCCGCTACCTCTTCGGCCAGATCGCCACCCCCGATGCCCTCGGCCCCCTCCAACTCGTCCCCCTCCTCGATGCCGCCGGGGACACCCTGAACCGCGTCGATCGCAGCGCCTTCTTCAAGAACTTCACCGATACCGACGCGGTGCAGTATTTCTACGAACCCTTCCTCGAATACTTCGACCCCGATTTGCGCAAGCAACTCGGCGTCTGGTACACCCCGCCGGAAATCGTCACCTACATGGTCGAGCGCGTCGATCGCGTGCTGCGCAGCGAACTCAACCTGCCCGACGGGCTCGCCGACCCCAACGTCTGGGTGCTCGATCCCTGCTGCGGCACCGGCTCCTACCTCAACGCCGTCCTCCGCCGCATTTCCAAAACCCTGGACGACAAAGGCATTGGCGACCTCGCCGCCGAACAACTCAAGAAAGCCGCGATGACCCGCATCGTCGGCTTCGAAATCATGACCGCCCCATTGGTCATCGCCCATTGGCAGGTCGGCGAAACCCTCCGCCGCGCCGGCGCCCCCCTCCACCAGGGCGAACGCGCCGCCATCTTCCTCACCAACGCCCTCACCGGCTGGGACAGCGCCGAACAAAAAAACCAACTCACCGGCTTTGACGTCCTCCTCGCCGAACGCACCGCCGCCAACGCCGTCAAGCAGGAAAAACCCATCCTCGTCGTCCTCGGCAATCCCCCCTACAACGCCTATGCCGGCACCAGCCAGGCCGGCGAAAACGACGCCGACGGCCAATCCCTCGTCGCCCCCTACAAGGCCGGGCTGCGCGAGAAATGGGGCATCAAGAAGTACAATCTCGATGACCTCTTCGTCCGCTTCTTCCGCATCGCCGAACGCCGCATCGCCGAGCGCACAGGAAGGGGTGTGGTTTGCTACATCAGCAACTTCGCGTGGCTCTTCCTGCCCTCCTTCGTCACCATGCGCGAACGCTTCCTCTGTGAGTTCGACCATATCCGCATCGACAACCTCAACGGCGACAGCCGCGAAACCGGCAAAATCGCGCCTGACGGCACCCCCGACCCCTCGGTCTTCTCCACCCCGTTCAACCGCGAAGGCATCCGCGTCGGCACCGCGATCGGCACCCTTATCCGCGCCGCCGATCACGACGATGGCCCCGCCGAAGTGCGTTATCGCGAGTTTTGGGGAACCGAGAAGCGGACCGCGCTGCTTCGATCCCTCGATACAGCAACAGAAAATCCGGCCTACTCCGCCATAAAGCCCAGCGCCGCCAATAAATTCTCGTTCCGCAACGGCGCCGAAGCCATCGACTATGAATCCTGGCCATCCCTTGCCGATCTGTCACGGTTCCTGCCAACGCTCGGCTTGAACGAAAATCGCGGCGGCGCCCTGGCGGATATACAGCGCGGGAAACTCGAACTCCGTTTGCAGCGATATCTCGATCGTCACACACCATTCGCCCAGCTCTCGACGATCATACCCGAGTTGACTGTCTCTTGGGCCGGGTTTGATCCTCGCCGCGTCCGCGATAAATTAGTCACGAGCGCCTTGGCTCACGAACACTTTGAGCCAAGCAGTATCAAACCATTCATGTTTCGCCCATTCGACATCCGATGGGCCTACATCACCGAAGCGCCCTCTCTTTGGAATCGCTCGCGCCCCGAACTGCAACACCTTCTACCCGTCGCCGAGGGCTTCCTAACCACTCGCGTTCATGGCATCGCCGACCCCGAAGGTTTCCCCACCTGCTTCACCCGTGCCTTGTGCGACCAGCACGCCCAGCACAAGGATATCTACCTTATCCCCATCATCGAGAACCTCTCCGGCGCACCGCGCCCAAACCTCTCCGACAGCGCCGCTGCTTATCTGACCACCATCGGCCTCCCCGCCGATGCCACCGCCGCCGCCATGATCTGGCATCACGCGCTCGCCATCACCTACAGCCCCGCCTACCTCGCCGAAAATGTCGGCGGCATCCGTCAGGGCTGGCCCCGCGTCCCCCTGCCCACCACCGCCGCCGCACTGCAATCCTCCGCCGCTCTCGGCGCCCACCTCGCCGCCCTGTTGGACCCCGACACTTCAGTTGATGGCGTCACCTCGGGCACCATCCGGCCGGAACTGCGCGCCATCGCCGTCCCCAGCACCGCCCAAGGCGCCGAACGGGACTGGCGCCTCACCGCCTGGGGCACCCGCACTGACAAGGGCATCACCATGCCCGGCCGCGGTCACGTAGAGCCCCGCCCCTACACCCCGGCCGAAGCCGCCACCGCCGCCCACGCCGCAACTCTCGGCGCCACTACCACTGATGTTTTCCTCAATCGCAGCACCTTCTGGCGCAACATCCCCGATTCCGTGTGGGACTGCCGCATCGGCGGCTATCAGGTGCTCAAGAAATGGCTCTCCTACCGCGACGCCTCCATCATCGACCGCCCGCTCTCCCCCGATGAAGTCGCCCACATCCAAAACACCGCCCGCCGCCTGACCGCCATCCTCCTCCTCGGCCCCGCCCTCGATACCTCCTACCGCGCCTGCGCCGCATCCCACCGTCTGGACGCTTAGCGCGGAAAAGCGTTGCGCGTCCTGCGGACCACGGGCCGCCCCGCCCATTCCACCCCACCTCACGGTCTTACTGTCTCTGTGGTGAACCTTGCTTCCCTTCCCCCACCGCCAAACCCCCCGATCACCCACCCTTCCTCGTCATTGCGAGCGAAGCGAAGCAATCCAGCGGTTTCGCACCAGCCTGCCGCGTGGCCACCTGGATTGCTTCGCTGCGCTCGCAATGACGATGCGCGGTTGCCCTTCAGGACAACAACGCACGGTGGATATGCCGAACGTCCGCTCCCCCGCGCGCAGTGTATTCGCCACGGCCCTTGCATCTCCTTGTCTTACTGTCTCTGTGGTGAATCCCTTTGCTTCCCTTCCCGCGCGCCATCGCACAGCGAGGATCGGCAAAAAATCAACGTCACCAGTATTTTTTTCCTTGAATTTTGGCGACAGGCGTCATATATATCTAAAATGTCAATTTGGCTCAACGATCCGGCGCCCTTCCCACCCCAGCTCATCGCGGAACTGTTCCGCGGCGTGGTGCGTGGGCTGTTGGGCGTGCTCGGGTATTTCAAGCCCAAATATCCCAAGGCGCATTTGTTGCTGCCGTTCGGCGCCTATCTCGGGCGTGTCGAGGCGCGGTTTGCCCGGCTGATCGCACGCTACCTGGCCGGCACGCTCACCCTCCCCAAGCCGCGGTTGCGCCGCACGCGCGCGTCGCAGGCCAGCGCGGTGCGCCCAATGCGGCTGCCGCGCGAAAAGGCGTGGGTGATCGATGCGTTGGGCTGGCGGGCGGTGGGGCTTGCCGGGAATCTCGATTTGCTGCTGGCGCGGCCTGATACCGCGTCCATCGTCGCCCAGTTTCCCCAGGCGCAGCGCCTGTTGCGCCCGCTGTGCCACATGCTCGGCATCGCGCCGGCGTGCATTGCCCCCTTGCCGAAGCGCCCCCGCAAGCCGCGCCCCAAACCGGCGGCCAGACCGCGGCGTCTCACGCGCAAGGAGCGCGAGGCGATCCTGTGGTACCCCAACTCCGAGGGCAAACCGATGAAGCTGCTGCCGCGGCGATTACCGCGGGACTAGGCGGGATGGGGGAAGGTGCGTCGTGTTTATTCCGTTATAGTAATTTTCAGCGGATTCTGTGCGGTTGCGCCCTCACCCCGCGGAAGTTTGCCCAAGCAGTGCGAGTGCCGCCGCGACCTCCACGCCGACCAGGCGCTCCGCCGCCACGCTGTCCTCGTCGAATGTAACATAACCGTAAATATCACGGTTGTCCAGATACTGCGCTATGCCGGCGCGGCGCGCACTGTCGGCGAACACCACGTATTCGTGCCGGCCGCTGCCATCGCTGTAGCGCAGCCGGGGGATCGCATCCGCGCGCACCAGATAGGTACAGTGCACCAACGCCACCTCATTGATACCGCGCACCTGCTGGTTGAACAGCCAGAGATAGGCGTCAGTGGAGCGGAGGTAGCCGTCGCCATCCACGGCCTCGTGGTAATTGGCGTAGAGGCTGGTGAGTTGGGTGCATTTGAGAAAGGGCGCGACGATCGGCAGGTCGAGCGAGACGAGTCGGCGCAACGTGTGCGGGCGGACGAAATTATCAACGTCGGCGACGAAGTAGAAGTCGCAGCCATGCTCCAGCGCCGCCTGCATACTCTCCTGGCGGATGCGGCCGAGCACGGAAAAGCGCTGGGCGTTCCACTCATGCACCGCGAAATCCTGCACACGTTCGGCGACGTCGGAGCGGTCGAACACCACGCCGGCGTAGCGGGTGCCGACCGTAGCCAGCCAGTCAGCCAGGATATCGGCGGTATCATCGGTATTGTTGTTGGTGCGCACATAGAGCGCGATGCGCTCGGGCGGATAGTCCAGCGCCTCGATGCAGCGCAGGAAGAATTGCAAATGGCCGGCCTTTTGTTTGGCGAGAATGGCCAGCAGCACTTTCGGCAAGGTTCGGTCCGCCATGACGTCCATCGGTGGTGTGAGCGCCGGACCCTAGCGCACCGCCGCCGGGCGCGGCAATTCGCGGGATGGCCGGGCCTTGCGGGATTTCAACCAGCGCCGCACCAGGGCCGCCGCGAGCACCGCTGTCGCACTCGCCGCCACCAGCGCCGAGGGCCGGCCCGCCGCGAGGTCGAGATTGGCGATCAGCACGCGGGCAGCCGGGATGCGGGTCGCGGCGCCGAACCAGCCGGCTTCCAGCAGCGCGGTGATCACCGGCACCACCGCCAGCAGCCCCACCAACAACGCCGGCCGCCCCTGCCAGCGCCGCGGGGCGAGCCGCCACAGGCCGAGCCAGACGAACACGCCAAGCGCGAAGGCGGCGTCGGGCACGGCGGCCTTGGCCTGCAGGAAATAATGGAACAGCGCCAGCACGGTGATGGGGAAGACCAGCCGGTGCAGTTGCTTCCAGCGCTGGCGCAGCTTCTTCTGCCAGCCATCGGTCGAGGTCACCATCAGTACCGTCAGCCCCAGCAGAGCGACGAAGCCGATCGTGAGGTAGAAGCGCAGCACGATTTCGCTCGCGACAAAGCTGATGCTCCACCGGCTGTCCCACGCATACAGCACGAAATGGGCGAGCGCGTAGAACGCCGCGCCGACACCGAGCATCCGCCGCAAGATCACCACCCGCGACCACTCCAGCACGGCGCGCAACGGCGTCACCGCCAGGCTCGCCAGCAGGAAGCGTACCGCCCAGTCGCCGGTGCCGTGGATCAACTGGGTGATCGGCCGCGCGCCCAGCATGCCCATAGCGTAGCCGAGCGCGAGATCCACGCCCGGCCACAGCAACACCAGCAACACGAAGAGCTTGAGCGCGGAAAACCGCCCCGCCGGATCGCGCCACACCGCCAATTGCCGCATCATCGCCGTCACTCCTCGTATCTGTCGGGACGACCCGGCTGCCCTGATGGTGTTACGTTGGTTTAGGAAGCGGTTCTTTTTTGAAAAAAGAAGCGCTTCCTCCTTCCTTACACGCCCGCCTTCTGCAGCGCCGCGATGTAGCCGCGGTTCCAGGTCGGGCAGATCATCACCTCGTTGATCACGACGTGCTTCGGCAGGCAGGCGATGTAGCGGATGAGATCGCCGACATCCTCCTTCTGCGCCATTTTCGCGCGGTCCTCGGCGCTGACGGGCACCGGGCGCTTGTCGAGAATCGGCGTCGCCACCTCGCCCGGCAGCACCGCGGTGCAGCGGATGCCGTTGATGCATTCCTGCATGTTGATGGTGTGACACGCCGCCACCACGCCGTGCTTGGCCGCCACATAGGCTGGCCCGCTCATCAGCCCCACCCAGCGCCCGGCCATCGAGGCGGTGACGATGATCTGCCCGTCCTGCTGCTTGCGCATCATCGGCAGCACCGCGATGGCGCCATAGAACACGCTGTCGAGGTTGCCGTGCAGCACGGTGTTGATGCCCTCCGGCGAGATCTTGTCCCAGGAGCGGTCGAGGATGTTGATGCCGGCATTGGCGACGAAAATATCGAGCCGTTTGAACTTCTTCTTGATCCAGTCGGCGATGCCCTGCACGGCGGCGGCATCGGTCATATCGCCGGCCTTGACGTGCGCAATTCCGCCCGCCTCGGCGATCCGCCCCGCGACCTCCTTCAGCGGCGCGGTCCGCCGCCCGGTCAGTACCAGCGTCGCGCCTTCGGCGGCCAGCGCCATCGCCGCCCCCTCGCCGATGCCGGTGCCGGCGCCGGTGACCCAGACGATCTTGCCATCAAGCTTGCCCATGAACCTTCTCCCTTTTCGGCCGCTTGTCGCCGGCGGCCCGCCGTGTTGCAGTGTCCCGCGGTGTGCGATGACCGCCGCATGGAGGAAACATGAAAATCCGCTCCGTTGAAACCCTGCGTGCGAATGCCGGCTGGCGTTTGTTCTCATTTCTCAAGATCACCACCGCCTGCGGCATCATCGGCTGGTCCGAATACAACGAGAGTTTCGGCAGCGCCGGGCTCTCCACCGTGGTTGAGGCCCTCGCCCAATCCCTCATCGGGCAGGACCCGCGGCCGGTCGAGCGGCTGATCTCGACGCTGCATGTCGCCACCCGCCAGTCCCGCGGCGGCATCAACCACCAGGCGATCGCCGCGATCGAGAACGCGCTGCTCGACATCAAGGCGAAGGACCTGGGCGTGCCGGTCTACGCCTTGTTCGGCGGGCCGGTGCGCGATCGCATCCCGGTCTACTGGTCGCATACCGGCACCTATCGGGTGCGCAATGCCGACCTCATGGGCGTGAAGCCGCTGACCACCTATGACGAGCTGGCCCGCCATTGCGAGGATATCCGCAACCTCGGCTATCGCGCGCTGAAAACCAACATCATGCCCGCCCGCGACGGCAAGCTGGTGCCGTTCTCGCCCGGCTTCGGCCGCACCCCGGGCTGGCCCGAACTCAACTGGGACAATGCCGTCGTCGATGCCGCCTGCGCCACCGTCGCCGCCTGCCGCGAGGGCGCCGGGGCGGCGATGGGCGTGATGCTCGACGTCAATTTCCACTTCAAGACCGAGGGGTTCCGCCAGATCGCCCGTGCCATGGCACCGTACAACCTCACCTGGCTCGAAATCGACATGCATGATCCGGCGTCGATGGCCGATATCCGGGCGATCTCCCCCTGCCCGATCGCGAGCTACGAGACGCTGTGCCATCGTCGCGAGTTCAAACCCTATTTCGACGCCCACGGCGCTGACGTCGCCATCATCGACGTGGTGTGGAACGGGCTCGCCGAAAGCGTGAAGACGGCGGCGATGGCGGAGGTGTACGAAATCAACTGCGCGCCGCATAATTTCTACGGCCATGTCTGCACCATGATCTCGGCACATTTCTGCGCGGCGATCCCGAATTTCCGTATCATGGAGATCGATATCGACAGCGTCGCCTGGCGCGATGAGTTTTTCACGGATGTGCCGCGCATTGAAAACGGCGAACTGGTCTTGCCGACCGCGCCGGGCTGGGGCATCGACGTCAACGAGGCGGCCGTTCGCGCCCGCCCGCCGCAATAGGGTTCCACAAGGAGACACCAGGAATGGCCAAGTTCAAGATCGTCACCCCGGAGGGCGCGAGTTTCACCGTCGCCGGCGGTGGATACGACCACGAGATGGAGGCGCTCGCCGGCATGGATGCCGAGATCGTCGAGTGCCCCGCCACCGAAGAGGGCTTCATCGCCGGCACCCAGGACGCCGACGCGATCTACGCCAAGGGCATGTCCTTCTCGCCCAAGATGATCGCCGCCCTGCCGGAGCGCTGCCGCGGCATCGTGCTCGGCACCGTCGGCGTGGACTACGTCAACGTCGCCGCCGCGACCGCACGCAACATGCCGGTGACCAACTGCCCCGATACCTTCATCGAGGAAGTCGCCGACCACGCGATGATGCTGCTGCTCTCCACCCATCGCCGCGCCATCGAGCAGGACCGCATGGTGCGCGAAGGCCGCTGGCGCGATGGCCGCCCGCAGCTGCTGGAAGTGCCGCGCCTGATGGGCATGACGCTGGGGTTCATCGCCTTCGGCCACGTCGCCCGCGCGGTTGCGATGCGCGCCAAGGCGTTCGGCCTGCGCATGATCGCCTATGACCCGTTCATCGAAGAGCTGGTGATGCCGCCCTACGGCGTCGAGCCCGCGACGTTCGAGGAAGTGCTGAGCAAGTCCGACTTCATCTCCATGCACGCCCCGGCGACGCCCGAGGCACAGGGCATGCTGATGGAGAAGCATTTTCGGATGATGAAAAAGAACGCCATCTTCATCAACACCGGCCGCGGCGCCACTGTCCAGGAATCCGGCCTCATCAAGGCCCTCCAGGAGAAATGGATCGCCGGCGCCGGCATCGACGTCTTCGAGGTCGAACCCGCCCAGCAGGACAACCCCCTGCTGCAAATGCCCCACGTCATCCTCTCGCCCCACAACGCCTCCGCGAGCGCCCGCTTCGACCCGGCCCGCAAGCGCCGCGTCGGCCAGGAACTCGCGCTCCTCCTCGGCGGCCGCTGGCCGATGAGCTGCGTGAACCCGACGGTGCTAACCAAAACCAACCTGCGCCGCTGGCAGCCGTATTCGATGGAGCGCGGGCCGAACTCTTAATCCGTACGGTGGGGCGCCCCTTGGCGTCCCACCACTCGCTCCGGGAAACCCATGTCCAACTACCGCCGCAACCGTGTCCGCGGCGGCACCTATTTTTTCACCGTCAACCTCGCCGACCGCGCCTCATCGCTGCTGGTCGACCGCATCGACCTCCTCCGCGAGGCCGTCCGCCGCACCCGGGCGCGCAAACCCTTCCATATCGACGCCTGGGTCGTCCTCCCCGATCACATGCACGCGCTCTGGACGCTTCCCGAAGGCGACGCCGATTTCTCCACCCGATGGCACCACATCAAGTTCTCGTTTTCCTGGGCGATACCACCGGGCGAAGTGCGCTCCAAAAGCCGCCGCACTCAGGGCGAGCGCGGCATCTGGCAACGCCGCTTCTGGGAACACACCATCGGCGACGACCGCGACTACGCCGCGCACATGGACTACATCCATTTCAACCCGGTAAAGCACGGCCTCGTCACCGCACCCGCGGACTGGCCCTATTCCACATTCCTCCGCTGCACCTCCGCCGGCCTCTACCCCAAATCCTGGACCCTGAAATCCACCCCCGACACCGGCTTCGGCGAACCGAGGTAGGGTGGGACGCCGAAGGTGTCCCACCGCCACCATGACGGTGCGGCAAAATGGTGGGACACGTTCCGCGGCCCACCCTACTGCGCGCTCCCTGCGCATCCGAGGACCGTGCCGCTGGGATCATCCACCTGTCATGGGGCCGGATCAACACGGCCATCCTCACCGCTCAGTTCTCGCAAAAGCCCCGCGACGACTGCCCGTAGACCGGGCAGCAGCGTCATCGCGATGCGCCAGACCTCTCCGTCATCGACGGTCGCATACCCGTGGATAATGACATTGCGGAACGCGATGATGCGGCGGTATTCCGGAACGCGCGCTGCCAAGGCCGGATCGAGCCGGGCGAGTTGGGCCAGCGCCTCGCCAATGATTTCGAACTTGCGTTCGACCGCCGCACGTACCATCGGCTAACTGCGATAGGCCGCCTCGTCCAATCCTTCGATGAAGCGTGCGATGTCCGCAGCAGCGGTGTCGACGTCCCACAGGAAGGTCCGCGGGTCACGCTCCATAGACAGGTTCGCGTACGGCGT
Source organism: Alphaproteobacteria bacterium (assembly GCA_026400845.1). GTDB lineage: Bacteria > Pseudomonadota > Alphaproteobacteria > Acetobacterales > Acetobacteraceae > CAIYPH01. Next base: position 22,239 of record JAPLOH010000235.1, read on the forward strand.
TGATGCGCGTGAGAATGAAGGGGTTACGGACCGCCCCCTCCTGCACCAGGTCGACTTTTCGGCCCAGCACGGCTTCCAGGGCCTCGGCAAGACCGAAATGGCGTTCCAGGGGGGACATGCTGGTCTCGCGATCGAAGGCTACAAGGAAATCGGCATCGCTCCGGGCGGGATCGAAGTCCCGGCCGCGGGCGGCGGAGCCGAAAACCTCCAACCGCCGCACGCCATAGCGGCGGCAAATCTCCGCAATGGACTCCCGCTTTTCCGCTATGAGCGCATGCATGAGGAACCTCCGATAGCGAGTATAGTATAGCGCAGGCGCGCGCGCCGCTCCAATCGCTCAACCGCTACCCTCTCCAACTTGCCTCACCCATAACCAATGCGCATATTCCCTGCGCATCCGAGGGCCACGCCATGTCCCAAACCACCCGCCGCCGCCCCACCAACATCACCCTCCCCGACGCCCTCCTCGCCGAGGCCCGCGCGCTGAACATCAACATCTCGCAAACCTGCGAACGCGCCCTCGCCGCCGAAGTCGCCACCGCCCGCCGTGAAGCCTGGCTGCGCGACAACCGCGCGGCCATGGATGCCTGGAACGAGCGCGTCGAAACCGAAGGACTGCCCCTGGCCGCCTACCGCCGCTTCTGATGGCCCGCCACGACGTCTACAAAATGCCCGGCGGCGGGCCCGGCTACCTCGTCGACGTGCAGGCCGCGTTGCTCGACCACCTCGCCTCCCGCGTCGTCCTCCCCTTGGAGCCTATCGCCCGCAACCCCGAGTGGCTCAAGGACCTCAACCCCGTCATCGACATCCTCGGCGAACCCCACGTCCTGCTCACCCAGGCCATCGTCGCCATCCCCGCCCGCGAGCTCAACCGCCCCGTCGCCTCGCTGCGCGACCACCAGGACGCCATCACCCGCGCGCTCGACCTCCTGCTGACCGGCTTCTGAGGCCTCTACTTCACCCCCAAACCGCCTGCACCAAAGCAAACACCCCAGCAAGCGCAGCGCGACGCATCATTCCGCCTCATTCGTCAGCACTCAACAACTGCGTCGCCACCGCGCTGCGGGCTGATGACGAACTGGGGCACCGGTTCGAACTCGTGCTGAGCGTACCGGGGATCGGCGAGCGGGCGGCGGTGGCGATCCTGGTGCGCATGCCCGCGATCGGGCGCCTCTCGCGTGAGGAGGCCGCCGCGTTGGCTGGAATTGCACCATGCGATGACGACAGCGGCACCAGGCGCGGGCAACGCCACATCGCGGGTGGTCGGGCGCGGCTGCGACGCTCGCTCCATGCAGCCGCGCTGGCGGCAGCGTTCCGCTGGAACGAGGGCGCCGATCGCGCTTTTCAGCCGATTGACAGGCGCCGGAAAACCCCACAAGGCCGCCCTCGTCGCCGGCGCCAGGAAGCTCATCGCCTATGCCCATACCGTCGTTCAGCGAGGGACGCCATGGAGCGCAGAGCCGAAACGAACCTGATGGTTGCTACGGCATCTGGCCAAACAAGAAAGGCCGGGGCTCTCGCCCCGGCCTTTCCTTCGTCTTACTGCCAGCGACCCAATCAGGTCCCCGGGCGAGAAACCTCGGTTTCCTTGCTGGTGATGAACTCCAGCAGCACGGGCACGCCCTTCTTGGTCTGCTCGATGCCGCGCTTGATCGCCGGGATGATCTCTTCCGGCGTGGTCACGCGTTCGCCGTAGCCGCCGAAGGCGCGGGCCATGGCGGCGTAGTCGCCGGAGATGTCCGTCGTGCGGTATTTCTCGGTGGAGTACGCCATGATCTTGAGTTCGATCGCCATCGAGAAGTTGTTCAGCAGGATGGACATGATGGGGATGCGCTCGCGCACCGCGGTCTCGAAGTCCATGCCGGTGAAGCCGATTGCCGCGTCGCCCCAAACGTTGATGCAGAGCTTGTCGGGCTGGGCCACCTTGGCGCCCAAGGCGAGGCCGAGCCCGTAGCCGAGCTGGGTGGTTTTGCCCCAGCCGATGTAGCTGAGCGGAGTGATCGACTGCCAGAACGGCGAAAGCTGATCGCGCGGCGAGCCCGCGTCATGGGTGATGATGGTGTTCTCGACGTCGACGGTGTTCTGCAGATCCCACAGCACGCGGTAGGGGCAGAGCGGCGCCTCGTTCGAGGTCAGCTTCGGCATCCACTTCGCCATCCACTCGGCGCGGATCTTGGCGATCTCGGCCGAGACCGCGGTCGCGTCGCGGTTGGCGGTGACGGTCTTCCTCACCTCGGCGAGCACTGCATCGAGCACCAGCCCGGCGTCCCCGATCATGCCGACGTTGGTCACCAGGTCCTTGTTGAGGTGCTTCGGGTCGAGTGTCGCGTGGATGATGGTCTTGCCGGTCGGGATCTTCACCGCGAAGGAGCTCTCGGTGAAGGAGCAGCCGATGCCGAAGATCACGTCCGCCTTGTCGAGGAACTGCGGCACCATGCGCGTCATCGCGACGCCGCCGGAGCCGAGCGAGAGCGGGTGGTTCTCGGGGAAGCTGGACTTGCCGGAAAGCGACGTCACCACCGGGGCGGCGAGCAGCTCGGCGAGTTCCTTCAGCTGCGGCCAGGCCTGGGCGTAGTGGATGCCCTGGCCGGCATAGAGCACCAGGTTCTTGGCGGCCACCAGCAGGGCGGCGGCTTCCTTCACGTGGATCGGGTCCGGCCCGTACCGGGTGGAGAGCACCGGCGTGTATTCGAAGGGCTCCGGCACTTCCTCGTTGAACATGTCACCGGGGATTTCCACCACCACCGGGCCGCCGCGGCCGTTGCGCAGCTGGGTGAAGGCGCGGCGCATGATGTTGGAGACTTCGGCGGCCAGCATGATCGGCTCGGTCGACTTGGTGATCGACTTCAGCGAGATGGTGGAGTTGAAGTTGGGGTCCATATGGGCGAGGCGGCGGGCATAGCCCATCGGCAGCACCAGCACGGGGACCGATTCGCCGAAGCACTGCGCAATACCGCCGATGGCGTTTTCCGCGCCGGGGCCGTGTTGCATGGCGAAGGCGCCGATTTTCTTGCCCGAAGACAGGCGCGAAACCGCGTCCGCCATGTGCAGGCCGATGCGCTCCTGGCGCACGATGATGGGGCGGATATCCTTTTCCGCCGCGTGCTCGATCATGTGATTGACCGGGTAGGCGAACAGATGTTCGACCCCCTCCCGCCTCATGATTTCCGCAATAGCCTCGCCGACTTTCATCTTGATCTCCTTGAACGGATCGAATTTCCTAACCCGAAAAAAGCCTAGGCCCCGTCGGGCAGGGTTGCAACCCGGAGCGTGCTATTATGATGTCCCGCGGATCAGCCGCCCCGGCAGCGCGCCGGTTGTGATGCCGTCGCGATGGACGATCTGGCCGGAGAGGACGGTCGCCACATAGCCCTCGGTGCGCTGGACCAGTCGGCGGCCGCCGGCCGGGAGGTCGTAGCGGACTTCGGGGGCGAACGCCTTCAGGCGGTCGTAGTCGATGATGTTGAGGTCGGCCTTCATGCCGGGCGCGATGAGGCCGCGGTCGGAGAGGCCGAGGGCCAGCGCGTTGTCGCGGGAGAGGCGGCGGATCACCCATTCGAGCGGCAGGCGTTCGCCGCGGCTGCGGTCGCGCGTCCAGTGGGTGATCATGGTGGTGGGCGCCGAGGCGTCGCAGATGATGGAGACATGGGCGCCGCCATCGCCGAGGCCCATGATGGTGTTGGGGTGCTGCATCATCTCCTGCACGGCGCCGAGATCGCCGGCGGCGTAGTTGATGATGGGGCGGTAGAGGATGGTTTTGCCGTCGTTCTGCATCAGCATGTCATAGGCGAAGGCGCTCGGGTCCATGCCGGCGCGGGCGGCCATGGCGGCGATGCTGGCTTCGGGCCCGGGCTCGTAATCGGGGGAGTCGCCGAGCGGGAAGATTTTTTCCCAGGTGGTGAGGCGGTGGCGCAGCGTCGGGTCGTCCGTGTGTTCGGCGAGAATGCGCGCGCGGAAGGCGGGGTCCCGCAGGCGGGCGAGCTTGGCGGGGAAGGGGAGTTTCGCCACCTCCTGCCAGGAGGGGCAACCGATGAACGGGTTCTGCGAAATCTCGAAGCCGAGCATCACGCCGACCGGGCGGGCCATCACCTGGCCGGTGATTTTCTGGCCGGCGGCGTTGGCGGCCTCGATATGGCCGAGGATGCGGCGCCACGCCTCCGGGCGTTGTTCGCGTTGCAGCAGCGAGATGGTCATCGGCCGGCCGGAGCCCTGGGCGAGGCGGCGCAGCATGGCGAATTCGCCATCCACATCCTCGAAATCGCTGATCACCTGCATCCAGCCGCCGCCAAGCGCGGATGCGATTTCGGCGAGTTCGCTTTCCTCGGCGCGCAAGGTGGGGGTGTGGCGGCCATCGAGCGTCTTGTGCGCCAGCGTGCGGGAGGTGGAGAAGCCGAGCGCGCCGGCGCGAATGCCTTCTGCCGCGAGGCGGGCCATCTCGGCGCGATCGGCCGCCGTCGCCGGCTCGCGATCGGCGCCGCGCTGCCCCATCACGTGCACGCGCAGCGCCGCATGCGGCACCTGGGTGGCGACGTCGGCGTCGTAATTGCGCGCGGCCAGCGCATCGAGGAATTCCGGGAAGGTCTGCCAGTTCCACGGCAGCCCCTCGGTCAGCACCACCTCGGGGATGTCCTCCACCCCCTCCATCAGCTCCACCAGCATCTTGCGCCGCTCCGGCAGGCAGGGCGCGAAACCCACGCCGCAATTGCCGATCAGTACGGTCGTCACGCCGTTCCAAGAGGACGGCGTGATATGGCTGCCCCAGGTCACGTGGGCGTCGTAATGGGTGTGCACGTCGATGAACCCGGGGGTGACGATCTTGCCCTTGGCGTCGATCTCATCGGCCCCGCGTCCTGCGACCTCGCCCACCGCGACGATGCGGTCGCCGGCAATGGCGACATCGGCCTGACGCGGCGCGCCGCCCGATCCATCGACCACGGTTGCGTTGCGGATCACCAGCGATGCGTCCATTCTCGGCCTCCCCCTTATGGCGCCTTGGCGCGCCTGATGGGGCTGAGTGTGGCACGGGTCGAAGGGAAGCGCATCATGGCTGTCAGCGAAGGCGAGGCGGATTTTCGGGGGTGGAAAACCTGGTATCGCATCACCGGCGATCTAACCTCCGGCAAGCCGCCGCTGGTGTGCCTCCATGGCGGCCCGGGCGTGCCGCACAACTACCTGCTGCGCTACACCGAACTCGCCGAGCAGACCGGCCGCGCGATCGTGCATTACGATCAGGTCGGCTGCGGCCGCTCCACCCATCTGCGCGAGAAGGGGCCGGATTTCTGGCAGGTTCCGCTCTTCGTCGAGGAGCTCGACAACCTCCTCCGCCATCTCGGCATCGGCTCCGGCTATCACCTGCTCGGGCAGAGCTGGGGCGGCATGCTGGCCTCCGAGCACGCGGTGCTCCGCCCCGCCGGACTGCGCTCCCTGGTGATTTCCAACTCCCCGGCCTCGATGGAACTTTGGCTTCAGGAAGCCGGCAAGCTGCGCGATCTGCTGCCGCCCGATATCCAGGCCACCCTCCTGCGCCACGAGGCGGCCGGCACGACCTCAGACCCCGCGTATGAAACGGCGATGATGGTGTTCTACGAGCGCCACGTTTGCCGCATTCCCTTCCCCGAGGAAGTGGCGGCAAGCTTCGCCCTCCTGGCGGAGGACCCGACCGTCTACCACACCATGAACGGCCCCTCGGAGTTCCATTGTATCGGCACGATCAAGGAATGGTCGATCATCGACCGCCTGGACCGCATCGCCGCGCCGACGCTGCTGATCTCCGGCCGCCATGACGAGGCAACGCCGGCGGTGGTGCAGCCTTTCGCCGATCGGATTCCGGACGTGCGCTGGACGATTTTCGAGAATTCAAGCCATTTGCCGCATGTGGAGGAGCCCGAGGCGTGTCTTGCGGCGGTGGCGAAGTTCATCGCGGCATATGATTAGAAGAAAGCAGGTTCTTTTTTGAAAAAAAGAACCAAAAAACTTCTGTCCGTTTAGCTTCGCGCCCGCCCAGGAGAGCGCGAAGCCAACGGATAAAAAGTTTTTGCTTCTTTTTTCAAAAAGAAGCCCTTGCCTTCCTTACCCCAACTGATTTCCCCACAATGCCGGAAACTTCCGCGCCAGCCACTGCGCCAGCGCGGCATTCACCGCCACCGGCGCCTCCTGCGCCATCCAGTGGCCGCTATTCACCACCATCTCACTGAGATCTGCGCAGGCGCCGCGCATCGGCTCGGCGAGGCGGGAGTCGATGGTTTCGCAGGTGGTGTCGTAGGCCCCGTGCAGGAACAGCACGGGCATGGTGATCTTGCCATCATGCTTGGCATGCGCGGCGTAGGCGATGTTGCGGGCATGGTTCATGTACCAGGAATCCGGCCCGAAGAACCCGTTGCGAGTGAGGGCGGCGACGTAGTGCGAGGCATCCTCCTCGGTGATCACGTCGGCATCGCGCGGCACCGCGGGCGCGCCGGCGCCGGGGCCGAACCAGCCGCCCTGGCGGCGGATCATCGCGGTGCGGCCCGGCTTCTTGCGCCCGGCCGGCGTGCCCTTGCGGAACAACACGTTGACGGTGTTGGCGATATTGGCCTCGAACCCCGCGGTCGCGGCGGGGAAGTTCTCCTCGTAGAAGGCCATGTAGTCCCACTGGCCCAGCGGGAAGTCGGCCTCCGGGTAGGTCTCGCGATCGACCAGCGCCAGGAAATTCGCCGGCGCGAAACCGCCGGGCACGTAGGGCACGCAGAGATTGGCAACCCCGTGGCAGCGCTCCGGGTGATGCGTGGCGATGCTCCACACCACCGGGCTGCCCCAGTCATGCCCCACCCAGATCGCCTGTTCATGGCCGAGACTGTCGAGCAGCTCGATCATATCGGCGACGCTGTGTTGCAGCGCGTAGTCCTCGTGGCGCGAATAGACGGAGGAACGGCCATAGCCGCGCATGTCCGGCGCGATGGCGCGGAAGCCGAGGGCGGCGAGCGCCGGCAATTGATGGCGCCAGGAGATCGCCAGTTCCGGCCAGCCATGCACGAAAATCACCGGGGTGCCGCTATCCGGCCCGCAGGCGAGGTAGGTGGTGGTGTGGCGGGGGCTACGGGCGACGTGCTCGGTGATGGGGAAATGCATGGCTTGGCTCCTGATGAGGCGCCCAACATGGCATAGGATGCCAAATCGTCATATGAACGGCGCGCATGAACGCGACCCGTCCCTTCGCGCCGCGCCGCCTGAGCCGGGCCGGCGGCCCGCTCTACCGCCAGGCGGCGGCGCAGCTGCGCGCGGCGATCGCGGCCGGGCGGCTGCCGGTGGGGGCGGATTTGCCGACCGAGGCGGCGCTGGCGGCGGGCTGCGGCGTCAGCCTCATCACCATCCGCCATGCCCTGCGCGAGCTCGAGCAGGAGGGGATGATCCGCAAGCGCGCCGCCAAGGCGGCCGTGGTGGTGGCCAACGCGCCGCGCCAGCCCGCGGCCAGGCCGCTTAACAGCATCGAGGACGTGGTGGCGGCGACCACGGGGGCCGAACTGCGCATCGGCAGTTTCGGCCCGCGCCGCTCCGCCGAGCGCGCCCCGATCGGTGACGACTTCGACAACACCCCCGACTCCGACCCGGCTCTGCCCGCCACCCGTGAGTGGGCCGCCCGCGCCGTCACCGGCGCGCGGCCCGAGCCGACGTCACCCCACCTGGCCATCACCGAGGCGGTCGACGACGTCGTCGACGTCGCGCGCACCGCGCAGCAGAGCTGGGCGGCGCGGCCCGCCACGGAGCGAGCAGACCTGCTGCGCAAGGCCGCTCGTGAGATCGACAGCCGTCGCGAGCAGCTGCTGGCGGTCACCGGATGTTGTGGCGCGGCGAGGATGGTGCGCCGGTGGAACTCACCATCGCCCGCCACCGCGCCGACCGCTACAGCCTGAGCTACGATTTCCCCTGACGGGATCAACTGTTCTTGCGCAGCAAGTGCCCGTTCACGCAGTTGGTCAGCCGCCCGTCGCGCAGATAGTGCAGCACCACCTCGGCGGCCTTGCGGCGGATGTCGAGATTGGCGGGCGGGCTGAAGAAGGCGGCGTGCGGGGTGAGGATCAGGCGATCCTTGATCCACGGCTCGCCGGCCTGCAACGCCGCGAACAACGGATGCAGCGGCACCGGCGGCTCGGAGGGCAGCACGTCGAGCGCGGCACCGGCGATGCGGCCGGATTTCAGCGCGTCACGCAGCGCATCGAGATCCACCAGCGGGCCACGAGCGGTGTTGACGAGGATCAGATTGTCCTTCGCCCAGGACAGGCTCTCGGCGTTGATGATGTTGCGCGTCGAGTCCGTGAAGGGCGCGTGCAGGCTGATCGCGTCCGATGCTTCCATCAACTCCTTGAGGCTGCGGGCACGGCGATAGCCGACGCCGAGTTCAACGCCGTTGGGCAGCTCCGGATCATAGAACACGATGTCCATGTCGAAGCCCTTGGCACGCCGGGCGGCGGCCATGCCGATGCGGCCCAGTCCGATGATGCCGAAGGTTTGCCCGCGGAGCCGGCGCATCAGGGGCGCGCCCGGCGCCCAGCCCCAGTTACCCACGGGATCGGCGGCGAGCCTGGTGGCGTAGTAGTGGGTGCCGCGGGCCAGGGTGAGCATCAGCGAGACCGCGTGGTCAGCGACCTCTGACGTACCGTAGTCCGGCACGTTGCAGACCGGCACGCCGCGGGCGCCCCAGGCCTTGCTGTCGAGATTGTCGTAGCCGACGCCCATGCGCACGATGATCTTGCAGTTGGGATACTGGTTCACGTCGCCGACGTCATGGTTCGCCGAGCCCGAGATGATGCCGTCGGCGGCGAGGCACTCCTCGACCGGAACCACCGCATCGGGGCGATGGCTCGTGGTGCGCGCGAAATCCCCGAAGGTCGCCTGCTCAAGCCCGTCCGGCGAGGGGGCGTAGTTCATGTAAAGCACGTTGGCCATGTTCAGCCCTCCTTCACGACGCCGATGGTGGCGCCCATTTTGATGTCCTGGCCCACGGTCTTCACCACCTGGGCGACGATGCCGGCGGCCGGCGCCTCGATTTCAACCACCGCCTTGTCGGTCTCGATCTCGGCGACGATGTCACCCTTGGCTACTTTCGCGCCGTCCTCCACGGTCCAGCGCACCAGCTTGCCGGAATCGACCGTGAGGTCGCCGAACGGCATGTTGATCAGCGCGCCCTTCAGGGTGCCGAGCGATGGGGCGGGCGGTGGCGCCTTGGGCGCGGCGGCGGCGGCGATGGTCTCGATCGGCGCCTGCATCCCATCGGACCGGCCCTTCCAGCGCCATGGCGGAGTGGCGGTGCCGGCCAGCACCTCCTTGGCGCGAGCGGTGACGCGATCGGCGCTGACCAGCATGGCGCGTTCCAGCGCCGGGCCGAACGGGTGCGTCACCGGCGCGGTGTGAAGGCGCGCCACCGGGGCGTCGAGCTGGTCGAACGCCAGTTCGTTCATCGCCTGCCCGAGTTCGGCACCCACGCCCATCATCGGCCAGCCCTCATCGACGACCAGCAAATGATGGGTCTTGCTCACGCTCTCGGCGACGGTATCGACGTCGAGCGGCTGGATGGTCCGCAGGTCGATCACCTCCGCCTCGATGCCCTCGGCGGCCAGCGCCACGGCGGCTTCCAGCGCGCGATGCACCATCTGGCCGGAGGCGGCGATGGTGATGTGCTTGCCCGGCCGCGCGATGCGGGCGAGGCCGAAGGGCACGAAATGATCATCCCCCTCCGGCACCGGGCCCTTGGAGGCGAATAGCGCCTTGGTCTCCAGCATCAGCACCGGATCGCCGGCGTTGAGCGCGGTCTTCATCAGCCCCTTGGCGTCAGCGGGGTTGGAGGGCATGCAGACGATGAGGCCGGGGATATGCGCCCAGATCGGGTGATAGGTGCCGGAATGGTGCGGGCCGGTGGAACGCACCGTGCCGCAGCCGACGCGCAGGATCATCGGCGCGTTCATCTGGCCGTTCGACATATAGCGCAGCTTGGCCGCCTGCAGCGCGATCTGGCCGCCGGCCTCGAACAGGAAATCCGCGAACATCAAATCGGCGATCACCCGCACGCCGGTGGCAGACGCACCCACGGCCGCACCCGTGAACCCCTGCTCGGAGATCGGCATGTCGATCACCCGGCCGGCGCCGAATTCCTGATACAGCCCCTTGGTGTGCGCAAACGTGCCGCCGCGTTCGCCGGTGCCTTCGCCGAAATAGAGGATGTTACGCTCCTTGCGCATCTCCTCGGCGATGCCGTCGCGCACCGCGTCGAGCCAGGAGGTCTCCTTGGTGGCCCTCGCCGGGCGCTTCATGGTGGCGATGGCGGGGTTCATCGGGTCGGCATAGGTGTGCTGGAACACTGTCGCGCCATCGGGCTCGGCGGAGGCGCGGGCGAAGTCCACGCTCTCCTGCACCACGTCATCGACGCGCTTCTCGATGGCGCCGAGCACGCTTTCGGTGGCGATGCCGAACTCGTCCTTGAGGCGGGCGCGGAAGGTGGTGACGGGGCAGCGGGCGATCCAGGAGTCGACCTCCGCCTGGCTGCGGTAGCTGCCGGTCACCGGGTCCCCCTCATGGTGGCCGACGGTGCGGTAGGTCTTGGCCTCGATCAGCGTCGGCCCCTCGCCGCGGCGGCCGCGCTCCACGGCCTCCTTCACCGCGGTCCACATCGCCACCACGTCATTGCCGTCCACCGCCACCCCTGCGATGCCGTAGGCCGCGGCGCGGGAGGCGATCTCGGGGTTGTTGGTGACCGTGCTGAGCGGCGTCGCGGTGGCGTAGAGGTTGTTTTCGCAGACGAACACCACCGGCGCCTTGAGGAACCCCGCGATGTTGAGCGCCTCGTGGAAGCCGCCATGGCTGGTGGCGCCATCGCCGAAAAAGGCGACGCCGACATCCCCGGTGCCGCGATGCTTGGCGCCGATCGCCACCCCCAGCGCATGCGGCGCCCCGGAGGCGACCACGCCATTGGTGCCGAACAGGCCGACCGAGCGGTCATACAGATGCATCGTGCCGCCCCGCCCGCCGACGATGCCGCCGCCCTTGCCGTAGAGCTCGGCCATCAGCGCCTTGGGGTCCATCCCCTTGGCGAGCGCATGGCCGTGGCCGCGATGGGTGGAGGTGATCCAATCCGCCGGCGTCAGATGGGCGCACACCCGCGGCCTGCTCAAAGCGGCGCAGCAGCACCATCTGCTCGTAGAGCCGCAGCATTTCCTCGGCCGTCAGCCCTTCCGGTAGTGGCGGCTGGTTTTCGCGATGTGCGGTGGTTGCTTTCCTGGCCATGCGACCGTTCCCTCGTTCTGTGCCGGTTGAGCCGCCGAGGCGGCGGGGGCAAAGATTATAATAGATGAGGCTAGCCAGGACCGCTTGCCGCCGCAAGCGGGGCCGCCGTTTTGACGGCGCGCTGTAGGCGGGCTACGCGCAATCCGAGCAATCCAGGGAGGCCAGCATGCAACCGAACGACGCCATCTATCCCAGCCTGCGCGACAAGGTGGTTTTCGTCAGCGGCGGCGCGACCGGGATCGGCGCCTCCCATGTCGCCCATTTCGCCGCCCAGGGCGCCCAGGTCGCCTTCGTGGATATCCAGGACGCGCCGGCCCAGGCGCTGGCCGAGGCGATCGCCGCCAAAGGCCAGAAGAAGCCGCTGTTCATCCACTGCGACCTCCGGGACATCGCCGCCTACCAGGCCGCCATCGCGCTGGCGGCGGTGACGTTCGGCACCATCAACGTGCTGGTCAACAACGCCGCGCATGATGAGCGGCATGACTGGAAGACCGTCACGGTGGAGTACTGGGAGGATCGGCTGGCGGTGAATCTGCGCCACCAGTTCTTCGCCATCCAGGCCGCCGCTCCATTCATGCAGAAGAACGGCGGCGGCTCGATCATCAATTTCGGCTCGATCTCCTGGCATCTCGCGATGGGTGGCATGCCCGCCTACACCACGGCGAAGGCCGGCATCGAGGGGCTGACCCGCTCCTTCGCCAAGGACCTCGGGCCGGACAATATCCGGGTCAACTGCCTCATCCCCGGCTGGATCCTGACCGAGCGGCAGAAGACGCTGTGGCTCACGCCGGAGGCCGAGGCCTCCACACTCGCCGCCCAGTGCCTCAAGCGCATGCTGGTGCCGGATGACGTGGCGCGCATGGTGCTGTGGCTGGCCGCCGATGACAGCCGGATGTGCACCAGCCAGCTCTTCACCGTGGATGGCGGATGGTGGTGATGGCGGCAGCCAGCGCGGCGAGCGGCGTGTCCCAGTCGCCGGCGCGGGGCTGACGGAACAGGCGGGCGGACGGGTACCACGGGTTATCCGTGCGCTCGCGCAGCCAGCGGAAATCGCCGGCGAATTGCAGCAGGATCCAAACTGGCCGCCCCATGGCGCCGGCGAGATGGGCGATCGAGGTATCGACGCTCACCACCAGGTCCATGCAGCCAACCAGGGCGGCGGTGTCGCGGAAATCCGCGAGATCGGCGGCGTGGTTCCGTACGTCCGGGCGCGCGGCCAAGGTGGCCGCGTCCTCGGGACGGATATCGCGCTGCACGACATGGATCTCGACATTGCCGAACGCGGCAAGCATCCGGGCGGCCGGGATCGAGCGCAAGGCGTCGTCGGGGTGTTCCGGGCTGCCGGAGAAGGCGATGCCGATCCGTCGTTGTGTCGCCGGGCCGAGCCGGGTCTGCCACGCCGCGACGCGGGAGGGATCGGCGGCGAGATAGGGCGCGCTGGCCAGGATGGTGGCGAGCCTGGTGGCGAACGCACGCGGCAGGCTCAGCAGCGGGCAGCGGATGTCATGGTCCGGCACCGGCTCGTCCCGCGCGATTTTGCCCTGCGGCACGACCTCGTCGGCGAGATGGACCACCAGCCCGGCCAGCGGTGCCTGCACCTGCAACACCACATGCGCGCCCCGCTGCCGCACCAGGGGCGCGTAGCGGACGAACTGGATGGTATCTCCGAGCCCCTGTTCGCAATGCAGCAGCACGCGCTTGCCGGTCAGCACTCCTCCGCCATCCCAGGTCGGTGTCGTGTAGTCCGGCACATCGACGGTGAAGCGGGGGTCGAGCCAGCGCGCCTCGTAGTCCCGCCAGCCCTGGCGGAAATCGCCCAGCGTGAGCTGCGCGATAGCGGCGCCGAAGGTGGCGTGGAAGGGGTTGGCATCGAGCTGCATCGCCCGGCGGAACCATTGGAGGGCTTCGGCGGGGCGGTCGAGCGCGAGCAGGGCGCCGCCGAGATTGTTGCAGGCCTGGGCGTAGCCAGGGTCGGCCTGCACGGCGCGGCGCAGAAAATTCTCGGCCTCCTCCGGCCGACGCAGCGCGTTCAGCGAATTGCCGACATTGTTGAGCGCGCCGGCGAGGTCGGGCCGCAAGGCGGCGACGCGGCGGTAGTGGTCGAGCGCCTCCGCATGGCGCCCCATGGTATGGAGCGCGTTGCCAAGATTGGTGTGCACGCCGATATGGTCGGGGTGGCTGCGCAGAAGGCGCCGATATTCGGCTTCGGCCTCCGCTGGACGCTCGGCGGCGACCAGGGCGTTGGCGAGATTGAACCGCAGGTCGGGCCGGTCCGGATATGCGGCGACCTCTCGCGCCAAGGCGTCGATGTCCTGGCTCATCTCCAGTCTCCCTTCGCCAGCGCCGCTAGCACGCGCGCGATCACCCCCGCCCAGCCGTCCGAACCCTGGCGCCACAGCCGGGCGGCGGGATACCACGGGTTGTCATCCCGCCCCTCCAGCCAGCGGTAGTCCGCACTCGCCGCCAGCAGCACCCAGGTCGGCCGGCCGAGCGAGGCGGCAAGATGGGCAATCGAGGTGTCGACGCTGATTACCAGGTCGAGCCCGGCAATAAGGTCGGCGGTGTCGGCAAAATCGCCGAGCATGGGGCCGTGCCAGTGCAGCGCGCGCGGCAATGGCAGGTCGCCCGGCGTGGCACGGTTCTGCACGGCGTGGAACTCGATCCCCGGCACGGCGAGCAGCGGGCGCAGCATGGTGAGCGGGATCGAGCGGAGATGATCGAGCACATGCGCGGGGTTGCCCGACCAGGCGAGGCCGACGCGTACCCTTTCGCCATCGCGCGCCACCGCGGCACGGCCGAGCGGGGCGGGTGGCGGGATGGTGTCGAGGCGCGTGGCGAACACGAAGGGCAGGCTCATCAGCGGGCAGACGAAATCCGCCGCGTCCGTCGGCTCCCCGATCGCCACCGCCGCATCGGCCAGCCCGCGCAGCACCCGCACCAGTTCGGGCTGCACCAGCAGCGTGACGCGCGCGCCAAGCGCGCGCAGCATCGGGGCATAGCGGCAGAATTGGATCGTATCGCCGAACCCCTGCTCCGCCATCAGCACGACGTGCCGCCCGGCAATCGCGCCGAGATCGCCCGGCGTCAGGCGTCGCCCGGCGATCGGCAGGCCGGGCGCGCGGGGCATGTCGAAGCGCGCCTCGAACCCCTCCCATCCCGCCGCGAAGTCGCCCCGGGCGAGCAGGCACACCGCGGCGCCGAACCGGGCGGCGTGGTCGTCGGGCCGGTGGTGGAGGGCGCGGCGGAACCAGTCCAGCGCAAGCGCCTTGCGCCCGAGCCGGATCAGCGCCTCCCCGACCGAAGCGAAGGCCGGGATGTGCGGCTCCGCTCCATCGGCGGCGTGCTCCAGATGCGGCAGGGCTTCGGCGGCGCGGCCGAGATCCAGCAGGGCGGTGCCGATATTGTAACGGATGGCCCGCTCGAACGGCGCGAGATAAAGCGCGCGACGATAAGCCTCCAGCGCCTCGCCGGGCCGGTCCAGCCGGCGCAGGAGATTGCCGAGATGGCTATGGGCAGCAACCAGACCCGGGGCAAGTTCGATGGCCTGCCGGAAACTCGCCAGCGCCGCCGCGGGGTCGCCGGCGGATTCCAGCGCATTGCCGAGATTGAAATGCAGTTGCGCCCGCTCGGGTGCGAGGGCCAGGGCGCGGCGATATTCCGCCGCTGCGTCCGCATGCCGGCCTTCGGCGAACAGCGCATTGCCGCGCGCGTTGTGCCCCGCGGCAGCTTCAGAGCGAGGTGAAACCGTCATCCGCGCTGATGATGGCACCGTTGAGGAAGCGCGCCGCCTCTCCTGCGCAGAGCAGCCGCAGCACCGCATCGAGATCGCGTGGCTCGCCCATCCGCTTGCGCGGCAGCGAGGCCACCCATTTGGCGCCGGCCTCGGTGGTGAGATACTCGGCGCTGATTTCGGTGGTGATGTAGCCTGGGCAGATCGCGTTGGTGTTGATCCCATGGCGGGACCATTCGCGCGCCATCTGGTGCGTCATCTGGATCATGCCGGCCTTGGACATGCCGTAGGTGCTCAGCTGGCCGATCGCGCGCTGGCCGGCGATGGAGGCGATGTTGACGATGCGGCCCGCGATCTTGTGCGCGATCATCTGCTTCGCGACGGCCTGGGCAAGGAAGAAGGGGCCCTTGAGGTTGGTGTCCAGCACCGCGTCGTAGTCGTCCTCCTCGATGGTCTCGATGCGGGCCTGGCGCGAGACACCGGCATTGTTGACCAGGATTTCGATCGGCCCCAGACGTCGCTCGATTTCCGAAGCCGCCGCGCGAATGGCGGAAACCGAGGTGACATCGAGCGCCACCGGCAGCACCTCCGCCCCCGCTTGCCGCAACTCGGCGGCGAGCGCCTCCAGCCGGTCGAGCCGGCGGGCAGCGATGGCGAGCCTGGCGCCGTCGGCCGCGAGCACGCGGGCGAACCGCTCGCCAAGGCCCGATGAAGCGCCGGTGACGAGGGCGACGCGGCCGGCGATATCAGTGCTCATGGCGGGCTTTCATGATGGCTGCGGGAGAGTGTTGGCGGCACAAGGGCGAGTCAATCGCGCCGCAAATAGAGGCCGAAGCTGGCCTCGCCAAGGGCCTCGGGCGAGCGGCCGGCGAACTGGCAATGCGGGCGAACGTGCGGGGTGGCGTCCCAGCGGGAAATATAGGGGATGGCGGTCTCGAACCCCACTTCCTCCGCGGCGGCGGTGATTTCAGCGCGGCTGAGGCGGTTGGTGTAGAAGCCGCTGCCGGCGATGGCGGGGTGCTCCCACAGCGCATCGCCCCAGCGCAGGTTGTTCAGGCCGCCACCAAGATGGTCCATCAAGTCGATGAGGTGGTGCGGCAGGCCGCCAGGGCTGGTGATGCGGTGGAGTTCGGCCATCAGCGGCGTGAATTCGGCACGGCGGACGTGCTCCAGCACCGTGTAGGACAGGGTCAGGTCCACCGACCCGTCGGGGATGCCGGCGAGATCCGCCAGCCCGCCTGTCAGGTAGGTGGCGCCGAGGCTGGCGAGCAGCGTGTCCCGATTCGTAAAATCCAATCCGGCGGCAAACGCCGTGTCGAGGAAGTCCGGGTCGAGCCCTTCGGCGATGGCGCGATAGGCCGCCATGTCGGGGCTGGCGTGGTCGCCGCCATCCATCAGCCCGATCCGGCGCACGCCCCGCGCGGCGGCGTAGAGGGCGGTCGCGATGGTGTCGCCGGGTCCGAGTTCGAGCAGGCTGCTGGCGGGGCGGCCGGCGATGGTGGCGAACCAGGCGAGGTCATGGGCGACCAGGGCGCGGTTGCCGTCCAAGGCGGTGGCAAAACTATGCACCCCGATGCCGAGGCGGCGGCGCCAGGCGTAGCTCGGCAGCACGCGCGACAGCACCAGCTTGGCCGCGATCTTCACCCACCACGGCACCGCGGCACCACGCCCGGCCAACGGCGGGACGCGGTACGCGACGGGCGGCCCGGAATGGAGCGGCGCGCTCAGGTGCCCGGCCCCCATCCGCCGCGCCGCGCTTGCCCGATGGCTGCGAAACGTCCAGGCTCTGCCCACATCATCTGGGGAGGGCGAACATGAGCGGCGCGATTGCAGTGCCTGCGGGCGGCTACAGCTACCTCGTCGGCGGCCCCCCGCCGTTCTCCAACGGTGTTGCGGCGATGGCGGGATATCGCCTGACCCGGGTGCGCCTGCGCGGCGAGGTTCCACTTGCCGAGGGCCTCGCTATGGCGGCGGCTCATCTCGCTGGCATCGGCCGGCCGGGTGCCGCACTCGTGGCCTGCGAACTGCGTTCCCCGGCGCCGATGACGCGTGGCGATTTCACCACCTTCAACACCCATTACGTCGGCCTGCTGCGCAAACACGGGTTCGGCGCCGCGGAAGGGTATCCGGTGGCGCGGAGCAACATGGCCCCGCTGTTCGCGCCGCCGGCGGTGAACACGCTGTTCGCCTTTACCTACACGGCCCCGGTTGAGGCTGGCGCCGGCGGGCGGGACTATCTGATTTCCGGCAAGCCCGAGAGCACCGCCACCCCGCCCGGCGTGATCGCGCCCGGCCTGGTCTCCCCCGCCGGGATGGCGGCCAAGGCGGCCTACGTGATCGCCGAGTTGCAGGCCCGCGTTGCCGCGCTCGGGCGCGACTGGGCCGAAATCACCGGCGCCCAGGCCTACACGATGCATTCGCTCGACGGCATCATGGACTTGCTGCGCAGCAGCGGTCTCGCCAATGTCGGGCTCGCGTTGTTTCCGTCCTACCCACCGGTGGTCGGGCTCGATTTCGAGATCGACGTCAGATCGGTCAGCGTCGAGCTGGTGGTCTAGCCCCGGTGCCATCGCCTCACGCCGCCAGTACCCGGGCGCGGGCGGCGGCGTATTCGGCGACAAGACGGTCCACCAGTTCGGCCGCCGGCACCACTTTCTTCACCGCGCCGATGCCCTGGCCGGAGCCCCAGATATCCTTCCATGCCCTCGGCTTGTCGGAGCCGAAATTCATCGCCGACTTGTCCGATGTCGGCAGATTGTCGAGGTCGAGCCCCGCGCGTTCCAGGCTCGGCTTGAGGTAGTTGCCGAGCACGCCGGAGATGACGTTGGTGTAGACGATGTCGTCGGCCGCGCTGTCGACGATCATCTGCTTATAGCCCTCGGCCGCGTTGGCCTCTTCGGTCGCGATAAAGGCCGAGCCGATATAGGCGAGATCGGCGCCACACGCCTGGGCGGCGAGCACCGCGTTGCCATTGGCAATCGCGCCTGACAGCGCGATCGGCCCGTCGAACCACTCGCGGATTTCCTGCACCAGCGCGAAGGGCGACAGCGATCCGGCATGGCCGCCGGCCCCGGCCGC
The DNA here is from genome assembly GCA_026400845.1 of Alphaproteobacteria bacterium. GTDB lineage: Bacteria > Pseudomonadota > Alphaproteobacteria > Acetobacterales > Acetobacteraceae > CAIYPH01. The sequence continues at coordinate 40,300 of JAPLOH010000235.1, forward strand.
CACCGCGATCAGCCCGTCCGCCCCGCGCTCGACGGCCTTGCGGGCGAACAGGTTGTTGATGATGTCATGCAGCACGATCCCGCCATAGGAGTGGATCGCCTCATTCACATCCGGCCGGGCGCCGAGCGAGGTGATGATCAGCGGCACCTTGTATTTCACGCACATCTCGACGTCATGGTCGATGCGCGTATTGGAACGGTGGACGATCTGGTTCACCGCGAAGGGTGCGGCCGGGCGGTCCGGGTGCTTGGCGCTGTGCTCGGCCAGCTCCCCGGTGATCCGCTTCAGCCACTCCTCCAGCATCTCCGCCGGCCGGGCGTTCAGCGCCGGAAACGAGCCGACGATGCCGGCTTTGCACTGGGCAATCACCAGGTCGGGGTTTGAGACGATGAACATCGGCGAGGCGATGACGGGGATACGCAAATTCTGGAGGATCGGGGGCAGGGACATGGGGACGTTCCGGTGGTTGCGATTTAGGCGTCTGCATGGCGCGGTTGGGCGCGGCAGGCAAGGGGTGGCAGAGCGGGCATGCCATCGACGCGATCACCGAGTATGGCACAAAACCGCTCCCCGCCGCTGGCGCTTATCGCAGCCCCGCCGATATGGCAGGCTGGCACATCTTCAACTGGAGGAACAACGATGGACGCGATGGCGACGCGGATACCGAGCGGAGTGCGCGAGAGCGTGAGTGCGGCGGAATGGCAGGCGCGGGTGGATCTCGCGGCCTGCTACCGGCTGGTGAACCTCTACGGCTGGGACGAGATGATCGCCAACCACATCTCGGTGCGGGTGCCGGGCGAGGAGGGCAATTTCCTGCTCAACCCCTACGGCTACCTCTACGACCAGATGAACGCCTCCTGCTTCGTGAAGGTCGACGAGCACGGCAAGGCGCTGCTCGACCCCACCGGCCTCGGCGCCAACAAGGCCGGCTTCGTCATCCACAGCGCCGTGCACATGGCCCGCCATGACGTCGATTGCGTGATCCACACCCATTCGCTGGCGGGAATGGCGGTCTCGGCAATGGAATGCGGCCTGTTGCCGATCGCGCAATCCTCGATGCGCTTCGCCGACATCGCCTACCACGAGTTCGAAGGCCCGGCGCTCAACATGGATGAGCGGGCGCGCCTGGTGGCCGATCTCGGCGACCGCGAGGTGATGATCCTGCGCAACCACGGGCTGCTGGTGACCGGCACCAGCATCGCCGAGGCGTTCAACAACTTGTTCCGCCTGGAGCGCGCCTGCGAATTGCAGGTGATGACGCTGTCCTGCAACACGCCCTTGCGCATGCCGTCACGCGAGGCGGTGGTGCAAACCAACCGCGTGTTCGCGCCGACCGGCCAACGCCGCCGCGGGGTGCTGGAGTGGCCGGCGCTGATGAAGCGGCTGGACGGGATTGATCCGTCGTATCGCGAGTAGGGCGTTCAGAAGCCGGTCGGCAGGATATCCAGCGCGCGGGCGATGGCGTCCTGCTGGCCGCGCACCGAGGCGTCTCGCTTCGCTGCCTCTCTCGGATAATGGTAAACATTTCGATATAGAAACACAATAGACATGCGACCCCGTGCCGCAATCCCGGCCTGACCCATCGCCCCACGCATACCACACCGCACAGCCCTCGACCCGCGGCCACGGCACCGCCGGGCGCGGCGCGTCGTTCGGCACGCCCGCGTCATTCATCGCACGCGGCCAAACCCCGCACGGCACTGCCACCAGCGCCCAGCCCTCACCCTCCTCGCCCACCGGCTCCCCAGCGGCCGCCCACATTGCAAACACCCGCCGCCAAGCCCGCGGCCAGACACGCCCGCCGTCGCACGTCTCCCCACCCCCAAACTCCGCCACCATCCGCGCAAAGCGCACGTAAGCCACCCGCTGCGGATGCCCCTCCGGCAGATCCGTCACCCGCGCCGCCACCAGCCCAAGCACGACCCGCAGCAGCACCACGAGGGCCTGCACGAGCGCGGGTGCGGTGGAAGGGAGGGGGGTGGACATTCGGGGAGGGGCCTATGTGTTGTGGAGACGGGAAGATAGGGGATTTGACGGCGAATGTCAATATTATACTCATACATGTTTTTATAAAAGATATTTCCGGCCACTCCGCGCATCAAATTGGGCGCAGCGCTCACGATGAACCGCATCATGAGGTGCCCAGCGAACGTCGCGTAGTACCTGACCATTTTCTGCGGCCTGCTCAGAACCGTCCCAACGCCGGTGAACGAACAACCGGACCCGATCCGACGAGGGCCCAGGCAACAATCAAGGATCGACTGTGTGGCTCGATCCACAATTGCGCGCGAATTGGGGACCGACCGGCTGCGCGTGCTGGGTTGTATTTGTGTGGGCTTATTGTGGTGAGTTTGGGGTGCTTGGCTTCGTGTAGGCGGTTGCACACATCTCATTTTCTCGCAGAATCGAGCCTTCAGAAGGCAAGCAATCCCTCCACCGCCGAAGTTCTTGCAAGTCTTGCGAACTCCATTTTTGTTGCATTTTCGTCGGTCGTATGTTTGTTCAACCATTCAATTTTGAACGACAATGTTTGAAACGGGGGGGCGGTGATGGGAGGGGTGCGTGGTTATTGTTTCGATATCGAAATTCAAGCCGCTATCCCTGCCATTCCGGGGGCTCGACGGCGCCGATTTGGTCGGTGATGCGGGCGTAGGCTTCGGGGCGGCGGTGTTTGTCGAAGGCGAAGATGGTGGTGCGGCCGAGGCGGCAGACGTCGAGGTCGCAGTCGGCGACGATGACTTCGTCGTCCCAGCTGGTGGCCTGGGCGAGGATTTCGCCTTGGGGGTTGACGATGATGGAGTGGCCGAACAGCTCGTTGCCGTCCTCGGTGCCGGCCTTGGCGACGGCGACGGCGAAGGTGGCGTTTTGGTAGGCGCCGGCTTGCACGCTCAGATGGAGGGAGGGGGTGTTGTAGCCGACCATCACGAGTTCGACGCTTTGCAGGCCGAGGACGCGCCAGGCCTCGGGCCAGCGGCGGTCATTGCAGATCATCATGCCCATGTTCACGCCGTCGAGCCCGCCCATGGGCGCGCGGATGACGGGGAAGCCGAGGTCGCCGACTTCGAAATAGCGCTTTTCGAGGTGCTGGACGGCGCGCTTGGGGTCAAACTCCGCATGGCCCGGCAGATGGATTTTGCGGTATTTCAGCATGATCTGGCCGGCGGGGTTGACCAGGATGGCGGTGTTGAAGTGGCGGCCCTCCGGCGTGCGCTCGGCGTAGCCGAGGTGGAAGCCGACATTGAGGCGTTTCGCGGCGGCGAAGAGGGGGGCGGTTTCGTTGGCCTCGTGGAAATGGCGGGGGAAGAAGGTGGTCAACGCGAGCTCGGGGAACACCACGAGCTGGGCGCCGCGGGCGTGGGCGCGCTCCATCAGGCGGACCATGCGGGCGACTGCGACGTCCCGCCCTTCCGCCTTTTGGATGGGGCCTAGCTGTGCGGCGACGACGGTCAAAATCCGTGACATGTGAAATCCATCATGGCCTCGCCATGGGCGAAGGCGTCGTTGTGGGCGATGAGGGCGAAGCCTTCGGGCAGGGCGGCGGCGACCAGGGTCCAGTCGCCCATGTCGGGGCCGGACTGCTCGGCGAGCAGGCGGAAGGGGTTGATGCCGGCCAGCGTGTCGCCCGGGATCAGGCGGGCGCTGACGCGATGGCCGTCGAGTTTTACGGGGAATGGCGCCCAGGCGGGGCCGGGGGGCGTGGCGTCGAGTGCGGCGCGGATATCGGGACGAATGCAGTCGATATGGATGTGGAGTTGGCTTTGGGAGCGGCCGTTGCGGGAGTTGACCGCGAGGGCGTAGGCGGCGCGCGGGAGGGGGCGGCCGAGTTTGGTGGCGACGAGGGCCCGGTTGTCCCAGGCGACTTCGAAGCTGCGATCGGCGAGGACGGAGGGGTCTTCGATGCCGGTGACTTTGGCGGTGGGGATAGCGAGGTAGTGGTAGGGTTTGTCGGCCGCGTTGTCTTTGAGGATGGCGACGCCGCGGGGAAGGTCGAGCGATGTACAGGGCTTGGGTTCCAGGCCGGCGCGGGCGGCGGGGGCGCATTTACTGTCGACGATTTTCCACAGCGCGTCCGGGTCCGCCGCGCAGGCGGATTGGATGGCGAGCAGGAAGAGGGCGAAGGCGGCGAGGGTGCGGCGCATCAGGGCGGCGGCGCGGCGCTTCATCATGGCGCGGGTCCTGGGCATGGGGCGGGGATTACTGCCCGCCCCGCGGATCGCGTCAAGGCAATACGAAGATCTCAGACGAAGTTCGCCAACCCAACGTTGGTGGCGCCGAGAAAGGTCAGGGTCGTGCCGTCGGAAAGGGTGAGGGTCTCGTTGCCGTTGGCGGTGGTGGCGCCCGCGAGTGCGGCAGCGGCCTCTCCGGCAGCGAAGCCGGCGAGGTGGAAAAGGGTCAAACCTGGATTGAAGTTGGCAATGGTAAGCTGGCCGACGGTACCATGAGTGATATCGACAAGCGCCAGGCTACTGGTGTTCTGGAAACTCGGGCCAATGATTGTCTCCGCGCCGGTTCCCGCCTGGACGATGACGTTGCCGAAGCCGGTATTGATGGTGTCGTTGTTGCCGCCGGCGACGACGTAGGACAGGCCGTTGCTCGACTGCCTGGACACCGAGATGAGGTTGCCGCCCGCGGAACCGCCGAGGAAAATTCCGCGGGAGTCGGACAAGACCGTCAGCGCCGGGCCGGCGCTGATGATGGTTGCCGAACCGTAGCCATAGGATTGATCGGTGTAGCTGGTCGCTCCGTTGGCGAAGACCAGGACTGGCGATCCGCCAAACACATTCAGCGTACCGGAAGCCGTTCCGACGATAGTGGACGTCGCCTGTCCACCGGCGGCGATGGCGTGCAACGTGCCGCTTCCAGCGAAGATCAGGGCGGCGGTGTCTGCGGCGACAGTATCGATGCCGGCGCCGGCCAGTATCGTGTCGGCGCCACGCGCATTGACGAAGGTGTTGCCATCACCAAGTAGCAGCAGGCTGCGGCCGCTGAAGCTGGTGGTGATGGTGTCATTACTGGATATGGCGGCGACGGTGGCGGCTCCGCCGGTACTGATGCTGGTCCCGTTTGGGCCGAGCAAGGCGAGGGTCGACAGCGCGGCGGCGGCGTTGATGATCGCGCTGCCGGTGCCGCCGATGATGGTATCGGCGGCGCTGCTGGTGACGGTGGTGCTGCCGTGCCCGAGGACGAGGAGGTTCGTGCCGGCGAGGGACTGGATGATGTCATCACCATCGGCAAGCACGGTGCTGCTGCCGCCGGCGAGCATGACGGTCTGGGTGGCGGACTGATTGGCCAGCGCGATGAGGTTGGTGCCGGCGGAGGCGGCGATGGTGGCGGCACCGCTGCGGGAGGCATAGTCGATGCCGCCAGGGCCGGCGACGATGACCGCGCCGTCGCTCTGGGCGCCGATGACGGTGACGCGACCCGGCGCACCGGCAATGAAGGCGGACGTGCCACCGGGGATGGTGAAAGTGCCGGTGATGCGGGTGATGAGTTCGAGCGGGGAGCCGGAGGGGGGCGTGCCGGTCGCGAGATCGAAGGGGACGACGGTGCCGGCGAGGATGGCGGCGTTGAGGGGGGCCAGGAGAGTCTGCTCGCTGACGGCTGCAATGGGGTCGGCAGGGAAATGCAGCACCGCGCCGGCGCCCTGGATGGTGACATCGGGGGCGACGGGCTGGCTAGTGCGGGTGACGCTTGTGCCGCCGGTCCCGTCGGGCTGAAGCAGGTAGTTGCCGCCCAGGCCGTCAGGGCCAAGTTGAATGTAGTAGGTGCTGGTGGCGGTGGGGATGTCGAGGGCGTAGCCAAGGTCAATGGTGGCGACGGAGGAAGCGGTCGCAACGATATCCGGCAGGTCGATGGTTCCGCCGAACCCGAAGCCTGTGGTGCTGATATTGATTGTGTTGGGGATTGTGGCGGTGCCATCGATGCGCAGCGTGCCGCTGGCGACCACGATTGCGCCAAGCGACCCCGCATCAGGGCGAACGAGTTCGAGCGTGCCGGCCAAGATGGCGATGGTGTAGTTCGGATATCCGGTCGCACCGACGCCGGTATTGGCGGCGTTGAGAACCAAAGTACCCGCGCTGGACATGGTAAGGCCGAACGCACCGTAGAGGCCGAAGCCGTTGCCGTCGACTGTGATGCGATCGCCGGCGGGGATGGCGATGTCGACGTACCCGGTGAGCAGAACGTCGCCGGCAAGGCTGATGGTGTCGTCACCGCCTCCGCCGGGATGGGCGGCGGAGGAGGTGCCGATGGCGAGGAGGAAATCGCGCTGGGTGGATACCAGGTAGGTGGTGCCTCAACCATCCCCTCATTTCGATTTTGCAAACAGTCCATTAAATTGGCTGGCCTGTGACATGGCCTTGGCGAAGGCTGTCATGAGAGGGGCGAGCCTGTGCTCCGGCATGTTGGGGATAAGTTCGTAGAGCATGCAGC
>JAPLOH010000222.1 GCA_026400845.1 Alphaproteobacteria bacterium
CAGAGCCGTGGCGGCCTGCGGTGCGGGTGTGGTAATTCTCTTCATGGCGTTGCTCTCCTTTGAGGACTCGACACCCCGAGCCTAACGGCTCAAGGCGCGCAACGCCGACCAACCTATTTCAACATCGGGCGGGACATCCCCACAGGCGGCGGAGCGGGCGTTTGTGTGGGGCTTCGCGGGCGATATCAACAAGACCACTCGGGCAGCCATGTTGGAGGCGATGCGCAGCGTCGGGCCCGGGCGGGAGCATTTGACCGACCGCTGGATGAGCCCGGATGCCCTGCCGGTCGAGGCGTATCGCGGCTTCATGGACAGCATCCTGTTCGCTCCCTGCCCAAAGGGCTTCGTCTCGCCGGATAGTTTTCGGCTGTGCGAGGCGCTGGAGGCGGGGTGTATCCCGATTGTCGAGCAGCAGGGGCCGGGGCTCGATGACTATTACAAGACCGTGTTCGGCGACCACCCGATTCCCACGGTGGCGGATTGGCAGGCCGCGCCGGACTTGATACGCGGACTCATTGCGCGCGGCGAAACGGAGTCACTGCGCCTCGCATGCGTCGACTGGTGGCAGGCGCACAAGTTGCAAGTCCGCGCCGAAATCTCCGCCGCCCTGGCGCCTCAGCCGTAGACCAGGTTCGGCAACCACATCGCGATCCCCGGAAAAATCGACAGGATCACCACCGCCACCGCCATCAGCGCGACGAAGGGTAGGGTGCCCCAGATGATGGCGCCCAGCCCGATATCGGGCGCGATGCGGTTGAGCACGAAGATGTTGAGCCCCACCGGCGGATGGATCAGCCCCATTTCCATCACCACCACCATGATGATGCCGAACCACACGAGATCAAACCCCGCAGCACGCAACGGCGGCAGGATGACCGGCGCGGTCATCAGGATGATGGAGACCGGGGGAAGGAAGAAGCCGAGCACCACCACCAGCAGCAGGATCGCCGTCAGCAAGAGCCATTTCGAGAGATGCAACGAAACGATCCAGGCCGCCGCGCCCTGGCTGATGTGCAGGTAGCTCATCACGTAGCTGTAGAGCAGCGACATGCCGATGATCATCAGCAGCATGCCGCTTTCGCCGAGCGTGCCGGCGAAAATCGGCTTCATGTCGGCCAACGTCCAGGCGCCATAGACCACCGCAATCAACACCATCGCCATGACGGCGCCGAGACCGGCGGTTTCCGATGGCGTCGCGAGACCGCTGTAGAGCGCATACATCACGCCGGTCAGCAGGATCAGGAATGGCAGCACGCGGGGCAGGGCGGTGAACTTCTCCCGCAGGGTGAAGCGCTCCTCGCGGAGGATCTCGTGCTCCGTCCCGGCCGCCGCCGCGCGGGTGTATTCGGTGCGCCAGCGGACCATGGCGTAGAGCGCGAACATCACCACCAGCAGCACGCCGGGGCCGATGCCGGCAAGGAACAGCCGCCCGAGCGACTGTTCGGCGCGCACGGCGTAGAGGATCAGCACGATCGAGGGCGGCAGCAGGATGCCGAGCGTGCCGCCGGCAGCGACCAGTCCCGCGGCGAACCCCGGCGAATAGCCGCGTTTGCGCATTTCGGGAATGCCGGAGGAACCGATCGCCGAACACGTGGCGGGCGAGGAGCCGGCCATGGCGGCGAACAACCCGCAGGCCAGCACGACGGCCACCCCGAGCCCGCCGGGGATGCGGTGCAGCCAGGTGTGCAGGGCGTCGTACAGGTCCTTGCCGGCGCGCGACTTGCCGATCGCGGCACCTTTGAGGATGAACAGCGGAATGGTGAGCAATGTGATGCTCGCCAATTCCTCGTAGACGTTCTGCGCGATGGTATCGACCGAGGCTGCCGGCATGAAGCCAAACATGAACAGCACCGCCACGCCGCCCAGGGCGAAGGCGATCGGGATGCCGGAGAACAAGGCGGCGATGGTCGCCGCGCCATACATCAGGCCGATCTGCAACGTGCTCATGCCCGTGGCCCGTTGATCGCCTGCAACGCCTGCTGGACGGCGAGCAGCGCCATTCCCGACGCCATGCAGGCATAGGGGATCCACAACGGCGAGCCCCAGGCCGACGGCGTGGTCTGGCCCTCTTCCCAGGTTTCGAGGAACATCTGGAAACTTTTCACCGCAAAATACGCGCAGAAGACGCAGGCGCAGACATCTGCCAGTCGGCGGCGCACCCGATCCACTGCGCGGGGCAGGATTTCTCCCAGCGCGTCGATCGCGACATGGCCGCGCCGCGCCTGTGTCCAGGCGGCCGAAGTGAAAGTCGCGCCGATCAGCAGCATGGCCGAAAGCTCATCCTGCCAGTCCGACGGGATGGCGAGGAGATAGCGGCCGATCACCTCCCAGGTCAGGATCAACCCGGCCGCCGCGATGGCCAGCGAACTGGCGACCGCCATCGCGCCGTTGAGTGCGGTCACCACCCGCTGGATGGCGCCCGCGATGCCGTCGTGCGGAACGTCGGCGGGCGGTGGCCCGGCGGCAGAGGCGGCGTCGATGCCGTGCGCCATCAGGCGGGCACGGCCAAAGCGAGTTTCAACAGCCCGGCGCAGGCCGCGTTGCGGCCGGCATAGTCCTTCCACGCGGTTTCCTCGGCGATGGTCTGCCACTTCGCCAGCGCCGCCTTGCTGAAGTCCGCGACCTTGACGTTGGCCTTCGCATAGATCTGCGCGAGGTCGTCATCGTCCTGTTGCGCGGCCTGAAGCGCGAATGCCTCGAGGGCCGATCCGGTTTCGAGAATAACCTTTTGCTGGTCGGCGCCCAAGCCGTCGAAGATCGCCTTGGACATGATGAGGGGTTCGAACATGAACCAGAACGAGCCCTGCCGGCCCGTCGTCACGGCCTTGGCGATTTCCTGCAGGCGGAAGGAGATCAGGCTGGTCGAGGAGGTCACCGCGGCATCGAGCGAGCCGGTCTGCATCGCCGCGTAAATCTCGTCGGACGGGACAGACGATATGATGCCTCCCGCCGCCTTCAGCATGAGGTCCATCTCGCGCGAACCGCCGCGGATCTTCAGGCCTTTGACATCGTCGGGGGCCACGATGGTTCCAGCGCGGCTGGCGCAGCCGCCGGCCTGCCATACCCAGGTGAGGATCTTCACGCCACGCTTGTCGAGCAGATCGACGAGTTGGCGGCCGATCTCGCTGGTCTTCCACGCCATGCCCTGGGCATAGGAGTTCACCAACCCCGGCATCAGCCCGATATTCACCTCCGGCACCTCGCCGCCGGCGTAGGCGAGCGGGTAGAGGCTGAGGTCGAGCGCGCCGCGGCGCACGGCGGAGAATTGCGCCACCGTCTTCATCAGCGAGGAGCCAGGATAGATTTCGAACGCCAGTTCGCCGTTGGTCCGCTTGCCGACTTCGGCCGCGAATTTGCGCACCAGACGATCACGGAAATCGCCTTGCTCCAGCGTGCCACCGGGGAACTGATGACTGATCTTCAACGTCTTGACGGCCGCCGGCGCGGGAGTGGCGGTCAGCAGCGCGGGGGCAGCGAGCAGCCCGCTCATCGTGAGGCGGCGTGAGATCGTCATCGTTGGTGTTCTCCCGGAAGCGCTTCTTGATAACAACCTTATGACATGGACGAAGGCGGTCGTCAGCCTCGCTCGCGCCGGCCAAGCGCGGGAGCCAGCAGGGCCTCGACAGCGCGGGATCGCGCGACGCTGCCTACCCTGGCGTAGGCCTCGTGGTTGGCCTCGATGGTATCGCGATCGTAGAGATAATTGACCATGAGGCCGAAGGATTCCGCGATCCCGCGCGGGGCCAGGTTGCCCCGCCAGTTGATCCTCTCAAGCCGCGCGCCATTGCCGAGATGGAAACGAGCCACCGGATCACCCCGCCCCGGCGCAGCTTCGGTGAGGTAGCGCGCACAATGCCCGAGCATCTCGGCCCGCGACTCCTCGGCCGGTGGGTCACCATCGCCCGGCAGTGTCGCGCGCCCGGCCTCGGCCTCGCGGGCAAGCCAACGGCGGAACCCGGGCACCGGAGACAGCGTGGCGAAGCGGCGGAGTTGCGGCAGCTCCGCCATCAACTCCTCCACCACCTGCTTGATGAGAAAATTGCCGAAGGAAATACCGCGCAACCCTTCCTGGCAGTTGGAGATCGAGTAGAAAATGGCGGTATCTGGGGCGCCCGCCCGCGCCATCTGCGCGGCATTGTCGGTGTCGGGCGCCAGCAGCGGCTGCACGGCGTCCGCGAGCCCCTGCACCAGCGCGACTTCGACGAAAATCAGCGGCTCGCCGGGGAGTGCTGGATGGAAGAAAGCGAAACAGCGGCGGTCCGGCGCAAGCCGGCGGCGCAGGTCATTCCAGCCCTCGATTTCATGCACGGCCTCGTAGACGATCAGCTTCTCCAGCACCGCCGCCGGGGTGTTCCAGTCGATCCGGCGCAATTCCAGGAAGCCGCGGTTGAACCAGGAGGAAAACAAATGCCGGAGGTCGGCGTCGAGCGGGGCCAATTCGGGGTTGCCGCGCAGGTTGCCGAGAACCTCCTGGCGCAGCGCGACCAGCGCCGCGGTGCCGCCCTGGCCGTGATTGATGCGTCGCAACAGTTCCTGGCGCGGCGGTTCGGCCGCCTCGGCCAGGGCGGTCGCCCTGGCCGGCGTCGGGTCCGCGAGATAGGCGGTGGCGGCGGATGTCAGCGCCACGGGATCGGGCAGGAAGCCACCGGCGAGGAAGCGGTGGAATTCGAGGCGTCCCGCCGCGTCCAAGCCGGCCAACACGCGCAGCAATTCACGCGCGAGCGCGGCGCCGGAGGCCTCGCCACGGCCGGACAGCAGCGCCGCCGCCAGGTGTCGTGCCCGCTCCAACGGCGCAATCGTGGTGGCCGGGACGTCGGCGAAGGCTCGTCCGCGATCGGCGATCGAGGACCACAGCCGCTCGATCCAGGCGAGAGGGCGCAATGCGGACATGGTGTCGGGCATTCGGTGCATCCTTGGGGCCGGCGCAGTCTAGTCGATCGGTGCGGCCTTGTCGTCGGCGGTGGCGGGGGTGATGATGCGGTGGAGCATTCCAGGAGCCCGCCATGACCGACCTTGTCCTGCGCAGCGATTGTATCGTCACCCCCGATGGGGTCATCGTCGGCGACGTCGCGGTGACCGCGGGGCGCATCAGCGCGATCGGCCAGCCCGGCAGCCTTGCCGGCGATCGGGTGATCGATCTCACCGGCCGCATCGTGATGCCCGGCGGCATTGACCCGCACGTCCATTGCGACTGGCCGATGCCATCGCCGAACGGCGGGCCGCCGCCGATGACCGAGCCCGCCTCGGTGGTCAGCCGGGCCGCGATCCATGGTGGCACCACGATGATGATCGACTTCGTGCGTTGCATCGAGGGTTCCAGCGTCGCCGACGCCATCGCCAAGCGCGACGCCGGCTGGAAGGGCGCCTGCCATGTCGACTACGCCTTCCACCTCATGGTGGAGGGCGACATCGCGCCCGCGACGCTCGATCAGGTGGGTGCGGCGATCCGTGAGGGGCACCCCTCGGTGAAGATCTTCACCACCGACATCACCCCCTCGCGCAAGGGCCGCATGGTCGATTTCGGCGATATCTGGGAGGTGTTCCAGGTGATCGCGGCGAACCAGGGACTCGGCGTCATCCATGCCGAGGACAACGACATCGTCATGCACATGTATGCGAAGCTGTTCCGCGAGGGCCGCACCAGCTTCCACAACATGGCCGAAGTCCACAACACGCTGTCCGAGGACCTGTCGTTCCGCCGGGTGATCCGCCTCGCCGAAAGTGTGAAGGGCACCGCGCTCTACATGCTCCACACGTCTGCCGCGACGGGGGTGGCGGCGATCCGCGAGGCCCGCGCCAAGGGCATTCCGATCTATGGCGAGAGCCTGCACCAGTACATGCTTTACAACTCCGAGGACTACAAAAAGCCCAACGGCCAGATTTTCCACACCTACCCGTCGCTGAAATCCCCCGCCGACCAGGCGGCGTTGTGGGGCGGCACGCTCGACAGCGTGATCAACTGCGTGGCGACCGACGAGCTGTGCTGTACCCTGGCGCAGAAAACCCGCGGCGTGCGGATCGACGACACCACCGGCGGAAATGCCGGTGTCGAGCCCCGGGTCGCCCTGATGTACACCGAGATGGTGGGCCGGCGCGGCTATTCGCTCAACAAGTTCGTCGATCTGGTCTCGACCAACGCGGCCAAGATCATGGGCATGTATCCCCGTAAGGGCGCCATCGCGGTGGGGGCGGACGCCGATATCTGTGTGCTCGACCCGACACGCCGGCGGACCATCACCGCCGCCGACCTGCACGAGACCGACTACACGCCGTGGGAGGGTTGGGAGGCACACGCCTGGCCGTGCCTGACCCTGTTGCGCGGCAAGATCGTCATGCAGGACGGGCGGCTCACCGGCGATCTCGCCGATGGCACCTGGATCGAGCGCCGCATCGACCCCGCGATCATCGCCGCCCCCATGGCGCTCTGATGCGGGCGCCGTGATTTCGGACGCCGAGCTGCGCGGCCTGCTGGTGGATTGCCTGAGGCTCTGGGACGTCGTCGGGCGCGTGAGTGCCGAGGCGGAGGGGCTCGTGATCACCGCCGGTGACGCGCGTTGCGTGGTCGAGCGCGGCCCGAGCCCGACGCGCTGGTTCCTCACCGCCGGCGCGCGCAGACGGGCGGTGCCATCGGTGCCGGCGCTGCTGTCGGCGGTCCGTCGCGCCCTCGGCCTGCCCGCTGGCATCCGCGCGCGCGTCGGCGCGGGGGCGCCGCTGGTCTGATGGGCGCGGTTCCGGTCACCATCGTCACCGGGTTTCTCGGCGCCGGCAAAACCACCCTGATCGGCCGCCTGCTGCGCGATCCGCGCTATGCGCGCACCGCGGTGATCGTCAACGAATTCGGCGAGATCGCGCTGGATCATGATCTCATCGCCGCCGGTGACGAGACGCTGCTGCAACTCTCGACCGGTTGCCTGTGCTGCGCCGTGCGGTCCGATCTGGTGGCCACGCTGCTCGATCTCGCCACCCGCCGGGCGGTGGGCGAGGTCGCGTTCGAACGCGTGGTGATCGAAACCTCCGGCCTCGCCGATCCCGCGCCGGTGCTGCACGCGCTAATGACCGACGCCGCACTGGGCGAGACCTTCGCCATCGCTGCGGTGGTGACGCTGGTGGACGCGCTGCTCGGCGCCGATACGCTGGCCGCCCATCCCGAAGCCACCCGCCAGGTAGCGTTCGCGGACCGCATCATCGTGACCAAGACCGACCTCGCGCCGCTCGACGATCGCCTCGCCGACGCCATCACCCAACGCAACGCCCTGGCGCCGGTGTCGCTCGGGTTGCCCGACCCCGACCTGCTGTTCGCTCCTGGGCGCAGCGATGCGATACCGAACGCCATCGCCCGCCACACCGGCGGCATCACGGTCTGCCTGATCCGCCGCACCGCCCCGGTGCCGGCGTTGGCGCTCACCTTGCTGCTGGAGACCCTGGCCGAGCAATGCGGCGCCAAACTGCTGCGGGTGAAGGGCCTGTTCGACGTCGCCGAGGCGCCCGGCCGGCCCGCGGTGATCCATGCCGTGCAACACGTCATCACGCCGGTGATGTTCCTGCCGGCGTGGCCGACGGCGGACCAAACCAGCCGCGCCGTGGTGATCGGCACCGGCATTCCCCCGCACTTGCCCGCGCGACTGCTCGATGCGATCTGCGCGGAAGTCGTGGAGGAAATGGCGGCCGGGGGCGGGCAGGGCGCTACATAGTTACGAATTAGCAATAATATAGACGTCCCGGGGCAAAGCGCGTCAGACCCCATTTTTTCACGATGCTCTCCGGCCCGGCCTTCGGAAATCCGCGCGCGGAAATGTCCAGATATGCAGGCAGCCAGCGCCGGCCTGGATGAGCGTCGTGCCGCCGCGCGCTATTTCCGGGCACGGCGGGCGCGCAGGATGCGGGGACAAGTTGGCGCGATGCGCGCGGGTATGGCACGGCACGCGTGGGCGTGCGGCGAGCTCGCGGCGCGCGCTGCTGCGGCGTATCCGTCGTGGTCAGGTCGGGAACGCGCGCTGCCTGGTCGGGCGACTGCAATCCGGCG
>JAPLOH010000283.1 GCA_026400845.1 Alphaproteobacteria bacterium
CCCCTGGCCTTCCTACCTGATAGCACCCGATCGGCGCGCACTGGTCTAACCCGGGTCCTCGCCGTCGCGGCGGAAGGGCGACAGTTCGGCGAGCGCGGCCATGTGGTGGATGCGCTCGGCGCGCTCCTCCACCAGGAAATCCGCCACCGCCCGGCGCAGCCCGCCATGGGCGATCCAGTGCGCCGAATAGGTCGCCTTGGGGAGATAGCCGCGTTGGATTTTGTGCTCGCCCTGCGCCCCCGCCTCGACGCGGGCGAGGCGGTGCGCGATCGCGAAGTCGATCGCCCGGTAGTAGCAGAGTTCGAAATGCAGGAAGGGGAACTCCGCTGAGCATCCCCAGTTCCGGCCGTAGAGCGCGTCGCTTCCCACCAGGTTCAGCGCGCCCGCCACCGGTACGCCGTTCTGCAACGCCAGCATCAGCACGACCTGGTCGCCGAGGCGCTCCGCCAGCAAATGGAAGAAGCGGCGGGTGAGGTAGGCGCTGCCCCATTTGCGATCGACCGTCGAGGTATAGAAGCCGTAGAAGGCATCCCACTGCGCGCGGGTGGTCTCCGGTCCGCGCAGGGTGACGAATTCCAGGCCGGCGGCGTTGGCGTCGCGCCGCTCCCGCCGCAGCACCTTGCGCTTGCGCGAGGACAAGGCGCCGAGGAAGTCATCGAAGCCGCCGTAACCGGCATTTTCCCAGTGGAACTGCATGCCGAGACGTTGCAACCAGCCGGCATCGCCGAGCGCGTCCCACTCCGTCTCGGTGCAGAAGGTGATGTGCACCGAGGACAATTGCAGCTCGCGGCACGCCTGCTCCAGCGCGCCGGCGAGGGCGGATACGGGAACGCCGGCATCGGGGCGGATCAGCAGGCGCGGGCCGGGCACCGGGCTGAACGGCGAGGCGACCTGAAGCTTCGGGTAGTATTGCCCGCCGGCACGCTCCAACGCGTTGGCCCAGCCGTGGTCGAAGACGTATTCGCCGTAGCTGTGGGATTTCGCATACATCGGCGCCGCTGCGACAACACGGCCCGCGGCATCGCGCAGCACCGCGTGTTGCGGCAGCCAACCGGTCCGCGAGCCCGCCGAGCCGCTGTCCTCGACGGCGGAGAGGAACGCGTGGCTGACGAAGGGATTGCCGGCGCCGGCGCAGGCATCCCAGTCGACCGCCGCGATCTCCGAAATCGCGGGGTGCAGGGTGAGCGTCAGCGTCGCGGCAGAGCGTCCCGCCATCAGGCGATGCGGAACATGCCCTCGACCTCGACGGGTACGTCAGCCGGCAGCGAGGGCACCCCGACCGTGGTGCGGGCATGGCGCCCGGCATCGCCGAACACCGCGACCGCAAGGTCCGAAGCGCCGTTCATCACCTGGGCGTGCTGGCTGAATTCGGCGGGGGCGGCGATGAAGCCGCCGAGGCGGATGACCTGCTGCACGCGATCGAGATCGCCGCCGCAGGCGTTCTTGAGGTGGGTCAGGAGGTTGATGAAGCATTGCCGGGCCTGCGCCTGGCCCTGCTGGATCGACAGGCCACCCGGGCCGACCTTGCCGGTCAGCACGATCTTGCCATCCACCGCCGGCACCTGGCCGGAGATCACCACGAGATTGCCGGTGATGACGAAGGGAACGTAGTTGGCGATCGGCGCCATCGGGACGGGCAGGGTGATGCCGAGTTCGGCGAGCTTGGCCTCGATTTTACCGGCCATGGGGCGGGGTCCTTCCTATTTGGCCACCAGCCGCAGGCTGCGGCGGCGTTGCCTCGGGCCATCTTCGCGCGGCAGGTCGAGCGGCAGCAAGGGGGCACGGTCGCGCGCGCCTTCGCCCACCGTGTCCTCCGCCTCGTCGTCGATGTCGGCTTCGGGCAGATCGGTCTGGCCGAGGTAGTTCATGGCGAGGTTGCGGAACACATAATCCAGCATCGAGGTGGCACGCTCGACCGCGGGATCGCCCTCGACGAGGCCGGAGGGACCGAAGCGGGTGAAGGTGAACGCCTCGACGAAGGCCTCCAGCGGAACGCCGTGTTGCAGGCCGAGGCTGACCGCGACGGAAAAATTATCCATCAGCCCGCGGAAGGCGGCGCCCTCCTTGTGCAGGCCGATGAAGATTTCGCCGAGCTGCCCGGATTCGTATTCGCCGGTGCGCAGGAACAACTTGTGGCCGCCAACCGCGGCCTTTTGGGTGTAGCCCGAGCGACGCGACGGCAGACTGCGCCTGGCTTCCACGGCCTCGGCGACCGGCAGGTCGGGGCGGCGCGGCATGGCGTCGACATGCGGGGCGACGGCGTCATGCATCGCGGCATGGGCGGCGGCGGAGACCGGTCGGAACGGGCTCTGGTCGGCGAGCGTCAGCGCCAGGGCGGTTTCCGGCAGAATGCCGCGCGCGGCCAGCAGCGCCCGCGCCGCCCGGGTCAGCCCGCCGGTATCGGTGAGCGGCGAGAATTGCGGCGCGATGCCGCCGGTCTCGGCGCCCAGCAGCGCGTCAACTGCGGAGGGCGGCAGCACCGCGGTGGTGGCGACGGGCCGCACCGCGCCGAGTGCGGCCGAGGCGGCATCGACATGGCGGCGCATTGCCCCCACCGCCGCGGCGGCCATCCGGCGCGCCGCATCGCTGTCGTAGTCGAGGCCGAGTGCGGCGAGCAGCCCGGCCATGTCGGTGGGCGCCACGGTGATGCGCTCGGCGGCGGGGTTGGCCATGGCGAGCGTTATCACCGCGGTCTCAACAGCGGCCGCGAAGCCCGCGGCATCGAACCCGTGTTCGGGGTCGGCGAAGCTCGCGAGATTGAGGATGAAGGCGGGTGTCTCCGGCGTATCGCCGTGCCAGATGGCAGCCATCGGGGCGCCGCGCCGTTCGAGCAGCAGCGCGTGCAACTGGGCGGCCAACGGGGTCTCGATCCCGGCCTGTTGCGCACGTTCGGCGATGGGGCGGACCCAGGCCTCTGCCGCGCCGGCCAAAGTCACCGCGCCATCCCCCGGCGCAATCGCCGCCAGGGCCGCCGCCGCGGTCGCGTCCCACTCGACGGGAAGCGTGATCGCCCGCGCGGGGCTGTCAGGGTCCGGTGCCGCGGAGGTGCGGCGCATGCGGACGCCCTGCCAGGAACGGATATTGCGGCTCTTGCTCATGCGCCGATGCTACGGCGGCGGCCGCGACTCGGGAAGCGTATTTTGCGGTCAAACCACCATCTGACCACTAAATCCTGTGGATAAGCCGTTGGCATCAGATCCCCATGGACCGCGCGCCCGCGCTTGCCTATATCTCGCACCATGAACCTCGGCACACGCATCTTCACCCTGCTCAACGGCCGCGTTGTCGGCCGCGACGGGGCCGGCAATACCTATTACGAGGACCGCAAGGAGCGCCCCGGCACCCACCGCCGCCGCTGGGTCGACTATGTCGGTGAACCCGAGGCCACCAAGGTGCCGGCGGAGTGGCACGCCTGGCTGCACTACACGATCGACGCGCCGATCGCCGAGGATGGCAAGCGCGCCTGGCAAAAGCCGCATCTGGCGAACGCGACCGGCACGGCAACGAGCTACTCCGACCGGCCATGACTACGCCGGCGGCCAGCGGGCGAAGGCGAGCGGGGACTACGAATCCTGGACCCCCGGCTCCTGATCCCGGGCCCGGCATGGCGCAGCGCAACCTGACCGAACTCCTCGCCGGCGCCGCGGTACTGCTGGTGGCGGCGGGGTTCCTGGGCTACGCGGTGGCGAATACCGGCCGCACGCCGGTATCCGGCTACGCGCTGCATGCGCGCTTCGATCGGATCGACGGGCTCGCCGTCGGCTCCGACGTACGGTTGGCGGGCGTGAAAATCGGTACCGTGACCTCGGCGGGCATCGACCCCAAGACCTTCCAGGCGACGGTCAATTTCACCGTGCTCGCGACGCTCAAGCTGCCAAAGGACTCCAGCGCCGAAATCACCAGCGATGGCCTTCTCGGCGGCAAGTTCCTCTCTATCGTCCCCGGTGGCGACGACAAGGTTTTGGCCAGCGGCGGGGAGGTGACGATTACCGTGTCGGCGATCAGCTTCGAGCAGCTTTTGGGGAAATTTATTTTTAACGTCAGCGACTTGACCAGCAGCGTGCAGAAGCAACTGCAACAGCAGGCGCCAAAGTGATCGCGCCGCCCAAGGCGTGGCCGCAGCCGGATGGCTCGCCGGTCTCCTGCCGCGAGAAGCTCAAGACCTTGGCTGAAAATCACGCCGAACTCGCCCAGATAATGCAGGACGCCTTCGAGGACGCGGTGCTGATGGGTGTCGACGACGGCGCCATGCGCAGCATTCTCGCGGATATGAGCCAGGCGCTGGTCAGCCCGAAACGGCCCCGCGGCGGGGCATGAGGCGTCTGCTCGCGGCGGTGGCCGTCGTGCCGCTGGTACTGGTGGGCGCAACTGCGGCCCTCGCGCAGCGCGCCGCGCCCGTCGCCGAACCAGCCCATCGTCACCCCCGGCCAGGACCCCCCTGCCGCCATCCAGTCGCAGCCTTTGCCCTCGCTCACCGCGCCCGACCCGGCCTATGCGCCGCCGCGGCAGCCCATCGCCCCGGCGCGTCCGGCGCCTCTCGCGAGCCAGCCTCCAACCACTGTTCCCGGCGACTGGCAGCCCCGCCAAGGCGTCGAACTGCGCGGTCTCGACAAGGTGACCGCGCGATCCGCCCCGATCGTCGGCAAGGTCGGCGAGACGCTGCGCTACGGCACGCTGGCGATCCTCGTGCGCGGCTGCGCGGTTCGCCCGCCTGATCAGAGCCCCGACGTCGCGGCATATCTCGAGATCACCGATCGCGGCGCGAGCACCCCGCTGTTTCGTGGCTGGATGATCGCCTCCACCCCCTCGGTCGCGATCCTCGAGCACCCCGTCTACGACATCCGCGTCGCCGCGTGCCACCCGTGACACCCGAACTGCCGTCACACGCCGCGCTGCTGCTCGATCTCGACGGCACCCTGATCGACATCGCGCCGGCACCGGATAGCGTGGTGGTGCCCGACGATCTCCGCACCAGCCTCCGCCAGTTGCGCCATCGCCTGGACGATGCCGTCGCGATCGTCACCGGCCGACCGATCGAGCAGGTCGACGCGCTGCTCGGCGATCTGCCGTATGCGGTGGCGGGGGAGCATGGCGGGGCAATCCGCCACGCCCCCGGGGCTGCGATCGAGCGGCCGATCCTGGCTGAGCCGCCGCCCGAATGGCTCGCGGCGGCCGAGATCGCCGCCGCGGCGCATCCCGGCGTGCTGCTGGAGCGCAAGCGCCGCGGCTTCGTGCTGCACTACCGCCTCGCCCCGGCAGCCGGCCCTGCAATGCGCACCGTGCTGGCTGGCCTGCTCGCCGGCCATGAGGCGCGCTTCACCATCATGGCGGCGCTGATGGCATGGGAACTCAAACCGATCGGCGCCGACAAGGCGACCGCGGTTCATAGCCTGATGGCTCGCGTGCCGTTCGCCGGGCGGACGCCGGTCTATATCGGCGACGATGTCACCGACGAGGACGGCATGCGCGCGGCCCGCGAGCTCGGCGGGCTTGGCTGGCGCGTGCAGGACATGTTCATGGACGCTGCGGGCGTGCGTGCATGGCTGGCCGAGCTGTCCCCCGGAGGTTCGATCCGCTGACCAGTTCCTCGTTATAAACCGCCAATCCCAACCGCCAGATCATGGCGGCCGCAGGATTTGCGCCACAACGCCCGGCAAGGCAATGACAGCGAAGGTGTTTGGGTTCCTTTCGACAAGGAGCGGTGACTGCTACCCGCACCCAAATACCGGCCAGCCCCATGGACGATTGGGATGAGCCGCCTCGCCTTCGAGCGCGTCGGCAAGTCCTTCGGCACGACGGAGGTTGTCCGCGACGTTTCGTTGAGCGTGGCGGAGGGCGAGTTCGCGGCCCTGCTCGGCCCCTCCGGCTGCGGCAAGACGACGCTGCTGCGCATGGTCGCCGGCCTGGTGGCGCCGAGCACCGGGCGGGTGCTGATCGGCGCGCAGGACGTCACGGCGCTGTCGCCCGACAAGCGGGGGGTGGGGCTGGTGTTCCAGTCCTACGCGCTGTTCCCGCATTTGACGGTGTTCGAGAACGTCGCCTTCGGCCTGCGCCGACAGCGCGTTTCGGGGGCGGCGCTCAGCGAGCGGGTGGAGGCGGCGCTCGCCATGGTGCGCCTGCCCGGCCTTGCCGCGCGGCGGCCCTCCGAGCTGTCGGGCGGGCAGCAGCAGCGGGTGGCGATCGCGCGGGCCATCGCGCCGCGGCCGCGCGTGCTGCTGTTCGACGAGCCACTCTCCAACCTCGACGCTCAGTTGCGCGACGAGATGCAGATCGAGCTGAAGCGCCTGCAACGCAGCCTCGGCATCACCACGCTGTTCGTCACCCATGACCAGTCCGAGGCGCTGTCGATGGCGGATCGGGTCTGCGTGATGGCGCATGGCGTGGTGCAGCAGTTCGACACCCCGGAGGCGGTCTACCATCGCCCGGCCACTGCCTTCGTCGCCGGCTTCATCGGCAGGCCCAACCGGTTGGCCGGGCGCATTGCGGCGGATGGACGGATCGACCTCGGCGGCGGAGTTCTGCTTGCCGCCGGGGAAGCGGGTGCCCCCGGCACGGCAGTGGAGGCGATCATCCGCCAGGAGGCGATTAGCATCGCCGGGGATGGCGACGGATTGCCGGGCACCATCGTACTGCGGGCCTTCAATGGCGCCCGGGTGCAATACGTGGTGCGGTTGGCCGAGGGGGTGGAACTCGTCGCCGAGACCGCCTCCAGCGGGTCGCAAGCCGGGCTGGAGCCGGGCACGCCGGTGCGGCTTGCCATAGCCCCCGGCGCGGTCTTCGCGCTGCCGGCGGCATGAAACGCCACGGCATCGCGCTGGCCGGCCCGCTGGCGCTGGTGCTGGCGGCGTTCTTCCTCGCCCCGGCGCTGCTCACTTTGCCGACCGGGTTCCGCGAATACGTGCCGGGCCAGGGCATCACCGCCGGCTCCTGGACGCTCGATGCCTATCGCGACATCGTCTCCGATGATTTCTACCGCGAGGTGCTGTGGCGCACGCTCGGCCTCGGCCTCGCCGTCACCGTGATCTGCCTGCTGCTTGGCTATCCGCTCGCCTGGATGATCGCCCGCGGCCCGGCGCGGCTGCGCATGCCGCTGCTGTTGCTGGTGATTTTCCCGATGATGCTGAACCTCGTGGTGCGCTCCTTCGGCTGGATCGCGCTGCTCGCCAATCGTGGCCTGATCAACAATTTGCTGACCGACCTCGGCCTCATCGCGACGCCGGTGAAGATGATGTTCAACCTCACGGGCATGCTGGTCGGGCTAGTGCACATCTATCTGCCCTTCATGGTGCTGATGCTGGTCGCCGCCATCCAGAACGTGCCGCGGGACGTGGAGGCGGCGGCGATGACGCTGGGCTCCACCCGCCGCCACGTTTTCCTCGCCATCACCCTGCCGCTCACCGCGCCGGGCATCCTCGCCGGCTCCATCCTGGTCTTCGTGCTGACCATCAGCGCGCTGGTGACGCCGCGCATGCTGGGCGGGCCGACCTACCGGGTGATGGCGACGCTGATTTATGACGAATACATGCAGATGCTGGACTGGCCGACCGGTTCTGCCCTGGCCTTCGTGCTAACGGCGATCGCGCTGGCCATCATCTGGGCCGCCAACCGCGTCGCCCGACGTTGGTCAGGTATGGGGGCAGTGACGTGATGGAAATGGCGCCCGGCCGGATCGCGACCTGGGCCGCCTGGGCGGTCATCGTCTTCCTGCAACTGCCGGTGCTCGTGGTGGTGCTGGCGGCCTTCAGCACGACCTCCTACCTCACCATCCCGCCCCAGGGCTGGACGCTCGCCTGGTTCGCCAAAGTGCTGTCGGACCCCGCCTGGCTGGCGGCGATCCGCATGAGCCTGTTTCTCGCATTCGGCGCCACCGCCATTGCGCTCGCGCTAGGCACCGCGGCGGCCTATGCGATCGCGCGGCGGATGGTGCCGGGGGCGGACGCGCTGACTGCCCTGGTGATGGCGCCGCTGGTGATGCCCTCGGTGGTGATCGGGGTGGCGTTGCTGCAATTCTATGCGCTGACCGGCCTGCGCGGCAGCATCTTCGGCCTGCTGATGGCCCATGTGGTGATCACCGTGCCCTATATCATACGCGCGGCGCTCACCAGCCTCGCCGGGCTCGATGGCGCGCTGGAGGAGGCCGCCCGCGTGCTGGGCGCCACCGGGCCCGAGGCCTTCCGCCTCGTCACTCTGCCGCTGATCCGGCCTGGGCTGGTGGCCGGCGCCCTGTTCGCCTTCATCACCTCGCTCGACAACGTGCCGGTGACGATCTTCCTTATCTCGGCGCGGCAGACCACGCTGCCGGTGCTGATCTTCTCCTCCGTCGAGATGGGGGTGGACCCCTCGGTCGCCGCGATCTCGACGCTGCTCATCATCGCGACCGGCGGCATCCTGTTGCTCGCCGAGCGCCGCTTCGGCTTCCACCGCTTCATCTGAAGGTTTCGCCATGCCGCTGACCAGCAAAGGCTTCCCCCTTTTCCTCACCTTCGACCTCGATGCCGAGACGATGTGGACGGCGCGGGACCCCGCCTACGCGCAACGCCCCATCCTGATGTCGCAGGGCGCCTATGGCTGGAAAGTCGGCACCCCCCGCATTCTCGACATGCTCGATCGCTTCGGCCTGAAGACCACCTTTTTCGTGCCTGGCCTGGTGATCGATCAGCGGCCGGCGCTGATGGAGGACATCCTCAAGCGCGGGCACGAAATCGCCCATCACAGCTACAGTCATAAATGGATCCTCACTCTCACCCCCGAGCAGGAGCGCGAGGAGATGGAGCGCGGCATCGAGGCGATCCGCCGGGTCAGTGGCCGGGCGCCGCGCGGCTGGCGATCGCCGGCGGCGGAGCTTTCGCCGATCTCGATGGATCTGCTGGTGCAGCACGGGTTCGACTATTCCTCGAACTTCTTTGACGATGACAGCCCCTATCTGCATAGCGTCGGGGGCCAGAAGACCAAGATCGTCGAG
The DNA here is from genome assembly GCA_026400845.1 of Alphaproteobacteria bacterium. Taxonomy (GTDB): domain Bacteria; phylum Pseudomonadota; class Alphaproteobacteria; order Acetobacterales; family Acetobacteraceae; genus CAIYPH01. The sequence goes on from JAPLOH010000283.1 coordinate 8,963, forward strand.
CTACCGTTCCGCTGGGTGCTCGATGACGCGCCATTCTTCCAGTACTCGATCGTGCTGCCCGGCCGCACCATGCAGGCGCCGTCATCGGTGCTGGAGGCGTGGAAGCTCGAATTCGACACGCTCTACGCCGAGGACCGGATGATGATGATCGGTTTCCATCCCCAATTGATCGGCCAACCCTCGCGGCTCTGGGTGCTGGAGAAGCTGATCGAATATGCGCTCAGCCATCAAGGCGTCTGGATCGGCCGCTGCGACGAGATGGTGGAGGACATGCGGCCTGGCCTGGAAGCGGCGCGGTCGTGAGCGGCCAATCCGCCGTCCGGCTCGCGGCGCAGCTGCGGGCGAAGGAGGTTTCGCCGGTCGAGGTGATGCGGGCGACGCTGGCGCAAATGGAGGCGCGGCGCGATCTCAATGCCTTCATGGCGACCTGCCCTGAGCGGGCGATGGACGAAGCCCGCACGGCGGAGGCGGCGCTGATGCGGGGCGAGGAGATCGGCCCGCTGTTCGGCCTGCCCTTCTCGGTGAAGGACCTCACCAATACCGCGGGGGTCGTCACCACCCAGGGCTCGGCGCTCTATGCCGCCAACGTGCCCGCCGCCGATTCCGTCAGCGTCGCCCGTGCGCGGGCAGCCGGCGCGATCCTGTTCGGCAAGACCACCACCCCCGAATTCGGCCACAAGCCCTTCACCGAGGGCCCGCATTTCGGCCGCACCCTGAACCCGCACAACCCAGCCTTCACCTGCGGAGGATCGAGCGGCGGGGCGGCGGCGGCGCTGGCGGCCGGCATCGGGCCGCTCGCGCTGGGCTCGGATGGCGGCGGGTCCATCCGCATCCCCGCCGCCTGCTGCGGCGTGGTCGGCCTGAAGGCGACGCTGGGGGCGATCCCGCATCTCCAGGTGCCCGACCTGTTCGCCGCCAACTCCTATGTCGGCCCAATGGCGCGCGACGTCTCGGACACCAGACTGTTCTTCGACAGCCTGCGCGGGCCGCATGAGGGCGACCCTTACGGCCAGGCCGTGCCGCCCACTCCACGCGACGCGAGCCCGCCCCGCGTCGCGCTGCTGATGCGGTGCGGCAAGCGGCTGGACCCGGTGGTGGAGGCCGCCGTGGCCGCCGCTATGCGCAATGCCGAAGCGCTCGGCTGGATCATCGAGCCGATCGATATCGATTTCGTGGCGCTCGAGCCCGCCTTTCTGGTGATCCTGCGCTCCGCGCTACTTGCCCGGCTCGGCGCCGCCGCCGCGCGCACGCCGGAGAAGCTCGACCCCACGCTGTTGGCGACCATCGAGGCCGGGCGCGGCTACAGCGCCGCCGATCTCTGCGAGGCGCAGTTCGCCCGCAGCGCATGCTTCAACGCGGTGCAAACCGTGTTCGCCCGCTATGACCTCATCGCCTCCCCTACCCTCTCGGCGCCCCCCTTGCCGGTGGGGCTGGACCCGGCGGGGATTATCGAGATCGCCGGGGCTCCGGCCGGCACTATTCGCGGCGCCTGGTATCCCTACACCTACCCGTTCAACCTCACCGGCCACCCCGCCCTCTCCATGCCCGCGGGCTGGACGGCCAACGGGTTGCCGATCGGGCTGCAACTGGTCGGGCGCTGGCACCAGGAGGACGCGCTGCTCGATGCCGCCGCCGCGCTGGAAGCCACGGGTATCGCCTCCTGGCGCGCCCCATGCCACTCTGCCACCACATGAATCGCCGCCCATCAATGGGCGGGAACATCAATCAAACGGGAGACCCGAGAATGTTGCGCATCGCAGTCACCGCGTCGCTGGCCGCCGCCATCGTATGGCCCGCCGCCGCGCAGGACCTCAAGCAGGTGCCGCGTAACCGCACCCTGATCACCCAGGGGTGGGACTACTATAATCAGGTGCAGTCGCCGGGGAATTTGAGCCCCTATAACGGCGTGCTGCTCAACCAGCGCCAGGTGCTGCACTACACTGTGCAGGAGGCGCTGTTCTACACCAACCACATGACCAACACGATCATCCCCTGGCAGGCCGAGGGGATGACGACGAGTGCGGATTTCCGCACCGTCACCATCACCATGCGCTCGGGCGTGAAATGGGCAGACGGCAAGCCGCTGACCGCCGAGGACGTGGTGTTCACCATCGAGAGCCTGAAGGCCAATGCGCCGGAGATGGCGCTGTCGGGCGCGATGAAGGAGTGGGTGGCGAGCGTTGAGGCGCCCGACGCGCGCACCGTGGTGATCAAGCTCAACAAGCCCGGCCCCCGCTGGGCGCAGGATACTCTGGCGACCGGGCAGGTCAGCCGCTTCATCGTGCTGCCCAAGCATGTGTGGGCCGGCAAGGACGCCAAGACCTTCAGCAACGTCGATCTCGCGCTCGGCCTGCCGCTCGGCACCGGCCCCTACAAGGTGGTGCGCGCCGACAGCAACTCCATCGTGTTCGACCGACTGCCGAACTGGTGGGCGACCGAGGCGGGGGTGGCCAAGGCGATGCCGGCGCCTGAGCGCATCATCTACCGCCCCGCCACCGCGGACGCTTTGCCGCAGCTCTATACCTCCGGCGAGATCGATACCGGCCGCGCGTTGCAGGTGGGCTCGTTTGAAGCGGCCAAGGGGCGCAATCCCAACCTGGTCTCCTGGAACACCAAGGGCCCGGTCTGGGGTGTCACTGCCGGGTGCACGCACCGGGTGATGTTCAACAACCAGTCCGCCCCCTTCGACAAGGCCGAGGCGCGCCAGGCGGTCGCTGCGCTGATCGATCGCGAGCAGATCGCCGATCTCGCCTGGGAGGGCTCGGCCCCGGTCGCCTATGCCCCCTTCGCCTCCTATCCGGGCATGCAGGCGTACACCAAGCAGTTGGAGCCGATCATCCGCGAGGCCGCCGGCAAGCCGGATGCCGCGAAATCCGCTGCCATTCTCACCAAGGCCGGCTTCTCCAAAGGGGCGGACGGCAAGTGGCGCCTACCGGACGGGCAGCCCTGGCAGGTGACCATCAACACCCAGCAGGGCGAGCCGATCGCCCCCATCGTTGCGCGACAGATGCAGGCGGCCGGCATCGATACCGTGTTCAAGCCTATGGCGGATGCGCAGTATTTCGATTCGTTGGCGACCGGCAGCTTCAATGCCGCGGTGTTCGTGCATTGCGGCAGCCTCTATGACCCCTGGCAGACGCTGGAGCATTTCCACTCCAAATACGCCGCCGCGCCGGGCGCCAAGTCCCCCAATCTGCGCGCCACCACCCGCTACAAGAACCCGGAACTGGACGCGCTGCTCGACAAGATGGAGGCCCGCCAGCCCTCGCCGACTGACCCCGAGTATATGGCGCTGGTGAAGGCCGCGACGACGATCGTGATGCGCGACACGCCGCAGGTCTCACTCACCGAGGAAATGCACGTGCTGACGATGAACACCACGGTGTGGACGGGCTGGCCCAGTGCGGCTGATGCTTACGTCGCCCCCTTCCCGGCCTGGGACGGCTACGCCCTGGTGATCCAGCATCTGAAGGCGCGCCAGTAAGATGATCACCATCGCGAGCATCAAGGCCTTCGCCATCCGCGACGACCTCTCGGGCGGGCCGGCGGTGACGGAACCGCGCCGCCCGGCCTGGGGCAAGGCGGCCGAGATCGCCAACCCGATGTCGCGCTATCCCCGCTACAAGCGGGACCGCACGACCTGGCGCTCCAAGTCGCCGGGGGTTGGCTGCATCGTCACCGCGTCCGACGGCACCTGGGGCTTCGGCGTCAGCCGCTACGGGCATGCGGTGATCGACCTCATCAACGGCCATCTCGGCCCACTCTTGATCGACGAGCCGGCGATGGCGACCGAGCGGCTGTGGGACATGATGGGCCGCATGGCCTCGCCCTATGGCGCTGGCGGCATCGCCGCATATGCGATCAGCGCCATCGACCACGCGCTGTGGGACCTCAAGGGCAAGCTGCTGAAGCAGCCCGTGTGGTCGCTGATCGGCGGGCCGGCGCGCCCGCATATCGACGTCTACGCGACCGGTAACGACACGGACTGGCAGATGGAGCTGGGCTTCCGCGCCATGAAGCTCGCCTGCCCGCACGGCCCGGCGGATGGGCTCGCCGGGCTCGATGCCAACGAGGCGCTGGTGGCGAAAACCCGTGATCTGATCGGGCGGGATCGCGAGCTGATGTTGGATTGCTGGATGGCGTTCGACGTCGAATACGCCGTACGGCTCGCCGACCGGCTGCGCCCTTATAATCTCCGCTGGATCGAGGACTGCCTCAATCCCGACGATCTCGACGGGTTCGCGGCCATGCGTTCGCGCCTGCCCTGGATGGGGCTGGCGACCGGCGAGCACTGGTATGTGCCGCAGACCTTCGCCCATGCGGCCGCGCGCCGGCTGGTGGACGTTTTCCAGCCCGATATCTGCTGGGCCGCGGGGATGACCGGCTGCCTGCGTATCGCCGCCATAGCCGATGCGTCGGGCATCGCCATCATGCCGCATGCCGGTATCAACACGCCCTATGGGCAGCATTTTGCCTACGCGATCCCCGCGAGCACCTGGGGCGAGTTCTTCCTCGGCTCGCCGCCTGGGGTGCCGCTGGCGGAGATGCGGCTGTTCCCCGGCCAGCCGGTGCCGGTGGATGGCAAGCTGGTGCCGTCCGACGAGCCTGGCTTCGGCCTCGGCGCCAGCCTGGACGATCTGGACGCCATGCGGGTCTGACACGATGGCCGCCTATCTCCTCCGGCGCATCGGGATGGCGGCCCTCGTGATGTTCGTGGCGCTGAGCGTGAACTTCACCATCCCCCGGCTGATGCCGGGGGACCCCGTGGAGCAGCAACTCGCCGCCGTCTCCGCCGCCGGCGGGCAGACCGGCAACATCGCTGAGGCGGCCGCGGCCATGCGCGCCCGCCTCGGGCTCGATCGGCCGCTGGCGGTGCAATATCTCGCCTTCCTCGCCAATTCCGTGCGCTTCGACCTCGGCGTATCGGTGGCGAGCTACCCGCAGCCGGTGGCGGAGATCGTGCTGGCCGGGCTGCCCTGGACGATCGGGCTGCTCGGCACCGCGACGCTGCTGAGCTTCGCCATAGGCTCGCTCCTGGGGGCCATGCTGGCCTGGCCGCGGGCGCCCAAGCTGTTGAAATTCCTCGCGCTGCCCGTGGTGGTGCTGTCGGCGGTGCCGTATTTCATCCTCGGCATCGTGCTGATGGCGCTGCTCGGCATCCTCTGGCCGGTGCTGCCGGTGGCCGGCGGTTACCCATTCGGTATGGTGCCCAACGCCGATCTCGCCACCGCGCTCGGCATCGCCAAGCATGCTGTGTTGCCCGGGCTCTCCATCGTGCTGGCCTCGCTCGGCACCTGGGCGGTGGCGATGCGGGGCATGGTGGTCGGCGTACTGGGCGAGGACTACATCATGCTGGCGGAGGCCAAGGGGCTCTCGGAGCGGCGGATTTTCCTCGCCTATGGTGTGCGCAACGCGCTGCTGCCGCAATTCACCCAGCTCGCGCTGAAACTCGGCCTGCTGGTCTCGGGCGCCATCCTGGTGGAAGTGATTTTCGCCTATCCCGGTATCGGTTACCGGCTCTATGTCGCGATCGGGCAGAAGGACGTGTTCGTGGTGCAGGGCATCGTGCTGCTGCTCTCGCTGTCGATCGCGCTGGCGATGTTGCTGCTCGACCTCATCTACCCGCTGATCGACCCGCGCGTGGCCGCGCCCAATGTCTGAACAGGTGAGCGCGTGAGGGGGGCGGTGCGCCTGCTGAAGGGCGAGCCCCTGCTCGCCTTCGGGCTGGCGCTCCTCCTCCTGCTTGGCATGCTCGCCGCCCTCGCGCCGCTGATCGTCGATACCTCGCTCGCCGCCATCGGTGCCGTGCCGCCGCGCCGCCCGCCGAGTGCGGCGCATTGGCTGGGGAGCGACACGCAGGGGCGGGACGTGCTGGCCTCCCTGCTCGCCGCCACCCCGCGCACGCTGGAGATCGGGCTGCTCGCCGGCCTTATGGGGCTGACGATCGGCGGCGCCCTCGGCCTGATGGCCGGTTGGTTCCGCGGCGCAGCCGACGCCATCATCCGCACGATCTGCGACGTGATGATGACCATTCCCGCCATCGCCGTGCTGGTGCTGGTGGGCACCTCGGTGCGGACGATGACGGTGGGGCTGATGGCGCTGGTGGTGGCGCTGCTGTCCTGGATGGTGCCCGCACGCGCCATCCGCGCCCAGGTGCTGAGCTTGCGGGAGCGGCCGTGGATCGACGTCGCGCGGCTCAACGGCATGAGCGGCCCGCGCATCATCCTGGCCGAGCTACTGCCCAATCTCGCGCCCTATCTGGCCGCGAGCTTCGTCATCGCCGTCTCCACCGCCATGCTCGCCACCATCGGCCTCGAAGCCCTCGGCCTGGGGCCGCAAAACGAGTTGACGCTGGGGATGATGATCTACTGGGCGCAGTATTCGGGCGCCATTCTCCGCGGCATGTGGTGGTGGTGGGTGCCGCCGGTGGTGGCGCTGACGCTGATTTTCATCGGGTTGCTCGCGGTCTCGCTGGGCATGGACCGGCTGGTGAATGCCCGGCTCAGGAGCGACGCGTGAGCGCCCTGTCGGTACGCAATCTCTCGGTGGAATTCGCCACCGCCCGCGGCATCGCCCGCGCGGTGCAGAACGTTTCGTTTGACCTCGCACCCGGCGAGCGGCTCGGGCTCGTCGGCGAAAGCGGTTCGGGTAAGACCACTACCGCGCTCAGCCTGCTGCGCCTGATCCGCCCACCCGGCCGCATCGCCGCGGGGGAGATCCTGCTCGATGGGGCGGATATGGCGCGGGCGACACCCGCCGAATTACGCCGCCTGCGCGCCGCGCGTATCGCCCTCGTGCCACAGGGTGCGATGAATGCGCTGAACCCGGTGCTGACCTGCGGTGCCCAATTCGCCGACCTGTTCGCCGCCCATGGCGCGCCCGGCGGGGCGGCGCGCATCGGCGAGTTGCTCGCCTCCGTCGGCCTCGGCCCCGAGGTCGCCAGCCTCTACCCGCACCAGCTCTCGGGCGGCATGAAGCAGCGGGTTTGCATCGCGCTCGCCATCGCGCTGCGCCCGGCGGTGATCGTGGCGGATGAGCCGACCAGTGCGCTTGATGTGATCGTGCAGAAGCAGATTCTGAAAACCCTCATCGCCGTGCAGCGCGATATCGGCGCGGCGGTGGTGCTGGTGGGGCACGACATGGGGCTGATGGCGCAATTCGCCCACCGCATCGGCGTGATGTATGCCGGGCGGCTGGTCGAACTCGCCCCCGTCCGCGACATATTCGCCCGGCCCCGCCACCCCTATACGCGGATGCTGATCGACAGCCTGCCTGGCTTCGGCTCCCGCGGCGTCTTCAATGGCATCCCCGGCCTGCCGCCCTCCCTGCTCACCCCCCTGCCCGGCTGCCCGTTCGCGCCGCGCTGCGCCATCGCCGAGGCGCGGTGCGGGGTGGAAGTGCCGGAGACCCGCATCCTCGAGGGCGGAGGCGAGGTGCGCTGCCATGCTGCTTGAGCTGAAATCGGCCGGCGTCACCTTCGGCGGCACGCTGTTCGCCGGGCCGCGCAAGCGCGCCTTGGCGCCGCTCAGCCTCAGCGTGGGCGGCGTGCCGCATATCCTCGCCGTGGTCGGCGAAAGCGGCAGTGGCAAGACCACGCTGACCAGGCTGTTGCTCGGGCTGCTGCGCCCCAGCACCGGGGCGGTGACGTGGAACGGGGATGACGTGTGGCGCCTGCCGAAGCCGAAATTCGCGGAATATCGCCGCGCCGTACAGGCCGTCTTCCAGGACCCGTTCGGCGCGTACAATCCGGTGTATCGCGTCGATCGCATGCTGATACTGCCGGCGTTGCGCTTCGGCCTGGCCGGCAGCGAGGAGGCGGCGCGCCCCCTCGCGGAGGCTGCGTTGGCCGCCGTCGGTCTGCGCCCGGCCGAGACGCTGGGGCGTTTTCCGCACCAGCTCTCCGGCGGCCAGCGCCAGCGCCTGATGGTCGCCCGCGCGATGATGCTGAAGCCGTCCGTGCTGATCGCCGATGAGCCGGTTTCGATGGTGGATGCCTCGCTGCGCGCCACCATCCTGGAAACCCTCTACCGGCTGCGCCAGGATGGCGGGATGTCGCTCGTTTACGTCACGCATGATCTCGCCACCGCCTACCAGATCGCCGACAGCATCATGGTGATGCGCAACGGCGAGGTGGTGGAGCAGGGCGAGACCGTCAGCGTGATCCGCACCCCCGCGCATAGTTACACGCGCGACCTGGTTGCCGCCTTGCCGCCACCGGACCCGACGATCGATTGGGGATTGGAGAGCACGACATGATCCGCGCATCCGTGATCGGCGCCGGCTGGTATGCCGCCGAGAACCACATCCCTGCCCTCGCCCGCCGTGCCGACGTGGTGCTGGACGGGGTGTGCCGCCTCGGCGCGGCGGAACTCGCGAAGGTGCGCGATGCCTTCGGCTTCGCCTTCGCCGCCGAGGACCATCGCGCCGTGCTGGCGCGGCGGCCAGACGTGGTGGTGGTCGCCTCGCCGCACCTTCTGCACCACGCGCATGTGCGCGACGCGCTCGATGCCGGCGCCCATGTGTTGTGCGAAAAGCCGATGACCGTCGATCCCGCCGAAGCGCGCGATCTGGTGGAGCACGCGCGCCGCCTCGACCGCCATTTGCTGATCGCCAATGGCTACCAATACCTCCCGCATCTCGACGCCATCCGCACCCGGTTGGCCGCGGGGGTGATCGGGCGAATCGAGCACATTACCTGCACCTTCATCTCCGCCACCCGCCCGGTGTTCGAGGGCAGCGTGGGATTCGCACGCTGGAAGACCACGATGTTCCGCCCGGATACCATGACCTGGCAGAACCCCGCCGGCGGCGGCGGCTTCGCCTATGGCCAGATGTCGCACTCCATCGCGCTGATGCTGTGGCTGACCCGCCTGACCCCCGAGACAGTCGCCGCCCGCAGCACCGGCACGGGCGCGGTGGACCTCGCCGACGCGGCAGCGCTCGGCTTTGCCGGCGGCGCAACCGCGGCACTCGGCGGCGCGGCGGGGATGCCGGAGGGGCAACGGGCGCTGCTGCGGCTGATCATCACGGGTACGGCCGGGGTGATGACCCTGGAGCTCGATCGCGATGAGGCGGCGATCCACACCGCCGCCGGGGTGGAGCGACTACCGATTGCGCCGGGCGACTGGGTGTACAACTGCATCGGCCCGATCGACGCACTGGTGGACCTCGCCCAGGGGCGCGGCGAGAACCGCAGCCCGGGCGAAGTCGGCGCCGCCACCGTCGCCGTGCTGTCGGCGATGCAAGCGTCGGCGCGGGCGGGCGGGGCGGTGCAGGTGGTGGCATGATCGCCGGCAGCGAGTTCATCGCCTTCGGCCTTCGCCTGCGCCCCGGCAGCGAGGCTGAGTACAAGCGCCGGCATGACGCGATCTGGCCAGAGATGCGCGACGCCCTGCTCGGCGCCGGCATCCTGCACTACGAAATCCACCTCAACCCCACCGATGGGATGCTCTTCGCCTTCATCCTCCGCCGCCGCGACCACGGCATGGAGCACCTGCCGGAATCCGAGGTGTTCCACCGCTGGCAAGCCCACATGGCCGATATCCTGCTGCCCACCAACGGGCAGCTCCGCGTGCCACTAGAGCGCATGTTCGTGCTCTCGGCGGAGGATCAAGCCAAGAAATGAGCTTCACCCTCGACGGACCGGACTACGCCGCCATCGCCGATCTCATCGGCCTCACCACCCTGCGCGCCCGCTACCCCGCGCTCACCGGCGCAGGTGTGACGGTCGGGCAGGTGGAGGGCAGTAGCAGCGGCACGGAAGGCGGCATCGATTTCGAGGTCGACCCGGCATCACTCGGCCACCCCGCCGACAATGCCGACCATTTCATCACCTACTTCAACGGGACCCAAAGCAGTTTCGCCTACGATGACAATGTGCTTGGCAGCTTCTCTAACCACGCGACCGTGCAGGCCAGCTTTTTCTACAATCCGACGCCTTATCTGGGCGCCCCGAAGGGCGTAGCGCCAGGAGTTGCCCATGTCGACAACTACAGCGCCGCCGGTTTCCTGGACAATCTCGCGGCCGGGCCGCTGCCCGACAAGGTGGTGAACCTCAGCGTTCTCTACCTCGGCGCCGACGTGGGGGCCGCCTTCAACGCCGCGGCAAACCTGGGCAATACCGTTTTCGTCGCTGCCGCCGGGAATGGCGGCACCCCGGGCATGCCGTCATCGGCCTACAACGTCATCAGTGTCGACACTTGGCCGGGCGTCCAGGCTGTCGGACCGGCACTCAATGGCGTGCCGAAACCCGACATTTCGGCGCCGCAGACGGTAACCAGCCGTGCGACGGCGATCGTGTCGGGCGCCGCGACCCTCCTCGTGCAGGCAGGGGAAGCCGGCTACCCCGGCGCCACTGCACAAAACCTGGCCGACGCGGTAGATTTCCGCACCATCAAGGCGCTGTTGCTGAACGGGGCCAGCAAACCAGCCGACTACTACACAACCTCCTACGCGCCCACGGCGGAACAGCCGCTCAACGCAGTCTACGGCGCGGGGGTCGTCAACGTGCTGGCGAGCGTTGGCACGTTGCTCGCCGGCGAGCAGGCACCAAGCGCGGTGCGCGACGTTGCGAGCGCCACCACGACGTTCGCGCCGCTCCAGGGCAGCGCGCTGGCCTCGTCCGGTTGGAGCCTCGCCACAGCCAGCTCGGCCGCTGGGCGGGACGCGGTGCACGACTACCTGCTCGCGCTCACCGCCGGCACCAGGTTCATCGCGACGCTGACCTGGGCGGCCGACGACAACAGCGCGATCGACCACCTCGACCTTCTCCTGTTCGATGAGGCGAACGGCACGCAGATTGCCGGCAGCACCAGCGGGATCAGCAACGTCCAGCAGATCGACATCACCCCCGACCATGATGGTTCCTACGACCTCAGCGTGCGTTTGCACGGCGACGCCTTCACGGGACGCAGCGAAATCTACGCCCTCGCCTTCGCGCCAGCATCGCCGGTGGCCTGTTTCGCGCAGGGAACCCGGATCGCCACCGGCGAAGGCGAGGGCGAGGTCGCGGTCGAGACGTTGCAGATCGGCCATCACGTGCGCTCGGCCTTCGGCGGAACCGTGCCGGTGGTGTGGATCGGCTGGCGTCGGGTGGATTGCCGCCACCATCCAAGGCCGCACGACGTCTGGCCGATCCGCGTGCGGAAAGACGCCTTTGCCCCCGGGCAGCCCGCCCGCGATCTCCTGTTGTCACCGGATCATGCGGTGCATGTGCAAAACGTGCTGATCCCCGTGCGGTATCTGGTGAACGGGACCACCATCCGCCAGGAGGCGGTCGCGGAGGTGACCTATCTTCACGTCGAGTTGCCCTCGCACGACGTGATTTATGCCGACGGCCTCGCAGTGGAGAGCTATCTCGATACCGGCAACCGCGCCGCATTCGCCAATGGCAGCCCTGTCGTGGCGGCACACCCCGATTTCGCCCTGCGGGTTTGGGAAGCAGAGGCCTGTGCGGTGCAGA
>JAPLOH010000009.1 GCA_026400845.1 Alphaproteobacteria bacterium
GCGGCGCATCTCTACATCCCCGACTTGGTGCCGGGCGAGCAGATCGACGCCGGCGAGGACTGGGTCAGCTACCGCCTGCCCGATGGCAGCACTTGGCGCGATGGGGTGGCGGCATGACCATCACCCTGCGCCCCTACCAGCGCGCCGCCATCGACGCGCTGTATGACTACTTCGCCACCGACACCGGCAATCCGCTCATCGTGCTGCCAACAGGCACGGGCAAGAGCCTGTGTATTGCCGGCTTCATCCGCGAGGCCATCACCGCCTACGCCGACACCCGAGTCCTGGTGCTGACGCACGTCAAGGAATTGATCCAGCAGAACTTCATGGCGCTGTTGCGGTCCTGGCCGGAGGCGCCTGCCGGCATCTATTCCGCCGGCCTCTCCCGTCGCGACATCGGCGCGCAAGTGCTGTTCGCCGGCATCCAGTCGATCCACCGCCACGCGCTCCGAGTGCAGCGCTGCGACCTCGTGCTGATCGACGAGGCTCATCTGCTTGGGCGCAGCGATAGCGGCATGTATCGGGCCTTCATCAAGGAGTTGAACGACGTCAACGCCGGCCTGCTCAAAGTGGTCGGCTTCACCGCCACACCCTATCGGCTCGACAGCGGGCTGCTGCACGAGGGCAAGGACCGGTTGTTCACCGACATCGCCTACGACGTGCCGGTGCTGGAGATGATGCAGCNNNTCTCAGCCCAGTCGTGCCGAAGCACACCGAGACACAGCTCGATGTTGGCGACGTCGGCATCCGCGGCGGTGAGTTCATCGCCAAGGACCTCGAGGCGGCGGTCGATCGTGACGAAATCACCCGCGCGGCTGTGGCCGAGATCGTCGAGCATGGCGAGGGGCGCGGGTCCTGGCTGGTGTTCTGTTCTGGCGTCGACCACGCCCGCCATGTCCGTGATGCGATCCGCGAGCACGGAATATCGGCTGAAACGGTCACCGGCGACACGCCCGGGCCGGAACGCGACCGCATCCTGGCGGCCTTTAAGGCGGGGAAGCTGCGCTGTGTCACCAACGCCAACGTGCTCACCACCGGATTTGATGCGCCGGGCATCGACCTGATTGCGCTGCTGCGTCCGACCAAGAGCGTCGGCCTCTACGTCCAGATGGTCGGCCGCGGCACCCGTCTCGCCGAAGGGAAGGATGATTGCCTGGTGCTCGACTTCGCCGGGAACACCGCGCGGCACGGCCCGATCGACACCGTCGATGGGCGGAAGAAGGAGAAGACAGAGGAGGCAGGCACCGCCCCAATTAAAGTCTGCCCGGAATGCAAGACTATCAATCATGCCAGCGTGCGGCACTGCATCGAGTGCGACTACGCCTTCCCGCCGCCAGAGGTGAAGGTGGCAGCGAACGCTGCCTCGAACGCGTTGCTGTCGATCCAGCAGAAAGCCGAATGGTGCGGCGTCACCGCCGTCACCTATGTCCGTCATGAGAAGCCGGGCAAGCCGGCATCGCTGCGGGTGACCTACGATTGCGGTCTCGCTCGGCACAGCGAATGGATCTGCTTCGAGCACACCGGCTTCCCGCGGGAGAAGGCGGTCGGCTGGTGGCAACGCCGTGCACCGCAGGTCCCAGCGCCGGAATCAGTTGAACAGGCCCTGCAGCACCTTGAGGCGTTGCGCGCTCCGTCCGCCATTCAGGTTCGACCAGTCGGCCAATACACCGAAATTGTCAGCGCGAGGTTCGAGTGATGAACGCACCATGGAGGCGTCCCGCGATAGAGGCAGTAGACCTACTGGCGCAGACACCAGAAGAGAAGGTGGAGGCGCGGAAGAAGCAGAAGCGTGAGGCTGCGCGCCGCTATGCCGAGAAGAACCCTGAAAAGGTGCGCGAACGCTGCCGCGTCTGGCGCGCTGAAAACGCCGAGCGGGTGGCGGAGAACAATAGGAGTTGGTACCAGAAGAACCAGGCAGAAATCCGCGAAAAGCATCGCCGCTGGAACCAAGACAACGCCGATCTAGCGATCGCCCGAAGAGCCGGACGAGCAACAGCCAACGTGGAGAAGACGCGCGAAGCCAACCGCGTGAAGACCGCAGCGTACCTGGTCGGGAACCGCGACAGGATCAATGCCCGCCGACGCGAGCGCTACGCCGCGAAGAAGGTGCAGCAGTTACAGGCGAGCGAGTGAGATGCCGCACCTGCCCACGCCCCGCCCGTCATTGGGACTGGTTCCGGCCCCACCGAGGCATCCGCCTGCATTGGACCGTGCCGAACTGCTCGCCGGTCTGCCTCGAGATCTGGAAGGGCCGCCGCATGGTTGACCCCAACCCGATCGAACTGGCCGCCATGCGCCAGGCCGGCGCCCGCGGTGGCGAATACATCGATGCCCTCGGCCGCACCGACATGGCGACGTGGTCCGCCCCCGAGTGGACGGCGTTCATCGAGGTGATCTGCGGCGGATACGTCGATGCCCTCATCGACCAGCAGATCGCAGCCAACGACGCTACCCGCAAAGTTATGGGGACCCATCCGTGAGCGAAAATATCTCAACGCGCGAACTCGGACGTCGTGTCGGCATCACCGAAGCAGGTCTGCGCCAGGCCGAACGCCGCGGGCGCATCAAGCGTGAGCCAGACGGAACTTGGAACGTCGATCGTGTCCGGCGCGATCTCGGAGAGAGAACATGCCGGCCAGACGTTCGTCACGATATAGGTGGTAACGAACATGCTGCCTGGCAAACATCAGGGCCAAACACCGAGAGCAGGTCTATCTCCGTTCGAGAGTTGGCGCGCACCATCGGCACTTCTCACACCCTGCTGCAAAAGGCGGAGCGAAACGGGCGGATCAAGCGAGAACCGGACGGGACTTGGAACATCGACAGGGTCAGGCGGGGCCTTGCGGTGAAACTGCCGCCATCGGGCGGACGCCCTCGAAAGGCCGCTGCGACACCGCCTTGGGCGACAACGCCGCGTGAGGTGGCGCCGCCTGTAACGAAAATTATCGGCCCAGCACGCGCAATTTATGACGAATTAGAACAGGCTCGCCACGCGTTATCGCGAGCCGCGCAACTCGTCGCCCGCCACTACCCCGACATTCTTCGGCTCGACGCGGCGCGCGATGCCGCAATTGCAGCACAGGAGCGGCCAGAGGCATGACCGAGCCCTCCGAAGCAGCTGAGCACGCAGCGCAGTTGGCCGACGCCGCCATCGCGCTGCGCATCCCAGTGTTCCCCTGCGACGCCCGCAAGCGCCCCATGACGCGGCACGGCTTCAAGGACGCAACCGCTGACCCTGCGGCTATACGTCGCATGTTCGCCAACCCTGCCGTGGTCATGATCGGCATGCCCACCGGCGAGGTGACGGGGTTGGTCGTGGTGGACGTGGATGTGAAGGGCGATCGGCCGGGACAGGCATGGCTGGACGCCAATGCCGATCGCCTGCCGGCAACCTGGACCGTGCGCACCGCCTCGGGCGGGCTGCACCTCTACTTCTGCTGGCCGGGTGAGACAATTCGCAACAGCGCAAGCAAGATTGCCCCTGGCATCGACGTGCGTGGCGATGGGGGCTACGTCATTTTGCCACCGTCGCCGGGCTACGGCGTGTTGGACAATGCGCCATCGGCCGAACTTCCGGAATGGCTCCTGGATGTCCTGCGCCCCGCTCCTGTGCCGCCGCCCAGTGCCGTCCCACAGCAGCCACGGCTTCGAGACGGTGGCAGCGCAGTAGGACGGGCGGCGCTCGATGACCGCTGCGCCGAAATCCGCAACGCACCCGAGGGCGGCAAGCACCACGCAGTTAACGAAGCCGCCTTCGCCATCGGCGGCATGGTGTCCGCCGGGCACCTCGACGAGGGCACCGCGTGGGCCGCCCTGAGCGACGCTCTGTCATCCTTACTACCACGATGCCGCGACCAGCGGGCGGCGCAGCAGACCCTGCGGCGCGCGTTCCAGGAGGGTTTGGCGCAGCCGCAGCAGGTGCCCGACCCCGTGCCGGAAGCGGTCCATCCTGCCGCGCAGTTCCTGACGTCGCTCTACGCCAACCGGGCGAAGCAGCAGGCCAAGCCCCTGGTCGTCCCACCGGACATCATGCAGCCCGGCGGCGTCTTGCAGATGCTGGTCGAGGAATGCGTCCGGACTGCGCTGCGGCCGCAGCCCTTTCTGGCCCTGGGCGCCGCGATCTGCGCCGTCGGCGTGCTCGCCGGGCGGCAGTACCGCAGCCGCACAGACCTCCGCACCAACGTCTACATCGCCGCCGTGGCAGAGAGTGGCGGAGGGAAGGATCACGCACCCGAGGTGATCCGGCGCTGCTTCGATCTTGCGGGGCTGGACCGCTACCTCGGTGGTGAAAACCTCGCCTCGGGGCGCGGCATGCTGTCGGCGTTGGAGCAGCACCCCGCGCGATTGTTCCAGTTCCAGATCGACGAGTTCGGCCTGTTCCTGCACAGCGTCACCGGGGGCAAGGCGCCGGCCCACAAGGCGGACATCTGGTCCGAATTGATGAAACTCTACAGTCGCGCCAAGGGCATCTACCGCGGGACCGAATACGCCAACAAGAAGGACGCGCCGCGCGTCGACCTTCACCAGCCCTGCGTCGGCTTCTACGGCACCACCACGCCATCCACGTTCTGGAAGGCCCTGGAGGGCGGCGCGATGATGGACGGTTCGCTCGCGCGCTTCCTCGTCTTTGTTACTGATACTGACCGTCCCGATCGCAACCGCGATGCCGGCATCATCGCGCCGTCCCCCGCCCTGCTCGAGGCGCTGAAAGCAATTCCGCGCGGGCAAGGCGACCCACCGTCAGCCGGCAACCTCCCCGAGATCCATGTCGTGCCCATGGCGTCCACCGAGGAGCCGACACCCTTCACCGTCGCCATGACGCCCGCGGCAGAAATCCTGCAGGATCGGAAGCTGGCCGAGGAGGACGTCTGGGCAAAGCGGGTGGCGGGCACGCCGCAAGCCGCCATCGTCAACCGCCTGGGCGAGAACGCCACCAAGCTGGCGCTGATCTGCGCCATCAGCCGCAATCCGGCCCACCCGGAGATCACTGAGCGGGATCTGGCCTGGGGCTGGTCGCTGGCCGAGCACTGCGCGCGGACGGCGCTACGCGACGCTCAGCGCTTCCTGGCGGACAGCGAGTTCGAGGTGCGCCTGAACAAGGCCATCGACATCATCGGGAAGCACGGACCGTGCAGCCGACGCGATCTGTTTCACCGGGGGATGAAACTTGCCGCGAGAGAGTTCAGCGAGCTGATCGACGCCTTGGTGGCGAACGGCGTGGTCATCGAGACCCAGCCGCCTCCCCAGAGCGGCGCGGGCCGACCAACTGGCCCCCGCTACATCCTGGTCCATGCCCCCGGCGACGAGTCGGGTGAGGAGAGCGCAGACGATGAATAACAAAATCCATGCCCTCACATCTAACCCATTGATAAATGGCTTTTGTGAATTTTGTGATTTCGTGCGTGGGCGCAGGGGTATGACCTCCCCCCACACGTGCACGGTGTCCGGAGGGGATACCCCATTACAAAATAACAAAAATAACAATAATATATATATCAATGAGGTAGAGGGAGTTTCTGTCCCACGCGGGGGGATTGTGTGATGGCGCCCCCCATGACCCTCCCCGGCGCACCCCGCCCACCCCGCAGCAGCCTCGACCGCGGCACCCATAGCCCCACCACCAGCCCCGAGATGGAGGCCCTGCGCCGGCGCGTCTGGCGCGACCAAGGCGTGGTCTCCCTCGCCCTCGATGACATCACCGACCCCTGGCTCCGCCAGGCCGTCACCAACGAAGCCGTGCGCCGCTGGGGCCCACGCAATGGAGGATCGAACCATGGCCGTTAAGCGCAAGCGCAAGAGCACCTCGCAGCCTGCCGACGATCTCTCGAAACCCACCGCATGGCGCAAGCAGCACGGCGGCTTCGAGGCCGCCAGGCTCGACGTCGATCCGGACAGCGGCACGACGGTCAGCCATCATCGCGCCTTCGACACGCTGGGTGTGATGCTGACCAATGGCACCATCACGCCCGAGATGCATGACGCGGGCGTGCTGTTCCGTCGGCAGTTCCGGGCCGCTGCGCTCGACACGCTGCGGTCGATGCCGCTGATCCGCATCCCCGGTGGCAACGGCGATACCGTCACCGAACAGAACCATGCCGCCCGCCGCAAGGTGGCCGCCGCGATGGTTGCGTTGGGTGGCAGCGGCAGCATCGCTGGCAGCTGCGTCTGGCATGTCGTGGGTTGCGAGTGCTCCGTCCGGGAGTGGGCCCTGCGCCAAGGCTGGGGCGGCCGCCCGTTGGCTCCGAACCAGAGCCAGGGGGTGCTGCTGGCCTCCCTCGGCGTGCTCGCCGGACATTATGGGCTCGGCCGGACAGGGCTTGCGGCATGACCTTTCTACCCCACCGAACACGCCGCGATGGTCAAATGTGCCAAAGTGTAGCGTTTGAGCAAGGTCATTCCATGGCCGTGCGCGCGAAACCCCAGGACCATCGCGGCGCCAGCGCGTTCGAAAAATACTTGATCAACGCTACATCTTTGCACTCCCGCGTAAATCTCGGATGGACTACGATCCTGACAGTCGCCACCAAAGGGACGACGCAGCGCACCGGCATCGCCAAGGCCATGGTTCCTTCCCTGGCCGGATCGATGCGGGAAGCGGAAGCGCGATAGCCCGCTAGCGACAGACCCAAATTATGGTTCGCAGTTCGCACGCACCGCCCTGGCGTGGCTGTTTTCCGCCAATCCTGCCCCCCTGCGAACCGTTCGCGGTTCGCACCCCCAACACAGCACGGATGCCCCGACGACCCTCCCATGGATGGCCGCAAAGATCGTGCTGCGCCCGGTCGCCGAATTGCGCCCGCACGCCGGCAACGCGCAGATCAAAGCCAGCATGCTGGCGTTCGGCTTCACCAACCCGCTGCTGGTCGACGAGGCAGGCGAGCTGATCGCCGGACACGGCCGGCTCGAGGCGGCCGCGGCACTCGGTGTCGCCAAGGTGCCAGTGATCGTGCTGCGGCATCTGTCCCCGGCCCAGAAAGACGCCCTCCGCCTGGCGGACAATCGCATCGCCGAGAACGCGACGTGGGACCAGGCGTTGCTGCGCGATGCGCTGGCGGGGCTGCAAGAGGCCGGCGAGGTCGATCTGCTCGCCATTGGGTTCTCGCGTGACGAGATCAGCGCCATCCTGGCCGCTGCGGAAGAGGCCGTCATCGATGGCGATGCGCCGGATGACCAGGATGATGCCGATCAGGTCGCCGAGAATGCCGGCCGTGCTGTGGCCGGAGACGACGAGGCCGAGGACCCCGCGGATGCCGAACCGGTGGCGCCCCGTGCAGCGGTGACGCGGCCGGGCGACCTGTGGTTGCTCGGAGAGCATCGCCTGCTCTGCGGGGACTCCACAGACGCTGCCGCCGTGGCGCGGCTGATGGGCGACGATCGTGCCGCCCTGCTGTTCACCTCGCCGCCGTACGGCAACCAGCGCGACTACACGACCGGCGGCATCGGCGATTGGGATGCGCTGATGCGCGGTGTGTGCGGCCACCTCGATGCCGCCGTCGCCGCGGACGGGCAGATGCTGGTCAATCTCGGGCTGATCCACCGCGACAGCGAGTGGC
>JAPLOH010000014.1 GCA_026400845.1 Alphaproteobacteria bacterium
CGCGCGACAGCGACGCCAGCGGGTGGGGATTGCTGATTTCTTGGCATGATCGCGACGGCACCCGCCACGAGGAAGCCTTTCCGCGCTCACTGTTCTCCGGCGAATGCTCCGAGGTTCGGTCGCGCCTGGCGGATGGCGGGTTGAGCTTGCATGCGGCGGCCGGTGCTCGCCAAGCCTTCGCGGAATATCTGAACCTGGCCAGTTCGCCCAAGCGCGCGCGGAGCGTGGCGCGGGTGGGGTGGCATACCTTCGGCGATCGCCGCGTGTTCGTCCTGCCCGATGCGGTCTATGGCGAGGCAGACGAGCGCGTCGTCCTACAGACCGGCGAGCGGGAGCCCTCACTGTTCCAATCGGGGGGCGCCTTGGACGGGTGGCGCGCGAATGTGTCCCGCTTCTGCTCGGGCAATTCCCGGCTGTTGTTTGCGGCGTCCTGCGCCTTCGCCGCGCCGCTGTTGCGGCTGCTCGGCGAGGATGGCGGCGGGTTCCACTTCCGGGGCAATTCCCGCGCCGGCAAGAGCACGGCGCTGCGGGTCGCCGGGAGCGTGTGCGGTGGCACCCCGGCCGATGGCGCAAACGGGTTCATTCGCCATTGGCGGGCAACCGGCAATGCATTGGAGGCGGTGGCCGGGGCGAGCTGCGATAGCCTGTTGCCGCTGGATGAGATGGGCCAGGTTGACGCGCGGGAGGCCGGTGAAATCGCCTATATGCTGGCCAATGGGGCGGGCAAGGCGCGGGCCGGGCGGACGGGCCAGGCGCGGCCAACGCTCCGCTTCCGGGTGCTGTTCCTCAGCACCGGCGAGATAAGCCTAGCCGACAAGAACGCGGAGGCCGGCAAGACGACGAAGGCAGGCCAGGAGGTGCGCCTTGTGGACCTGGCGGCGGATGCCGGCGCGGCCATGGGGCTATTTGAAGACGTGCACGACCTCGGCGGCCCTGCGGCCTTCGCGCAGGAGCTGCGGGAGGCAACGCGGCAATACTACGGAACCGCCCTGCCCGCCTTCCTCCAGCACATCACCAAGGAACTGGCCCGCGATGATGCCGGGTTTGTGGATGCGCTGCGCGCCCGCGTTGACGGGCTGGTGTCGCGGTGGCTGGCCGATATCCCCGGCGCTGGCGGCCAGGTTCGCAGCGTCGCCGGGCGCTTCGCCTTGGTGGCCATAGGCGGAGAGCTGGCAAGGCAGGCGCTCATTACCGAATGGGCAGAGGGCGCGGCCGAGTGGGGCGCCGCGACGTGCTTCCGCGCCTGGCTGGCGGAGCGCGGCACGGCTGGCGCGCAAGAGGAAGCGCAGGCGGTCAAGCAGCTCCGCGCCTTCATTCAGAAGCACGGGGATTCGCGCTTTCTCATGTGGGAGGATCGAACGACGATCGGTGCGCAAGATGAGGCGGACCCCAACGCGCCGCCCTCGCAACGCTTCCGCACACAGAACGCGGTTGGCTGGCGGCGGTGGGAAGCGTTGGACGGCGGGCGCATGGCATGGCGCTACTACCTGACGGCGGGCGGGATGGATGAGGCGCTAACCGGACTACCAAAGCAGGAGGCCCGCCAAGTGCTGGCCGAGCGTGGGCATATCGTCACGCCGGAGGGCGGCGCCGATGCGAAGCGCAAGAACAAGTCCGCATCCTACACGGTGCCGGGCAATGGCAAGGTGCGCCTCTACAAGATCGGGGACGGATTGCTTGCCTCAGAAGAGGGCGACACCTAGGCCCGCGCGCGCGGTGGGGGCGGGCGCAGGTGTGCATTTTCCGCATAACTTGGCCCCTGCCTTATTGCCCGCATGCTTGGCGCACTCGGTGCCGATCGGCGGCGGATTGGTGGCCAGAGGCGCCCAAAGGCAGCAACTCTGGCCCCGCCCGGAACACATTGGCCCGATGTGTTCCAACCCTCTCCCTGATGTGTTCCGAAAACTCCATGATATAATCAGCATCGTTTGCGATGGAACACGCAGAACACCAAGAACACATGATTTGCGTATAGGTAGAGAGGAAGCAGGGCAAGGCATGGCCCGGCCCATGCGCTGAATGCATGCCTCCGGCATTCCGGCGAGGCGGTGGCCAGCGCCAGGCCGAGGGGTGCGGGTCCTATCTGAGCCGTGCGCAATACGGCGCGCGGAGGCCCCGCCCAACTCTAGTTTGCTCACTCTGAGATTAGTGAACACGGTGAACGTGAGCGCGTCCCCCTGGGGGTGGCGGGCACCAAGGGCGAGGCTCGCGGGTCCTCCCCGGACGTGTCGGTATGCGGGGTGGCCGAGCCGCGGTCGCGCGCACTCAGTGCGCGCAGAATTCGGGCTTGCTGTTGCGGTTTGTGTTGCCGCCCTGCGGG
This sequence comes from Alphaproteobacteria bacterium, assembly GCA_026400845.1. Taxonomy (GTDB): domain Bacteria; phylum Pseudomonadota; class Alphaproteobacteria; order Acetobacterales; family Acetobacteraceae; genus CAIYPH01. The sequence goes on from JAPLOH010000014.1 coordinate 2,321, forward strand.
GTGCCGCGCCTCGCCAGAAAAGCCCCCCATAGGTAGGGGGGTGCTGAAACTTTGCGGCCCTTGGGGGTGTAACCGCTATGGGGTCATGCGCAGATTTTTTTTGTTGTTCCCGTGAAAGCCATTCGATCGGGGCGGCCCGGCGATGGAGGATCTGGCGCCGAACAATGCCGCCGAAAAAATCGCCAGAAATCTGCCATTTTTCCCGCATGATCCTCAGGCTATGCCCGCCATTCTTCGCTACTAGGCGGAATCCCACCGAATTATTCCCTTGCCCTTCCCGGCGGTGCTGGGGGGCCGATCGGCGACGCCCTCGGCCTCGCCAGTGGTAGCGGCGAGCGCCTGGCGTGGGGTCGAGCTGGTGATGCCCTCGGCCTCGCTGGGGGCC
>JAPLOH010000342.1 GCA_026400845.1 Alphaproteobacteria bacterium
CATGTGCAGCAGGCCGCCGAGAAGCTGGTGAAGGCGCTGCTCGTGCTGGCCGGCGAGGCTTTTCGCCGGACCCATGATATGGACGATCTCCTCGTCCCGCTGCTGCGGGTTTAACCCGCATTCGCCGGCTATGCCGAGGTTGTTCGCCCCTGTCCATTTAGGGCGTCGCCTATCGCTATCCTGGCCCGGAAGATGAGCCTGAGCCACTGCCTTCAACCGAGGAATTGGACCTCATCATCGCGGTGCTCAGGCAATTCGCCGCCGCCGCAAGGACCCTCGTGAACGGCCCCGAGCCTCCCTAACCCGGTAACACCGCGCTGACCGTGACCGGCGCGCCCTCCGCTTGCTGCCGTGGCCGTGGCGAACGCGGTCGTCGTGTTGGCGGATTGGTTTGAGGGTCTCGACGGCCATCGTGATGATGCCAATTTTCTGGATCGCGCGGTGGCGGAGGCGCTGCGGCTGGAGCCGCCATTGATCGGCCTGTCGCGCTATGTGTTCGAAGAGGTGCGGAGCGGGGAGGTGACCTTCCCCGCGAACTCCAAGGTGTTCCTGATGTGGGGGGCGGCCAACCGGGATCCGGCGGCGTATCCGGAGCCGGACAGCTTCAACCCACAGCGAGCGACCCGAAGTGTGACGTTTGGCGGCGGCGAGCATATCTGCCCCGGCCGCTTCGCCGGTACGATGCTCGCCCGTGCCGTGATCGCGACGCTGCTTGAGATGCGGGTGTGGCCCGAGGTGGAGGGCGACCACATCGTCTGGCGCGGGAACAGCCTGGCGAACCAGCCCGAACACATGCCGATCACACTCTCGAAACGCGCGGGTTGAAACACCGGGACGGCTGCAAGCCCGGTGACGGTCAGTGTCGCCCGGAGTTTTAACAGTGTCCGGGTTTCGCGGGAGTCTCGTTCTGACAGAGGTGGGTATGATGTGGCGCCCCACCCTGAGTCATGCTGAGTCTCGATATCCAATATCCCAACGAATCAGGGCAGCACGGCACACACCCCAGTACCCGGGAGGCATGCACAGGATCGCGGCATTCACGAAATTGTTGCGATTTTTTTAACGGTTCAAAGCGGCGGCATATTGAGCTTCTTGAGAATTTGTGACATCCAAAATGCGTTAAAAATGGCCGCAATCCGCTGACAGGCGTTGACGGCACAAAAACGCATCGGGGGCTTGCATGACGACGACGATTACCGGCGGCGCGGGTGTGACCGGGACGGTCACGCCGGGGGTTACCCTGACCGCGATTTCCGACCCGAGCCTGCTGATCACCGCCGGGCCGCTGGGCGCCATGGGCACCATCGCCGGCGGCCCGTTCGGCGTCGCAGCGTTCGCCAATGGCAACTGGGACGTCGTGAACCAGGGGTCGGTGGATGGCTCCACTTTCGGAATCATCCTGAACGGCGGGACGTTCACCAATTCCGGCACCGCATCGCGGGTGACGGGCGGCAGTGCCGGCGTGTATGGGGGCGGTATCGGCAGGCCTCCCCTCACGGTCCATAACGAGGGGACGATCAGCAGCGCCTCGATTGGCATATCGCTCGCGACAAAGGGGGTGATCCTCAACCATCCCCTCATTTCGATTTTGCAAACAGTCCATTAAATTGGCTGGCCTGTGACATGGCCTTGGCGAAGGCTGTCATGAGAGGGGCGAGCCTGTGCTCCGGCATGTTGGGGATAAGTTCGTAGAGCATGCAGC
>JAPLOH010000079.1 GCA_026400845.1 Alphaproteobacteria bacterium
TCGAGGGACGCTGGGCGACCTCCGGCTTCCACCAGGGCGACGTGCTGTTCTTCCACAGCCTCGCCGTGCACAAGGGCATCCCCAACCGCTCGGACAAACTGCGCATGTCGATGGATGTGCGCTACCAGCTGGCGAGCCTGCCCTTCAATCCCGACAATGCCAACGCCGACGCCCAGCCTTTGCCGTGGGACGAGATCTACGCCGGCTGGAAATCGGACGACCTCAAATACTACTGGAAGAAGCTGCCGCTGAACCTGGCGGAGTTCGACCGCCAGTGGTTCGACAAGCGCGACGCCGAGGGTTTCGCGCTCGGCGAGGCCGGCGACCCCCGCGCGGTCTCGGTGCTGCAACGCATCGTCGCCCGCGACGCCGACCCCGCCAAGCGCGCCCGCGCTCAGGCCCTGCTCGACCAATTGGAGACCGTGGGATGAACACGATGACAGACGCGATGGCCGCCTTCCGTCTCGACGGCAAAACCGCGCTGGTAACCGGCGCGCGCCGCGAAATCGGCCGCGCCATCGCCCTCGGTCTCGCCGGGCAGGGCGCGCGAGTGGCGGTGCATCATCTCGACAACGCGGAAGAAACCCGCGACGCCGCCGAAGTCGTCGCCACCATGGCGGCAGGCGGCGCCGAGGGCCGCGCCTTCGCTGCCGATTTCGCCACCGATGCCGGCGCGGCCAATCTTGCGCGTGACGTGCTGGCTGCCTTCGGCCAGGTGGACATCCTGGTGATCAGCGCCTCGATCGAACTGGTCGAGCCCTGGACGGAGATCACCCGCGAACGGTTCGATCGGCAGATCAACGTCAACCTACGCAGCACGCTGGATTTGTTCCAGGTACTCGTTCCGCCGATGGAAGCGCGCGGCTGGGGCCGCGTGGTGACGATCGGCAGCGTGCAACAGCAACTCCCGCATCCCGGCATGCTCGTCTATGCCGGCTCCAAGGCGATGCAGCACAACTGGGCGCTCAACCTCGCGCGGCAATGCGCGGGCAATGGGGTGACGGTGAACAACCTCGCCCCCGGCATCATCGCCACCGCCCGCAATCGCGACCAACTCGCCGCCAATGACGAACAACTGCGCCAGCGTGTCCCGGTCGGGCGGCTCGGCCGGCCGGAGGATCTGGTGGGGGCGGCGATGCTGCTGTGCTCGGATGCCGGCAGCTATATCAACGGGATCAGCCTGCTGGTCGATGGTGGGCGGACCATTGCGGTGTAGCCAGGAAAAGTAAGCGGTTCTTTTTTGAAAAAAAGAACCAAAAAACTTTTATCCGTTTCGTTTCCGTCCGCCTAGGGCGGCGGCGCAGCTTGTGAAGGCAGAGAGGTCGCTCCATCGCGCCCCGATGGCGGGCGTGGCGGTGAAAATCGCACCGCCCGAGGACAGGATCGCCCCGTCGATCATCAGATTGTCGTGCATGCCGAAGGCTTCCAGCAGCATCCCCTCCCCGTCCCGCCGCTCGCCGCCAAACTCGGCAACGTCACTGCCGACGAAGGCGGTGCTGCGGGTGAGGAAATCCGCCGCATCATTGGTCCAACCGAAGATCGGCCGGCGGAGGGCGCGCATGTAGCCGATCTCGAACACCGTTCCAACGTCCGCGCTGGGGCCGCGAAACGGGGTCAGATTGGCGATCATTGCATCGCAGCGGGTGATGTGGGCCTCGTTGCACAACGCGATAAAACGCGCCTCCGGCAACGCCCGCCACGCGGCGGGAACATCCTCCAGAGTGTCGAGCGGCGAAATACCGATCAGGCCATGTGCGGCGCAAATCGCCTTCAGCCGCACGGCACGCGCCGCGGCGTCGGGCAGAAACACGTCCGGCCCCGCGAGATAGACGCGCATGATCCGCGACCCTAGGTCTCGGCCAGCACGGCATCCTCGGCGAGCGCCAGGATCGCCCCGGCAGATGCCGCGATCCGTGCGGCCTCCGCCATCATGCCGGCTTCGACCGCGATGATCACGGACCGCATTTCCCGCTCGAACTCCGCGAGCCCGTAGCTTCCCGCCATTCCCGCCAACGCATGCGCGGCATTGCGCAGCGCCTCCGCGTCGGCGTCCGGCGCGACGAGGCCGGGGAGCCGTTCCTTGATTTCCACGATGCATTGTTTGAGCAGCCGGGCGAACATCCCCGGCGGCAAGCCATCGCGCAGGGTGGCGATGCGCTCGCTGTCGAGCCGCGCCACTTCACTGGCCACCGTCACCCCCGTCCCGGCATCCATGTGCCCACACTCCATGAACCGATTGAGCGTCGCAGCCAACTCCTCCGGGCAGACCGGCTTGGACAGGATCGCGTCCATCACCGAAGCCGCCTCGCTCGCCAGATCCGGCGCCAGCATGCCGGTCAGCGCGACGATCGCCGCTCGCCCCTCCGGCCCCGGCAATGCACGAATACGCCGCGCGGCGGTGATCCCGTCAAGATCGGGCAAATTGATATCCATTAGGATCACGTCGTAGATGCGCCGTGCCGCCAACGCAACGGCGGTGCGGCCATCCGCGGCGACCTCCACCCGATGGCCTTCGCGGCGCAGCATGATCGCGGTGAGATCGCGCGTGGGGGCGAGGTCCTCGACCAGCAGGATGGTACCCCGGGGCGGCGATCGGCCGGACAGCTTAGCCGCGTTGATTGCCGCTTCGCCCCGCGGCGGGGCGATTGGCACGGTGAACCAGAATGCGTTGCCATCCCCCTCCCGCGCCAACCCGATCTCGCCGCCGAGGAGCGACGCCAGCCGGGCGCGGATGGCAAGTCCGAGGCCGGTGCCGGTTTCAGCGCCAAGCTCCGCGGAGCGCAAACGGGCGAAGGGCTGGAACAACCCCGATGCCTGCCCGGGCGGGATCGCCGGGCCGGGGTCCGCGACCGTCAGGCGCAGCATGCCCCCCGCCATTCCCGCACGCAGCGTCACCACCCCCGGGCTCGCGTATTTGAGAGCATTGCTCAGGAAATTGGTCAGCACCTGGCGGATGCGTCCGGCGTCACCGAATTGCGCAACCGGCACTTCGGGTTCGACCACCGTGACGATCGACATGGCGCGGGCTTCGGCCTGATCCCGCAGTGCGCCGCTGATATCGGCGAGCAGAGCCGGCATGGAAAAATCGGTCTCCCGGAGCACCACCCGCCCCTCTTCGAGGCGGGACATGTCGAGGATATCGGCCGTGAGGTCCCGCAGCAGCGCGGCCTGGCCGCGTGCGGTGGTGACGAAGCCGAGCGAACATTCAGGCAGCCGCGTGTCATCGATCAGGCACAGCGCCTGGGAGATCGCCCCGAGCGGCGCTCGCAGCTCGTGCGTCACCATGGCGACGAACTCCTGGCGCTGACGCACCGCCGCCGCTGCCGCCGCCACTGCCGCCCGCTCCGCCGCCTCGGCATGGCGCCGTTGCGTGATGTCGCTGTAGAGCGTGATGAAGCCGCCACCGGGCATCGAGGTGCGCCGCGTTTCGATCACCCGACCGTTCGGCCGCACCCGCTCGGCGAAGGCCGGGCCGGTGAAGGAGCGTAGTGTCGCCATGCGTTCCTCGACCATCGCATCGACCGCGGCGGGCGACGCCATGCGGCCGAACTCGCCGGCCTGCGCCTGCGCCCGCAGGATTTCCGCCATCGGTGTGCCCACCGCGAGGACGTGCTGGGGCACGCCGATCAGCGTGGCGAAGCGCGCATTCCACTCGACGAGACGATAATCTCCGTCAAGCATCATGAGGCCGTCGGTCATCGCCTCCATCGCCTTGCGGAACTGGGCCGCCTGGCTCTCCGCCCGCTGCCGCTCACGCTCGGCGTCGCGGTGGGCGGCCTCCAGCAACTCGGCCTCCTGACGCAGCCGGGCGGCATGCGCGCGCGACGAGATCGCGCCGCCGACGGCCAGCGCCGCGCCGATCACGATCCCCAAAAGGCCCAGCAAAACACCGATATCCGTCGCGCTCACCCGGTTTCCTTCACGCGAATATCACGACGATATCGGAATTCTGTCACTCCGCCAAGATATCCGGTCAACCGGTCACCGGAGCCAGATCGATCCAGGACACATGGCCCCCCTTGCCCGCGCCGGTATCGAGGAACACCGCGCTGCCTCCCGCGGTACCCGGGCAGACCCAGGGCCGCCCGTCGCGGCTGCGCCGATCATGGCCGCAATAGACGGTCAGCCCGGCGGGAATGCGATCGACCCAGGCGAGGCTACGCTCAGGAAATCCGTCGGGCTGGGTACGCCCGGTCGGCTCACCGTACAGCGCCCGCGCCACCGGCCCCTCGGCGCGCCCGACGATGCCGCACGGTGAGGGCTGGTCGAGCATCGCGGTATGGAACCCGCCATGGACAAAGAAATTCCGCCCGGCCCGCAGCCAGAGCGGCGCCGCGGCGATCGCCCGCTGTGCCCGCTCCCGCAGCGGCGCATCGAGCCCAGCCAGCGTCGCGGCCAGCTCGGGGCCGATCGTCACCCCCCTGCCGGCCAGTGCGCGGCCGAGCTTGTGGTCATGGTTGCCGAGCAGGAAGACCCCCCGCCCCTCATCGAGCATATCGAGCGCCAGACGCAGGGCGCCGGCACTGTCCGGCCCGTTGTCCACGAGGTCACCGAGCTGCACGACGAAGTTGTCGGTCGCGAGTGCTGCGCGGAACCCGGCGACGTCGCCGTGCACGTCGCCCACCACCCGGAGCCCACGCCGGTCGGGCAGCCCACGCCTGGCCTGCGGCATCGTCATCGTGTCCGCCGCCGCGCCATCGCCGTCGCCCAACCGTTGCCGCCGCGTTGTAGACCGGACAACCGTCGCCCGGCAAAGCCCGCCGGGCGGAGAGGCTTCCTTTCACCCTGGATGCGTCGCTGCTATAGACCCCGCTCTCGCCGGGTCGCCGGCGGGGCTGCCCGAAGGAACACGCCATGGCCCGCCGCCGCCAGCTCTACGAAGGTAAAGCCAAGATCCTGTTCGAAGGGCCGGAACCGGGCACCCTCGTGCAGTATTTCAAGGACGACGCGACGGCGTTCAACTCCCAGAAGAAGGGCGTGATCACAGGCAAGGGCGTGCTCAACAACCGCATCAGCGAATACCTGATGACGCGGCTGAATGAAATCGGCGTGCCCACGCATTTTTTCATCCGCCGGCTCAACATGCGCGAGCAACTCATTCGCGAGGTTGAGATCATCCCGGTCGAGGTCGTCGTCCGCAACGTCGCCGCCGGCTCCATTTCCACCCGGCTCGGCATCCCCGAGGGCACCCGCCTGCCGCGCTCGATCATCGAGTACTATTATAAGAATGACGCACTCGGTGACCCGATGGTGGCTGAGGAGCACATCACCGCTTTCGGCTGGGCGCATCCCCAGGATATGGACGATATCGTCGCCTTGACGTTGAGGATAAACGATTTCCTCTCTGGCCTGTTCCTCGGCGTCGGCATCACGCTGGTCGATTTCAAGATCGAGTTCGGCCGGCTATGGGAAAACGAGGACATGCGGATCGTGCTGGCCGACGAGATCAGCCCCGATAATTGCCGCCTGTGGGACAGCAAGACCAGCGAGAAGATGGACAAAGACCGCTTCCGCCGCGATCTCGGCAAAGTCGAGGAAGCCTACCAGGAGGTCGCCCGCCGCCTTGGCATCCTGCCGGAAGCCGGCATGCGGGACCTCAAGGGGCCGGAGACCATGCAGTGAGCTTTGCCCCGCAACTCTCGGCATTCGCAGTGTTTTTCGCCGCGGCGCTGGTGATTGCGCTGACGCCAGGACCGGGGATTTTCTACGTCGGCGCCCGCACGCTGGCCGGCGGGCGCGAGGAGGGCATGGCCTCCAGCCTCGGCACCGGGCTGGGCGGGCTGGTGCATGTGATCGCCGGCGCCGTCGGGCTGTCGGCGGTGGTGATGGCGAGCGCCGAGGCGTTCACCGTGCTGAAAATCGCCGGCGCGCTCTATCTCATCTGGCTCGGCATCAACGCGCTGCGCCAGGGCAGCGCCGAGGGGATGCCGGAGGTCAGCGTCACCGATGTGAAGGCGACCGGCGTGCGCCGGGCGTTCCGCGAGGGCGTGCTGGTGGAGGCGACCAACCCCAAGACCGCGGTGTTCTTCCTCGCGTTCATCCCGCAATTCATCGACGCGGGCGCCCCGGTGGCGCCGCAGTTCATTTTTCTTGGCCTGGTGTCGGTGGTGCTGAACACGCTGGCCGATGTCGGCGTGGTGTTCCTCGCCGACCGCGCCCGCCGCGCGCTCGCCACCCACCCCACCGCCATTCGCCGCATGCGCCAGGGTTCGGGCGCGGTGATGCTGGGGCTCGGCGCCATGCTGCTGCTGGCCCGCAAGCCTGGCTGATGCGCCGGACATGGAGCGAATCGGCCCGCCCGGGCGTATGGGCAGGCCAGAGTGAGACGATGCGCAGGGAGTTCGCGTGATGAAGGCTACCGTGACGGTGATGCTGAAGACGGGCGTGCTGGACCCGCAGGGCAAGGCGATCGGCCAGGCGCTGCATGGGCTGGGCTTTGCCGGCGTCGGCGAAGTGCGGGCGGGCAAGGTGATCGAGCTCGAACTCGCCGAGACCGACCCCGCCAAAGCGAAGGCCAGCGCCGAGGACATGGCGCGCAAGCTCCTCGCCAATACCGTGATCGAGGGCTTCAAGGTGGAGATCGCCTGATCATGAAGGCCGCCATCGTCGTCTTCCCCGGCATCAACCGCGAGCGCGACATGGCGATCGCGCTGGAAACCTGCTCCGGCCAAAAGCCGCGCATGGTGTGGCACAAGGAGACCGACCTTTCGGGGCTCGATCTCGTGGTGATCCCCGGCGGCTTCTCCTATGGCGACTATCTGCGCTGCGGCGCCATGGCCGCGCAATCGCCTGTCATGGGGGCGATCCGCGCCCATGCCGCCCGCGGCGGGCATATTCTCGGCGTGTGCAACGGCTTCCAGATCCTCACCGAGGCCGGGCTGCTGCCGGGTGCGCTGCTGCGGAATGCCGGGCTGCGCTTCCTCTCGATGGACTGCCACCTCCGCGTCGAACGCGCCGATACCGCCTTCACCGGGCACTATCAGACCGGCGCGGTGTTCCGCTCGCCGATGGCGCATGGCGACGGCAATTACTTCGCCGATGATGGGACGCTCGACCGGCTTGAGGGTGAGAACCGCGTGGCCTTCCGCTACGTCACCCCCGCCGGCGAAACCACCGCGGCCGCCAACCGCAACGGCAGCGCCCGCAACATTGCCGGCATCTATTCGGAGAATCTGCGCGTGCTCGGCCTGATGCCGCATCCCGAGGACCTCGTGGACCCGCTGATGGGCGGCACCGACGGCAAGCCTTTGTTTGACGGCCTCGTTGCCGCGCTGGCGGCCTGAGCCATGGCGCCCCAACCTAACAAACGCGACGTCAACCAGCAGCTCGCCCGCGAATTCGGCCTCAGCGCCGATGAATACGCCCGCGTGCTCGACATCATGGGCCGCACGCCCTCGCTGACCGAGCTCGGCATTTTCTCGGTCATGTGGTCCGAGCACTGCTCCTACAAATCCTCGCGGGTCTGGCTGAAGACGCTGCCGACCAAGGCGCCGTGGGTGATCCATGGCCCGGGCGAGAACGCCGGCGTGGTCGATATTGGCGAGGGGCTCGCCGCCATCTTCAAAATGGAGAGCCACAACCACCCGAGCTTCATCGAGCCCTACCAGGGCGCCGCCACCGGCGTCGGCGGCATCCTGCGTGACGTGTTCACCATGGGCGCCCGCCCGATCGCCAACCTCAACGCGCTGCGCTTCGGCGACCCGGCGCTGGCGCGCACGAAGCGCATCGTCGATGGTGTGGTGCGCGGCATCGGCGGCTACGGCAATTGCGTGGGCGTGCCGACAGTCGGCGGCGAGATCAACTTCCACCCCTCCTATAACGGCAATCCGCTGGTCAACGCGATGACGGTGGGCATTGCCGACAAGACCAAGATCTTCCTCTCCGCCGCCGCCGGGCTCGGCAACCCCGTGGTCTACGTCGGCTCCAAGACCGGGCGCGATGGCATTCACGGCGCCACCATGGCCTCGGCCGAATTCGGCAAGGATTCCGAGGAAAAGCGCCCGACCGTGCAGGTGGGGGACCCCTTCACCGAGAAGCTGCTGATCGAGGCCTGCCTCGAACTGATGGCGACCGACGCGATCGTGGCGATCCAGGACATGGGGGCCGCCGGCCTCACCTCCTCCTCCGTGGAGATGGCCGGCAAGGGCGGTGTCGGCATCGAGCTCGATCTCGACCAGGTGCCGCAGCGCGAAACCCATATGACGGCCTATGAGATGATGCTCTCCGAATCCCAGGAGCGCATGCTGATGGTGCTGCGGCCCGACCGGCAGGACGTCGCGCGGGCGATCTTCGAGAAATGGGACCTCGATTTCGCGGTGATCGGCGTGCTGACCGATACCGGGCGCATCGTGGTGAAGCACCAGGGCGAAATCGAAGCCGATATCCCGCTCGATCCGCTGGCCGAGCAGGCGCCGCTGTATCATCGCCCGACCGAGGAGACGCCGAAGCGGGCGCCGCTTGGCGAGGTGGCCGACCCGGTCGGGCTGGCCGCCGCGCTGGAAACCCTGATCGCCTGCCCCGACCTCGCCTCGCGGGCCTGGGTGTGGGACCAGTATGACAGCACCGTCGGCGGCCAGACCGTGAAGCGCCCGGGCGGCGCGGATGCCGCGATCGTCAAGATCGAGGGGCGCAAGCTGGCGCTGGCGCTGACCACCGATTGCACGCCGCGCTACGTGTTTGCCGACCCCGAGGCCGGCGGCGCCCAGGCGGTGGCGGAGGCCTGGCGCAACATCACCGCAACCGGCGCCCTGCCGCTCGCCATCACCGACAACATGAACTTCGCCAACCCCGAGAAGCCCTTGATCATGGGGCAATTTGCCGCCTCCATCCGCGGCATGTCGGCGGCCTGCGTGGCGCTCGATTTCCCGGTCGTGTCGGGCAATGTCAGCCTCTACAACGAGACCGAGGGCAAGCCGATCCTGCCGACTCCGGCGATCGGTGGGCTCGGCGTTTTGCAGGATGCGGCCCAGGCGATCGGCCTTGGGCTTGCGCCGGGGCTCGATCTCGTCCTCGTCGGCACCACAAAGGGCTGGCTCGGGCAGTCGCTGTGGCTGCGCGAAGTCGCCGGGCGCGAGGAGGGGCCACCGCCGCCGGTCGATCTCGCCGCCGAGCGGTTCAACGGGGATTTCGTGCGCGGGCAAATCCTGCAAGGCCATGTGCGTGCCTGCCATGATGTCTCCGATGGCGGGCTGCTGGTGGCGGTCACCGAAATGGCGCTCGGCGGCGACACCGGGGCTAATTTGCTGCCCGGCCCGGCCGGCGTGGCGGCGCATGCGTTCTGGTTCGGCGAGGATCAGGGGCGCTACGTGCTGGCAGTGAACGACGCGGCCGGCGTGTTGCAGGCGGCCGCCTTCGTGGGCGTGCCCGCCATTCGCATCGGCACCAGCGGCGGCGCGGAATTGACACTGCCGGACGGCACCCCCATGTCACTTGACGCGCTGCGGCGCGCGAATGAACACTTCTTTCCGGCCTGGATGAACGCAACCGGGCAAGCATAGGACACCACGCTGCCATGGCGATGCACGCCGCCGAAATCGAAGCCCTCATCAAGGCCGCCATTCCCGACGCAACCGTGAAGATCAAGGATCTCGCGGGCGGTGGTGACCACTACTCCGCCGGCGTGGTAAGCTAGATGTTCCGCGGCAAGCCCCGCGTGCAGCAGCACCAGATCGTCTACGCCGCGTTGCGCGGCCGGATGGGCGGCGAGCTTCACGCTCTCGCTTTTCAAACGTCTGCCCCCTGACCCCCAGCCCGAGAGGACCCCGCCATGAGCGACCAGACCGCCGAACGCATCCAGTCCGAGATCACCGAAAACCCCGTCATGCTCTACATGAAGGGCAATGCGATGTTCCCGCAATGCGGCTTCTCCGCCCGCGTGGTGCAGATCCTCACCCACATGGGCGTGCCGTTCAAGACGGCCAATGTGCTGGAAGACGCCGGCCTGCGTGACGGCATCAAGAGCTTCTCGAACTGGCCGACCATCCCGCAGCTCTACGTCAAGGGCGAGTTCGTCGGCGGCTGCGACATCATCACCGAGATGTTCCAGTCCGGCGAGCTGGCCAGCATGCTCGAAGAAAAGGGCATCGTGCACCAAGCCTCGGCCTGAGGTTTCGCCATGGTTGCGGCCCGCCGGCTGGTTGACCGGCCGATCGTCGGGCCGGAACTGGGCGGCGGCATTGGGGAGAATATCCAGGGCCCCTCGCTGATCCGGGTGCCGAACTGGGTGAACAACCCGCTCGGCGCATACTACCTCTATTTCGCCGACCACAAGGGCAGCTATATAAGGCTGGCCTACGCCGACGCGCTGGAGGGACCCTGGACCATCCACGCTCCCGGTAGCCTGCACCTCGCGGAGTCCCGCTTCCTCACCGCGCCGCCCGTGGTGACTGACGCGCAAGTGGCAGAAGCCGACGCGCGCATGGCAGCGACGGGCATGCGCATCTCGCACGATGCGCGCTCCGAGATCACCACCCCGCACATCGCCTCACCCGACGTACACGTCGATCACGCCAACCGGCGGATTTTGATGTATTTCCACGGACTGGAAGGGGTGGGCGATCAGGTCTCGCGCTTGGCGTTCTCCGAGGACGGCATAGTGTTTGCCGCCCTGCCGGAGGTGATCGGCCGCTCCTACATGCGGATTTTCCGGCATGGCGACTGGCATTACGCGCTCACCATGCCTGGCCGCATCTCCCGCTCGCGCGACGGCATTGGCGGCTGGGTGGATGGCCCGCTGCTGTTCAACCCCAATATGCGCCACGCCGCGCTCCGCCAGCGCGGCGACCTGCTCGACGTGTTCTGGACCCAGGTGGGCGACGCGCCGGAGTGCATTCTGCTCTCGGTGATCGACCTCGCCGGCGACTGGATGGTCTGGCGCGAGGGGCCGGCGATCGAGGTATTACGGCCGGAGCGCGACTGGGAGGGGGCGCTGGCACCGCTTGAGCCCTCCATCCGCAGCACTGCCTATGGGCGGGTGAACCAGTTGCGCGATCCCGCGATTTTCGAGGAGGACGGCCGCAGCTTCCTGCTCTACGCCGTCGGCGGCGAGAGCGGCATCGCGATTGCCGAGGTTTCTGACCTCTAGTCCGCAGGCCGTGTAGTCCACGCTGGCTGGCGGGCGTTCTTCGAGCGGCCGGGATTGGTTCGCCGCGGTCGCAGTGCCGAAGATGGATAAATTCTTTTGTTCTATTTTTGTTCTTGACATTATGCCTGAATTGGGTATGATGGCAGGAGTCATTCACACGGAACAAAGGAACCCAGCGATGCCGCCCCTTCCCGCACTCCTGCACAGCCTGCTGCGCTTCGCCGCGCTGCGCCTGGCGTTGCTGCTGGGGGGCGTGCTGGTGTTGCGCGAAAGGCGGCTGCGGGCGCGGCTTGCGGCGCTGCCGGTGGGGCATCGGCGGCGGGTTGGCGTGCTGCGGGAGTTGGCGAAGCTGATCCAGGTACGCGACGCGCTGCCGGACCCCGCGTTCTTCGCGGATGCGCGCACGCTCGGCAAGGCGGCCGAGGTGGCGCGCTGCGTGAGCGATGCCGGCCGGCGCGCCTTGGCGCGGCGGTTCGGGCTGCTGATGTGGCGCAACCGGGGCGCGCGGCGGATCGCGCGCCGGACGGCGCTGGCGGCGGCTTCCGTGCTGGCCGGGCGATGTAGGGGCTTCCCTGCTGTCGCGTGTTGACCATCCCTGCGGTTCGCGGGGGTGGCGATGAGGCATGCGCACGCGCTGAAATCCGGCTCACCGCTTGCGCCCAGCCACGGTTTGCCGCACATGCCGGGCAAGCATCCGGAGGAAACCGCAATGTCCCACACCACGCGCCGCGCCCTGCTCGCCGCCGGCACCGCCTTGCCGATGTTCGCCATCCGCACGCGCCCCGCCTCGGCGGCGGAGTTCTCGTATAAATACGCCAACAACTCGCCGGTGACGCATCCGCTGGTGATCCGCACCACCGAGGCGGCGGCGCGTATTCGCGAGAAAACCGGCGGGCGCGTCGATATCCAGGTGTTCCCCAACAACCAGCTGGGCTCGGACACCGATATGCTCTCGCAGCTCCGCTCGGGCGCCATCGAGTTCTTCACGCTCTCCGGCCTGATCCTCTCCACGCTGGTGCCGGTCGCCTCGATCAACGGCGTCGGCTTCGCGTTCAAGGATTACGGCCAGGTGTGGCCGGCGATGGATGGGGCGCTCGGCGCCCATGTGCGGGCCGAGATCGCCAAGCGCGGCCTCTATGCCTTCGCCAAGCAGTACGACAACGGCTACCGCCAGATCACCAGCTCGACCAAGCCGATCAAGGGGCCGGAGGATCTCAACGGGTTCAAGATCCGTGTCCCCCCCTCCCCGCTTTGGACCTCGATGTTCAAGGCCTTCGGCGCCGCCCCGGCCTCGATCAACTTCTCCGAGACATATTCGGCGCTGCAGACCCGCATCGTCGACGGGCAGGAGAACCCGCTCGCCATCATCGATGCGGCCAAGCTCTACGAAGTGCAGAAATATCTCACGGTGACCAACCACATGTGGGACGGGTTCTGGTTCCTTGCCAACCGCAAGGCGTGGGAGGCCATGCCGGCCGATCTGCGCGGCATCGTGGAGGGCGAGTTCAATGCCTCGGCGATCACCCAGCGCGAGGATATCTTCAAGCTCAACACCTCGCTGCGCAGCGCGCTCGAGGGCAAGGGCCTGCAATTCCTCGATAGTGACGCGAGCCTGTTCCGCGCCGCGTTGAAGAAGGCCGGGTTCTACGCGGAGTGGAAGGAGAAGTTCGGCGCCGAGGCGTGGAAGACGCTGGAAGACGCCGTGGGCGGGCTGTCCTGACGCCATGGAACTGAACCGTGTGGAGGCGGCTGGCGGGTTAAACGGCCGCCTTCACGCGGTGCTGCGCCATGCCGTGGAGGTGCCGACCGCGCTGCTGGTGCTGGTGGAGATCGGCGTGCTGCTGGCCGGCGTGGTCAGCCGCTTCGTGTTCCACAAGCCCTTCGTGTGGTCGGACGAGTTGGCCTCGATCCTGTTCCTGTGGCTGGCGATGTTCGGCGCGGTGATCGCGCTGCAACGCGGCCAGCACATGCGGCTGACCGCGATTGTCGCCGCGCTGCCGGCGCGCTGGCAGGACCGCGCGGCGGCGCTCGCCGTGCTGGTGCCGCTCGGCTTCATCGCCGTGGTGCTGCCGCAGGCCTGGGAATACGCGGCCGACGAGTGGTACATCGAGACGCCCGCGCTCGGCTGGTCCAACATCGTCCGCGCGGCGGCGATCCCGGCGGGGATGGCGATCATGCTGGCGGAATGCCTGCTGGCGCTGGCCACACTGCGGGGCCGCGCGGTGGTTGAGGTGGCGGTGGCGCTGGCCGTGCTGGCCGCGGCGCTGTGGCTCGGGGCGCCGGGCCTGAAGGCGATCGGCAACTGGAACCTGCTGGTATTCTTCGTCGCGCTGCTGGCCGCCTTCGTGCTGCTGGGCGCGCCCATTGGTTTTGCCTTCGGCACCGCGACGGTGGCCTTCCTGCTGTGTGCCACCCGCACCCCGCTCACCCTCGTGGTTTCGCGGATGGATGAGGGGATGAGCGGGCTGGTGCTGCTCGCGGTGCCGCTATTCGTGTTTCTCGGCCTGCTGATCGAGATGACCGGGATGGCCCGCGCCATGGTGGCCTTCCTCGCCGGGCTGCTCGGGCATGTCCGCGGCGGGCTCTATTACGTGTTGCTGGGTGCGATGTACCTGGTGTCCGGGATTTCTGGCTCCAAGGCGGCCGACATGGCGGCGGTGGCGCCGGTGCTGTTCCCGGAGATGAAGAAGCGCGGCGCTAATGATGGCGAGCTGATCGCCATCCTCTCGGCCTCCGGTGCAATGAGTGAGACGATTCCGCCAAGCCTGGTGCTGATTACCATCGGCTCGGTGACCGGGGTCTCGATCGCCGCCTTGTTCACGGGCGGGCTGCTGCCCGGGCTGGTGCTGGCCCTCGCGCTGGCCGTGGTGGCGTGGCACCGCTCGCGCGGCGAGGCAGTGGGGGCGCGGACCTCGGGTGCGGTGATTATGCGCACGTTGCTGGTGGCGCTGCCCTCGCTGCTGCTGCCGTTCGTGATTCGCACCGCCGTGGTGGAGGGGGTGGCGACGGCGACGGAGGTCTCCACCATCGGCATCGTCTACGCGGTGGCGGTGGGCATCGTGGTCTACCGGCAGTTCGACTGGCGGCGCATCTACCCGATGCTGCTGGAGACGGCTGCCCTCTCGGGCGCCATCCTGCTGATCATCGGCACCGCAACCGGCATGGCCTGGGGGCTCACCCAGTCCGGTTTCTCGCGCCAATTGGCCGCGGCGATGGCGGGGGTGCCGGGCGGGGCGATCGGCTTCATGCTGATTTCGATTGTCGCCTTCATCGTGCTGGGCAGCGTGCTGGAGGGGATCCCGGCCATCGTGCTGTTCGGGCCGTTGTTGTTCCCGATCGCACGGGCCGTGGGCATCCATGAGGTGCATTACGCGATGGTGGTGATCCTCGCGATGGGGATCGGGTTGTTCGCGCCGCCTCTCGGCGTCGGCTACTACGCGGCCTGCGCGATCGGGCGGGTGAACCCGGATGCGGGGATGCGGCGGATCTGGCCGTATATGGGCGCGCTGGTGGTGGGGCTGCTGGCGGTGGCGTTTGTCCCGTGGATTTCAATTGGGTTTCTATGAGGGCCTATTCCTCGTCCGTGCCGAGATAGGCGGCGATGACGTGCGGATCGTTGGCGACCGCTTCGGGCGGGCCCTCGGCGATTTTGCGGCCGGCGTCGATCACGAAAATGCGGTCGGAGACGCGCATCACCGCCTGCATGTCGTGCTCGACCAGCAGCACGGTCACGCCTCGGGCGCGGACGTCCCGCAGGATGTCGATGACGTCTTCGGTTTCGGTGGCGTTGAGGCCGGCGCAGGGTTCGTCGGCGAGCAGGAGGATCGGGCGGGCGGCGATGGCGCGGGCGAGTTCAAGGCGGCGAAGATAGCCGACGGTGAGTTCGCTGGCGGGCGTTTGCGCACGCTCGGTGAGGCCGGCCAGCGCCATGGCATCGCGCGTCACCGCCCCGATGTCGCGGGCGCCGTCGCGGCCGAACAGGGCGCCGATGCGGACGTTGTCGTGCACCGAAAGCTCGGGGAAGGGCTTGGCGATCTGGAAGCAGCGGGCGATGCCGGCACGGGCGAGATCGGTGGTGGGCGTGCCCTCGATGCGGCGGCCCTGGAAGTGGATGCTGCCTTCGCTGACCGGCAAATAGCCGGTGACGAGGTTGAAGATGGTGGATTTACCGGCCCCGTTCGGGCCGATCAGCGAGCAGATACTGCCCTCCGGCACCTCGAAGGAGACATCATTGGTCGCCACCAGGCCGCGGAAGCGCTTGGTGACGTGGTCGAGCCGGAGGATGGGTTCGCTCATCGGGCGCTCCAGCGCTGGCGCAGGGCGCGGACCAGCCCGGTGATCCCCTTGGGCGCCACCAGCACCAGCAGCACCAGCAGCGCGCCGGTGACGAACATATGAATGGAAAGAAGGCGCCCCAGCACCACCTGGGTCAGGATCACCATGATCGCCGAGCCGAGGAAGGGGCCGATCAGCGTGCCGATGCCGCCGAGCAGGTTGTAGACGATCATGTTGAGGCTGAATTCGGTGCGGTAGACCGAGGAGGTCGTGATGTAGCCGAGGCTATGCGCGTAGATCACCCCGAGGGCGCCGGTGAGGGCGGCGGAGGCGATGAACATCGTCACCTTGTAGCGCTCGGTCGGCACGCCGAGCATGCGCGCGGTGTCCTCATCCTCGCGGATCGCCATCAGCCCGGCGCCGATGCGGCTGTGCTGGATGGCGAAGGCGAGGATGGTGATGAGGATGGTGGCGATCAGCAGCAGGTAGAAATACAACGCCTCCGGCCGCAGCCCGAAGGCGGAGAGACGGGGGAGCACGAGGCCCATCGAGCCCTTGAAGATGTCGATATTATTGTTCAACTCGGCCAGCACCTGGGAGATGCCGAGCATCGCCACCGCGAAATAGATGCCGCGCAGCCGCAGAATCGGCCAGGCCACCACGGAAGCGGCGAGCCCCGATATCGCGGCCCCCAGCAGCAGCCCGAGCGCGAAACCGAGCCAGGGCTGGCCCTTCATCAGCTCGACCTCGAAAATCCCCGCCGCGAAGGCCCCAAGGCCGATGAAAGCGGAATTGCCGAAACTCCAATAGCCGGCGAAACCGCCCAGCAGCGTCCAGGCCAGACCCAGCGCCGAGGAGAGCAGCACCAATTGCCCGACGCGGACATAGAACGGCGTGGTCACAAACGGCAGGAACGCGGCGGCGGCGAACAGCACGACCCCCAGCAAAATCCACCACGCCCGCCGTCGTACCGCCGCCACCAGCATCTAGCGAGACCCCGCGAAGGCGTTGCCCAGCAGGCCGGAGGGGCGGATCAGCAGCATCGCCACCAGCACGGCGAACATCATCGCGTTGGGAAACGCCGGTCCGATCAACTGCGAGGTGCCGGTCGCCATCACGCCGAGCAGCAGCCCACCGAGCAGCGCGCCCTGCGGACTGCCGACGCCGCCGAGGGTGACCACCACGAAGGCGTTCATCGTCCACAGCCCTTCATCGGGCGGCGAGAACGGCAGCACGATGCCGAGAATCGCCCCCGCCGCGCCGGCGAAGGCGGCGGCGACCGCGAAGGTGAGGCCGTAGACATGGTGCGCGTTCACCCCGCACAGCCGCGCCGCCAACTCCTGCTGCGCCGTGGCGCGGATCACCCGCCCCATGCGCGAGCGGTTGAGGATCAGCGCCAAGGCACCGAGCAGCACCAGACTCGCCCCGAGCGCGGCCAAGCGCACCGGATCGATCACGATGCCGCCGAGCAACAGGGGATGGCCGGAATAGGAGGGGGTGATGCTGCGCAAATCCGGCGAAAACACCAGCACCAGCGTGTTGCGCAGCATTAGCGCCACCCCGAACGTCACCAGCATGGAGGCGACGTGGGAGGAGCGGTCCACCGCGAGCTGGATCAGGCCGCGCTGATAGACATAACCGAAGGCGCCGAGGCACAGCATCACCACGGGGATGGTCACCAACGGATCGAGCCCAAGCGCGTGCCAGAAGAACCAGGCGAGATAGGCGCCGACCATCACCAGCGCGCCGTGGCTGAGGTTCACCACGCCCATGACGCCGAAGATCAGCGAGAAGCCGACCGCCGACAAGGCGTAGAGCCCGCCGAGCACCAGCCCGTCGGCGATCGTCTGAAGTGCCAGCATCGCGAGCGGATCAGCTCCGCTGCGACCAGGGCGGGGTGGGGTAGGTATAGGATGCCGTTTTGGCGTTGGCGGGCGCGATCACCTCCGGCGCGCCGCCGACGACCTGGCCGACCCAGGGGCCCATGATCACCGGATCGCCATCCCCCTGCTCGGTGAACTTGATGCGGGCGTATTGCGTGTTCACGTCGATCGTCGCCAGCGCGTCGCGCACCTTCACCGGGTCGATGCTTTTCGCCGCCATCATCGCCTCGATATAGGTGACGATACAGGCCGCGCCGGCGGAGACGTGGTAGGCGATCGGGCGAGAGTTGTTCTTGCGGTAATAGGCCGCGAAATCCTTGGGGGTGCCGAAGAAACGGTCCTTCAGCGGCGCCCGCTCGTCCCAGTAGGTCTGGAAATAGATGCCGTTGGCGGATTTGCCGAGGGTTTCGCGGAAGCTCCCGAGCTGCGGGCCGAGGCCCTGGAACAGCAGGTTCACGTTGGTGCCGGTGGCGATCATCTGCTTGGCGATCAGCAGGTTGTCCTGGTCATGCGTCATGCAGACCAGCGCCTCGGGCGTCTTGGCGCGGATGGAGGCGAGCACGGAGGAGGCGTCCGTGATGGTCTCGGGGAAGGAGTAGCTCTCGAGCATCGGGATGCCCTGGTCCTTCATCGCCGCCATCACGCCCTGGGCAGCGGTCTTGGAGAACGCATCGTTGGTGAAGATCACCGAGTAGTTCTGCACCGGAGGCATCAGCGTCTTGATGAAGGCGGCGGTGGAGCGGAACTGCCGCGTGGCGCGGGGGAACATGCCGAAGACGTATTTGTAGCCCTGGCCGAAGATCTGGTCCGAGCCGCCGCCAGCCTGCACCATCGGCTTCTCCGCCCGCTCGGTCACAGCCGCGGTGGGCAGCACGATGTTGGAGCCGAAGGAGCCGAGGAAGAAATCGACGCCGTCATCGAGCTGGCGCTGGATCAGGTTCACCGCGCGCGAGGGGTCCGACGCGTCATCGAACAGCTTGAGGTCGAGCTTGTAGCGCGTGCCGCCGATCTCCACGCCGCCTTGCTCGTTGATGAACTGCACGGCGGTTTTGTAGCCGTTGTTGACGTTGAGGCCGGTCTCGGCCGCGCCGCCGCTGAGCGGAATGGAGCCGCCGAAGGTGATGGTCTTCGCGGCCTGGGCGGAGGCGCCACGGATGGCCGGCAGCGCCAGGGTGGCCGCCGTGATAACAGTGCGTCGTTTGATCGCCATTGCCGCTCTCCGAATTATTGGGTTGCGGCAAGTCTACACGGCCAATCCCGCTAGTCGAGAGTGGCGAGCAGTCCGGCGATGAGTTTCCCCCGCCGGGCCAGGCTTTCGATGCGGATATGCTCGGTCAACGTATGGAATCCGTCGCCGGCGACGCCGAGCCCGTCGAGCGTGGGGATGCCCAGGGCGCCGGTGAAATTGCCATCCGAACCGCCGCCGGAATACTGGGCGGGGATGTCGTAGCCGAGGCCGCTTGCGATGCCCTGGGCGTGGCGCCACAGCGCCTCGGTGGCGGCATTGGGGTCCCACATCGGGCGGGTGACGGTGCGTTCCACCTTGAACTGCACGTCATTCCCGCTCGCGCGAAGGCCGAGCATGGTCGCCACCCCGCGGTCGAGCGTCTCCTGCGACTTCGCCATCGAGAGCGCCTCGCCGGTGCAGGTGGTGGTGACGCAGTTGACCCATTGGCCGCCATGCATGACGCCGACGGAGAAGGTGCAATCGTCGGTCGTCATGTCCTCGATGGCGATGATCTGGCGCGCCATTTCGCGAATCGCCGAGCGGCCATCGGCGAGCCGCGCCCCGGCGTGGGAGGGCTTGCCGGTCGCCTCCATGCGGAAGCGGGCAATGGCGTAGCGGCCGGTCACCACGCCGCCATTGGGCCGCGCCGGCTCGGGGATCAGCACGTATTTATGCCGCGCCGCCTCGGCCTCGATCACGTCCCGCGTGCTGGGGGAGCCGACTTCCTCGTCGGAGGTCAGCAACACGGTGACCGGCAGGCGGGTCGCGATACCGGCACGCTGCAATTGGCGGATCGCCTCCAGCGCGATGTAGTTGCCGCCCTTCATATCGAGAATACCCGGCCCGTAGCAGCGCTCGCCATCGACGCGGAAGGGCAGATGGGCGAGCGTGCCGATGGGATGCACGGTGTCCATATGCCCCATCACCAGGATGCCGGGCGCCGGGGAGGGATGGCCGAAGGTGGCGCGCACGCAATCGCCGAAGCCCATCCGCCCGGCGATGCGCTCCACCCGCGCGCCCATGATGGCGAGGTCGCGCCCGGCCATGTCCATCACGCGGTTCACCGCGGCGGCGTCGTAGGTCGGGCTTTCGCACTCGATCCAGGGGCCCAGCCCGGCGATCATGGCGTCGGTATCGAATGGCAGGCGGTTCGGGTCCATGGTGTCTCTCCCGGTTTTGCCCAGCATGTGCTGGCCGCATTGCTGGCGCAATGCCGCGGCGCTTGCCGCGCGGCCCGGCTGTATGATCCATCGCGCCATGCAGCCGCCCCAACCGCAAGACGGCCTTCCCCAGCCGCAGCGCCGCCGCGCCATGGCGACGATGGCGCTCGCGATCTGCGTGTCCGTACTCGGCAGTTCGGTCGCCAACGTCGCGCTGCCGACCATCGCGCGCGATCTCGCGGTGACGCCGGCGGCCTCGGTGTGGGTGGTCAACGCGTTTCAGATCGCGGTGATGGTGGCGCTGATCCCCTGCTCGTCGCTGGGCGATATCTACGGTTACCGCCGGGTCTACGGCATTGGCCTCGCGGTGTTCACCGCCGCCTCGCTGGCCTGTTCGCTGGTCGATTCGCTGCCGATGATGATCGCCGCGCGAATCGTCCAGGGGCTCGGCGGCGCCGGGCTGATGAGCGTGAACACCGCGCTGATCCGCTTCATCTTCCCGCGCTCCATGCTCGGGCGCGGCATGGGGTTCAACACGCTGGTGGTCGCCACCTCCTCGGCGCTGGGGCCGACGGTGGCCGCCGCCGTGCTATCGGTCGCCTCCTGGCACTGGCTGTTCGCGATCAACGTGCCGATCGGCCTCGCCGCGTTGGCCATGCTCAGGGACCTGCCGGTGACGCCGCGCGCCGGGCACACATTCGACATCCCGAGCGCCATCCTCAACGCCGCCACCTTCGGCCTGCTGATCGCGACGCTGGACAGCATCGGCTACGGCGGCGGCTTCTGGCTGCCGATCGCCGAGATCGTGGCACTCGCCGTGGTCGGCACCCTCTTCGTGCGGCGCATGCTCCGCCTGCCGGCGCCGATGCTGCCGGTCGATTTGTTCCGCCGGCCGGTGTTCGCCTTGTCGGTGGCGACCTCGATCAGCTCCTTCATCGCCCAGTCCGGCGCCTATGTCGCGCTGCCCTTCCTGTTGCAGAGCGTCGGCGGCATGTCGGACGCCGGTACCGGGCTGCTGATGACACCGTGGCCGGCGACCATCGCCATCATCGCGCCCTTCGCGGGACGGCTGTCCGACCGGTTCTCGGCCGGGCTGATGGGCGGCATAGGCCTGGCCATCATGACGTGCGGGATGCTCGCCGTCGGGCTGCTGCCTGAACATCCCGCGTGGTGGGATGTGGCGTGGCGGATGTCGATGGCCGGTGCCGGGTTCGCGTTGTTCCAGGCGCCCAATAACCGCCTGCTGATCAGCTCCGTGCCGCGCGAGCGCAGCGGCGCCGGGAGTGGGATGCTTTCCACCTCGCGCCTGCTCGGGCAATCCATGGGGGCGGCGATGGTGGCGATCTGCTTCAGCCTCACCGAGGGCAGCGGCGTGGCGCATGGCGCCGTGGTGGCGGTGTTCACCGGCGCGGCCTTCGCCGCCATCGCCACCGTGTTGAGTTCGCTCAGGATGATCCGCACCGCGCGCGACTGAGCTTGCCCCCGGGCCGCGCGGCTGGCAGCGTGGCCGCAACAGCAATGGGGAGACGCGAGATGGATTTCACGGGCAAGGTGGCGGTGGTGACCGGTGGCGGCAACGGCATCGGGCGGGCGACGGCGCTCGGCTTCGCGCGCGGCGGCGCCCGCGTGGTGGTGGTGGATCGCGACGAGACGGGCGGCGCCGAAACCGTCGCGACGATCCAAGCGGCCGGCGGCGAGGCGATCTTCACCGCGGCCAACGTCACAAGCTCGGCCGACGTCGCCGCCTATGTGCGCCTTGCCGTCGAGACCTATGGCCGCATCGACTGCTTCCACAACAACGCGGGCATCGAGGGCAGGATCGCGCCCACCGCCGACTACGCCGAGGACGATTTCGACGCGGTGATGGCCGTCAACGCCAAGGGCGTGTTCCTCGGCATGCGCCACGTGCTGCCGGTGATGATCACCCAAGGCGGCGGCGCGGTGGTCAACACCGCCTCGGTCGCCGGGCTCGCGCCGAGTGCCGGGATGGTCGCCTATGTCGCCTCCAAGCACGCGGTGCTGGGGATGACCAAGGTGGCGGCCGCCGAGGTCGGGCGGAACAACATCCGGGTCAACGCCGTATGCCCCGGCCCGATCGCGACGCGCATGACGCGCGACATCGCCCGCCAGGTTTCGCCCAACAACCCCGATGCGGTGGAGGCGCGTTATTCCTCCTCCATCCCGCTCGGCCGCTACGGCACGGCGGAGGAAGTGGCCAACGTGGTGCTGTTCCTGTGCTCCGACCTCGCGAGCAACGTGACCGGCACGCAATACGTGGTGGATGGCGGCCGGCTCTCGGGCGCGGCGGGGGTGACCAGCAACGGCATGCGGTGACGCGATCCGGGGATGGCGGGGCGCGGGGGATCGGCTAAAGTCGCGCCCTGCAACCAGGGGGCCTGACATGACACTCCGCACCACCCGCCGCGCCGCACTGCTCGGCGCCATCGCCGCGCCCGCCATTCTGCGCACCGGTCTCGCGCAATCGGCACCGATCAAGCTCGGCACGCTGACGCCGCAGACCGGGGGCGGTGGGCCGTACGGGCCGCTGATGATCAAGATGGCGCAGACCGTGGTGGGCGACATCAACGCCGCCGGCGGCGTGCTCGGCCGCAAGATCGAGCTGGTGAGCGAGGACGACCAGACCAACCCGGATGCAGGTGTCCGTGCCGCGCGCAAACTGATCGACGTCGATCGCGTCTCGGCGATCATCGGCACCTGGGCGTCCGGCGTCACCAGCGCGGTGGCGCCGCTGTGCTGGGAGAACAAGGTGATGCTGTTCACCGTCTCCGGCGCGGATTCCATCACCAAGCTGCCGCACCAGGGCTACATCATCCGCACCCAGCCGAACTCCTTCCTGCAGACCACGCGCTTCGGGCAGCACATCGCCGAGGCCGGCGCCAAGCGGGTGTTCTCGCTGGCGGCCCAGACGCCCTTCGCGGTCGACGTTTATACCCGCCTCACCGAGGTGATGAAGCCGAAGGGCGAGACCGTCGGCCAGGTGATCTACGACGCCTCGAAATCCACCTTCCGCAGCGAGATCGACCAGGCGCTGAAGGCGAAGCCCGACGCGCTGTTCCTCAACGCCTACACCCCCGACCTCACCGTGCTGCTGCGCGAGCTGTTCCGCGCGGGCTACGAGGGCAAGAAATACACCCTCGCCTACGCCGCCAACGCCAAGCTGCTGGAGAGCCTGCCGGCCGAGGTGGTGGAGGGGCTGGTGAGCATGGCGCCGAGCCCGGATATCGACAGCCCGGCCTTCAAGAAGGTGCAGTCCGTCGTCGGCGCTGATCCCGATCCCTACTCCTGCCAGGTGCATGACCATGTGAACCTCGCGGCGCTGGCGATCGCCAAGGCGGGCTCGGATGCCGGCAGCGCCATTCATGGCGCGGTGCGCGCGGTGGGCAACCCCGCCGGTACCAAGGTGCATAGGGCGGTCGAGGGGCTGAAGCTGCTCGCCGCCGGCAAGGAGGTGAATTTCGAGGGCGCCTCCGGTCCCTGCAAGTTCACCGGGATCGGTGACATAGAGAACTGCAAGTTCCGCTTCGAGGTCGCCGAGAAAGGCAAGTATCGCCTGCTGTCGGTTTCTTGATTCCCCCGCCTTGATTACAGAACTTGCGCAGCTTCTGATCAACGGGATTCTGGCCGGCGCCCTGCTTGCGGTGCCGGCCATCGGCTTCACCGCGATCTATGCCGTGCTGCGCTTCCCCAATTTCGCGGTGGCGAGCCACGCCACCATCGGCGCCTATGCCGGCTACATCGCCCGCTGTTCGCGGCGTTCCTGGTCGCGGGCGTGTTCGGCGTGGTGAGCGACGAGATCGTGCTGCGCCGGCTCCGGGCGTCCGGGCCGCTCACGGTCGCCATCGCCTCGGTGGCGCTAACGATCGTGCTGGAGAATGTGGTGCGTTTCAGCTTCGGCAATGACCTGCTGGGCTATGACCTGCCGGTGCTGCGGGACTGGCGGGCGAGCGGGCTCAGGATCGGGCCGCAGCAGGTCTATAACGCACTGGCGGCGGCGGCGGCGATGGCGGCGCTGTTCCTGTTCCTCGCCTTCACCCGCACCGGCCAGATGATGCGCGCGGTTGCCGACAATCCGCTGCTGGCCGGGCTCAAGGGGATCGACGCGCTGACGGTGGCGCGGCTGGCGAATTTTGCCGGCATGGGGCTGGCTGGATTTGGCGGCATGCTGATCGGGCTTGATACGTCGATCGACCCGCAGACCGGATTTCGTGTCATGCTGAGCATCTTCGCCGCCGCCGTGGTCGGCGGGCTCGGCAGCATTCCGGGCGCGGTGATCGGCGCCTTCGTGGTGGGGATCGGCGAGGAACTCTCGCTGATCGTGCTCGACCCATCCTACCGCACCGCGATCGGCTTCGTGGCGATCCTGGTGGTGCTGTCCTTCCGCCCGCGCGGCATTCTCGGCGAGCGGGCCTACTGAGATGGCAAACTACCTGCCGGCCATGGCCGCTTTCGCCGGGTTCTATGCCCTGATGGCGCTCGGGCTGAACCTGATTTTCGGCCTCGCCGGCATGGTCAATCTCGGACTGGTCGGCTTCTTCGCGATTGGCGCATACGTCTCGGCGCTGCTGACGGTGAGCCTGCATTGGCCGATGCTGGCGGGCTGGGCGGTGGCGGCGCTATTCTCGGCGGCCTGTGGCGCGGTGGTGGCGGTGATCACCGCGCGGCTCAAGGGCGACTATCTCGCCATCGTCACCCTCGGTTTCGCCGAGGTGATCCGCCTGATCGCCTCCAACGAGTTGTGGCTCACCGGCGGCACCACCGGCATCTCCGCCATCCCCGGGCCGTGGCGCGGCGAGGTTTCGCCCTTCGCGTTCAACCTGATTTTCGCCGCCATCGTCTGGATCGTCGTCTGCATCGTCGGCTTCCTGTTCGGCCGGTTGGCGGATGCGCCGTTCGGCCGGGTGCTACGGGCGATCCGCGAGGACGAGATGATCGCGGCGGTGGCGGGCAAGCCGGTGCTGGCCTTCAAGGTGCAGGCCTTCGCGCTCGGCGCCGCGGTGCTCGGCCTCGCCGGCGCGCTCTACGCCCATTACAACGCCTATATCGCGCCCGACGGGTTCCAGCCGCTGATCACCATCTACGTGGTGCTGGCGCTCACCGCCGGCGGCACCGGCACCATGCGCGGCGCCATTCTCGGCGCCATCCTGGTGATGTTCCTCACCGAGGGCACCCGCTTCCTCGGCGGCGCGATGGCCGGACTCAAGCCGGTGCAGATCGCAGCCGTGCGCGAGGGCCTGATCGGCGCCACCCTCATCCTCGTCCTCTATATCCGCCCGCAGGGTATCCTGCCGGAGCGCCCCCGAACGCTGAATCTGGAACCAAGATGACCCGCCCTGATGCCACACCCCATCTCGCCGCCGTGCTCGCAGCCCATCGCGGCACCGAGCAGCCCGCCGCCACCTTCCGCGCCATCGATGCCGCACTGGCGGCGACCACCGGGCATATCCTGTTCACCATTCTGATCCACCACCCCATGCTCAGGCAGTCCGAGCGGTTCTACACCAACATGCCCGACGCCTATCCCGTCGGCGGGCGCAAGCCGGTGACCGATACGGCCTGGATGCAATCGGTGGTGCAGCGCGGTGACCCGTGGATCTGCCGCACAAGGGAGGACGTGGCCGAGGCGTTTTTCGACCATGAGCTGATTTGGTCGCTCGGTTGCGAAAGCTGCCTCAACATGCCGGTGCGCTGGAACGGCCAGACGCTCGGCACGCTCAATCTGCTGCACCGCGCCGGCTGGTACAGCGAAGCCGATCTCGCGACCGTGCGCCTGTTCGGCCATCTCGCGCTGCCGGCGATGGCGCTGATCAGCCGAATTTAACGGGCGAGGCTTGTTCTGCGGGCGCGGCAGGTGCCCGCCGGTTGACTTGCCGCAGTGCAGCGTGGCCGATAACTTCGCAAAATGTCCGCAAGCACGCTCTCGTCCGATCTCGTCTTCCCGCAACCGGTGCCGCCGCAACCCGGGGAGTTCCGCGAGATCGCGCCGGGGATCCTGTGGCTGCGGCTGGCGCTGCCCTTCGCGCTCGACCACGTCAACATCTACCTGATCGACGACGGTGACGGCTGGGCGGTGCTGGATACCGGCATCGCCGATCTGCGCACCCGCACGGTGTGGCAGGAGTTGCTCGCGGGTGGGCTCGGCGGGCGGAAGCTCACACGGCTGATCCTGACCCATTACCACCCCGACCATCTCGGCCTCGCCGGTTGGATGACGGGGGATCTCGGGCTCGAGCTGTGGATGACGGAGGTGGAATACACCGCCGGGCGCAACGCGCATCGCCTGCTCGACGAGGATGGCCGCGCGGTGCATCGCCGCTTCTTCCAGACGCACGGGATGAACGAGGAAACCATCAAGGGCGCGATGGGCCGCGGCACCGGCTACATGAAGATGACCACCGGGCTGCCGGATCGCTACACCCCGCTGGTGGCCGGCGAGACCATCCGCATCGGCGGGCGGGATTTCGAGATCCACACCGGGGGCGGCCATGCGCCTGATCAGGCGATGCTGCTGTGCCGCGCCGAGCGGTTGTTCCTCGCCGCCGACCAGGTGCTGGCGCGCATCTCACCTAATGTCAGCGTGTGGCCGACCGAGCCGAATTCCGACCCGCTCGCCAATTATCTGCGCTCGCTCGGCGAGTTGCGCGACCGCATCCCCGACGACGTGTTCGCCATGCCCGCGCACAACCTGCCGTTTTACGGCCTGCACACCCGCATCGACGCGCTGCGCACTCATCACGAGCACCGCTGCAACGACATCATCGCCGCCTGCGCCCGGCCGCTGACCACCTCGGAAGTGCTGCCGGTGCTGTTCCCCCGCCTGCTCGACGCCCACCAGGTGGGCTTCGCCTTCGGCGAGGTGCTCGCGCACATCAACTACCTCGTCAACCGCGCCGCCCTCGCGGCGCAGGTGGACGCGGCAGGCGTCATCCGCTTCGAGCGGACCTGACCCCCCTGCCCCGTCCGGGGCAAGGGGGCGGTAGGCTCAGGCGATCTTGAGAGTCCGGTTCGGCTCGCGGCCGGTGCCGCGAATAGCGATGCGATCGGCAAAGACGTCGACCACAGAGAACGCGGTGGTGTCGGGGGTGTCCACCATGCCGGTGAAATTCACGAAATGCTTGCCGCCGGTCTCGCCGTAATTGCCGGGGTGATGGTGGCCGTTGAGATAGGCGACGACGTTGGGGAAGCGGCCGAGGGTTTCGACCAGACGCACATCATCGAGCATGTTGGCATCGAGGTTGAACGGGTAGATCGGGTAGTGGCCCATCACGATCGCCTTTTCCCCGACAGCCTGCGCCTTGGCGAGGGTCCGCTCGAGCCAGACGAACTGCGCGTCGCTCATCGCGCCATTATAGGGTTTGGCGTTGATCGCCCCCTTGGTGCGCATCGCGTCGAGCCGTTGCGCTGCAAGTGTGTGGTTGGCGCTGCCCGGGGCGTTGGCGAACAGCGTGAGCTCGTTCTGGTCGAGCACCACGAAGCGATAGCCGCCGCCGGCGAAATCGTAATGCGCGCTGCGCAGGCCGACGGTGCGGTGCACCGAGGCGAGGAAATCGGGCGCCACCGAGTAGTCGTGGTTGCCGAGCAGGAAGATGCGGTCGGCCTTCAGCTTGTCGTAGAGCGGGAGGACATGGGCGTAGCTCTCCCAGTGCCGGTCGATGATGTCGCCGAGGGTGACGACGAAGGCGAGGTCTTCCTTGTTGAGCGTGGCCACCGCCTCGCTGAGCTTCCACAGCGTGTTGGCGTAGTAGCGCTTGAGGGTGAGGTTGGGCACCACCGGGGCATATTGCGGATCGGCGATCACGCCGAAGCTGAACACCGGCTTATCCTGCGCGGCGGCGGGCGTGGTGAAACCCTGGAACTGCGCGAACAGCGCGGCGGCGGGCGTGGCCTTGAGGGCGAAGCGGCGGGTGATCATGGGAGCCTCCACATGGGTGTGAAGGCCATCATCCCTCCGGCCGGTGACGCGACGCGGACGGAGGGATGATGTTTCGGTGAAGCCCGTTTAGACAGCGCCGTGCTGCTTGAACCAGGCGAGCAGGCGCTTCACGCCGTCGGCCGCATCGTCGGCGCGGTAGGACGGGCGATAGTCAGCATGGAAGCCGTGCGGCGCCTCGGGGTAGACGACGATCTCGACCGTCTTGCCCGCCGCCTTGGCCTTGGCGGCGGCCGCCTGCACGTCCTCCACCTTGATGCCGCCATCCTTGCCACCGTAGAGGCCGAGCAGCGGGCATTTCAGATCGCCGGCCACGTCGGTGGCGGTTTTCGGCTGGATCTCACTCGGATTGCCGCCGACCGGACCATACCAGGCCACCGCCGCCTTGAGGTTCGGGTTATGCGCGGCATAGAGCCAGGTGTTGCGGCCGCCACGGCAGAAACCGGTGACGCCGAGGCGGGTGGCCGAGCCGCCATGCGCGGCGGCATAGGCCACGGAGGCATCGAGGTCCTTCATCACGGTGGCATCGGGCGCCTTGGAGATGACGTCGCGGATGATCTGCTGCACGTCGGTCATCTTCGAAAGGTCGCCGAGGCGGGCGTAGAGCTCGGGCGCGATGGCGGCGTAGCCGGCCTTGGCGAAACGGCGGCAGGTGTCCTTGATGTATTCATGGACGCCGAAAATCTCCTCGATCACCACCACGGTGGGGAACGGGCCAGCGCCGACGGGCTTGGCGTAGTAGCCGGGCAGCTCGGTATCGCCGACCGGGATTTTCACCTCGCCGGCATCGATACCGGCGGAGTCGGTCTTAATCACCTGCGCCTCGACGCGGGTGGTGGCGAGCGTGAGCCCACTCATCAGGCCGCTCATCAGCATGCCGCGACGGGCGAGCGGGTAGTTGGTGAGGCCGGACAGGCCGTGCAGGTCGTTCATTGTGGGGTCCCCCGGTGTGATGGGCGAAAGATGTGGTCATACACGACGTTCGGCAAGCCTCGGCTATTCCGTCGCGGCTCGGGGTTGTAATTGCGAATAATTCGCATTATCGAAAACCATCCTCCCGGAGATCGCACATGCGCACCGCCCTCGCCATCCTTGCCCTCACCGCTCTCTCCCTCCCCGCATCGGCCGCACTGCGGGTGCATTCGCCGATTGTCGAGCAGGGAGAGTTCGAGTTGGAAACCGCCTTCGATGTCACCGGTGATCATCGGCCGCAGAAGACCGGCGCCTATACCGCCAACGTCGCGCTCTCCTACGGTGTTACCTCGTTCTGGAAGGTGGAGTTGGAGGGCCAGTGGAAGCGAGACCCGCAGAACCCGGCGAAGTTCGATGCCACCTCCTTTGGAAACATCTTCCAGGTGACCGAGCAGGGCAAATACGCCGCCGATCTCGGCTTCTTCCTGGAATACGAGGCGGTGAGCCAGCGCGGCGACCACAGCAGCGTGACCTTCGGGCCGCTGATCCAGGCGGAGTTCGGCAGCAACCTCACCACGCTGAACCTGCTGTTCACCCACGAACTCGGCAACCGCTCCGCCCCCGGCCTCGCATTTGAGGCGCGACTGCAAAGCGTCTGGCCGGTCAATGATGCAATCTCCGCCGGCTTCGAAGCCTATTGGCAGCCCGGCCGCCTCGGCGCCTTCCCCCTCGCCTCCGCCCAAGGCTTGCGCTCCGGCCCCGTAGTGGTCGGCGACCTCCGGCTGCCCGGGCTCGGCAAGCTGAAATATGAACTCGGCTACCTTTTCGGCATCACCGGCAGCACGCCACAGGGCACGCTGCGCGGAGTGCTCGAATACGAATTCCGCTTCTAGCGTAGCGCCAGCACACGCCGGGGGCTGAGCAGGAACGGCGGCAAATAGGCCGGAATGTTGCTGAACGGCAGCACGTCCGGCTTCAGCGCAATCCCCAGCACATCGGCCATGAACGCCCGCCGCGCCCCGATACGGCCCCAGGCCTCCGGATACTTGGCCGCGAACTCGGCCCGCAGCGCCGCGTCGGCCAGCGCGATCCCGTCCTCGATGTTGGTGGTGAACCAGGGCGAATGGGTCGCCGGGATCACATCCACCTGGATCGCCATCCCCGAGCGCAGCGCGATCGTGCTGCCGGGGAAGATCGGCGAATGCATCCATTCGTCGATATGGATGAGATGGCCGGGATTGAGGCCGACACCGAAGAACGGGTCGCCGAGATGGCGGTGGATGATCTCATAGAGCGCACCGCCGGTGGTGCCGATGCCGACCGCGCCGTACCACTCGGACACCGCGGCGAAATAAGGGGCGGCGAGCTTCTCCACATAGTCCGCGATCCCCGCCGGCAATTCCCCGGCATCCGCCACAGCGAAGCCGGCACGGGCATTGAGCGCGCCCTGAATGCCGCAGGCCATGGTGAACGGGTCGCCCCGTTCGATGATCCGCGCCGAGGGACTCGGCAGGCCGCGCGAGGCGCGGGGGCCGGCCGAGAGCATGGTGTGGCAGGCCAGCGGCAGGCCCGGCACCGCCATCAGCCGCGCCGCCTCCAGCTCGCTCATCCCCGGCCGCAGCCCGAACATCACATTGCGCAGGGCTTGCGAGGAATAGGTCGCGGCGAATTCGAAGGCGGCGAGCTGGTCCACCTCGTTGATCGCCCGCAGCCCGTCCTCCGGGTTCTGGAACATCGCGGTCGCGTTGCGCACCGGGCCGATGGCGCGCAAGGCGCGGGCGACGAATTCGGGCAGATCGAGCCAGTCATCGGTGGCGCCGGGGTCGGCGGGCTCGAAGATCTTCCAGCCCACCGCGCCAATGCGCATCCCCGCACTCAGCCCCGCCTCCGCCAGCAGCACCGGCAGCGGCAATTGCCGGTCGCGCGGCTGGCCGGGCAGCGAGAAGGTCTGGCACAGCACGCGGTCGAACTCCCCCGCCGCAAGCTCGGCGTAGGACCAGCCTTCATTGCCGAGAAACAGCGTCGGCCGCCGGCCGGGCATGATCACCAGCAGCGTCTCCTCGAAGCGCGGATCATAGCCGGTGAGGTAGGCGACATTGGCCGCGTGTTCGCGATCGCCATAGACGGCCAGCGCATCATGCCCCGCGGCCACCGCCCGGCGCAGCGCCGCGGCTACGCGGGCCTGGTAGGT
This sequence comes from Alphaproteobacteria bacterium, assembly GCA_026400845.1. Taxonomy (GTDB): domain Bacteria; phylum Pseudomonadota; class Alphaproteobacteria; order Acetobacterales; family Acetobacteraceae; genus CAIYPH01. The sequence goes on from JAPLOH010000079.1 coordinate 30,681, forward strand.
GGTGCCGGGAATCGCCGGCTGCACCGTGGTTCTGTGGCCCGCCCGGCGGCGGCGATGATGATCAGGAGTAGCAGCCCCGCCGCCCCGAGCGCCATGGGCAGGCTGGTCGCATCGGCGGCGAGACCGATCAAGGCGGGACCGGCGAGCAACCCGACATAGCCCGGTGTCGCGGCCGCCGCGATCGCCTGGCCGGGGTCGGCCCCACGGGTGCGCGCGGCGGCGCTGAACAGGGCCGGCACGATATTGGCCAGGCCGATGCCGATCAACATGCAGCCGAGCAGGGCGGCGGGAATGCCGGGCAACCCCGTCATCACCAGGAACCCCACCGCCGCGATCCCCGCCCCCCAGCGCAGCACCACGACGGGCGCGAGACGGCGCAGCACCGCGTCGCCGGTCAGCCGCCCGATCGTCATCGCCACCGCGAAAGCGGCATAGGCGAGCCCGGCGGTGGCGGCATCGGCGCCGCGATGGAACCGCAGCAGCACCGCCGTCCAGTCATGCACGGCGCCCTCGGCCATGAAGCCGAGGAAGCACAGCGCGCCGATCAATCCGAGCCGCCCGCGCGGCCAGGCGAGGGCAGCGGCGGCGCCGGCGCGAGGTAGCATCCCGGGCGCCTGGGAGAGCAGGATCACCGCCCCGGCGCCCGCCAGCAGGCAGGCGGCCAACACCGGCGTCGCCCCGCACCACAGCGCGAAACTCATCAGCGAGGCGCCGCACAGCGCGCCGCCGCTGAACACACCATGGAAGCCCGACATCATCGACCGCCCCGCCTGGCGTTCGACGACGACGACCTGGGCATTCATCGCCACGTCGATCGCTGCCGCAGTGGCGCCGAAGACGAACAGCGCGATGGCGGCGAGCGGCACGCCGGGCAGCACCGTCAGTGCCGGCAAGGTGGCGCAAAACA
>JAPLOH010000068.1:0-5278 GCA_026400845.1 Alphaproteobacteria bacterium
CTCGCAATGCCGCATGCCAATGGCGCCCAGAATCTGCCGCGAGCCGATATTGGTCTCCCGCGCCACCGCGATCACGCGGCGCATGCCCGCCCGCTCATGCGCAAACCGCAGCGCCGCCCCCGCCGCCTCGCTCGCATAGCCGCGGCCCTGCGCCGCCGTCACCACCGCAAACCGCAGCGCCTCGCCCCGCCCGTCCGGCCGCCCATGCAGCCCGACATACCCCACAAACGCCTCACTCGCCGCCTCCCGAACCGCCCACATGCCAACCCCATGGCGGCCCCAAAACCCAATATCCTCCGCCAAATCCTCCGCACACTCCACCGTCGAGCGCACGCCCCCCAACATCACCGCATACACCAGCGGATCACCCTTCAAGGCAACCAAATCCGCCAAATCCCCATACCCCACCGGCCGCATCACCAGCCGCCCGGTGCGCAGCACCCAGGCCGGGGTCATGGGTAGAAGCAAGGGAAGGCCAGGGCTCTGCCCTGGACCCGCTGGGGGATGATCCCCCAGACCCCATCCGTTGAAGTGCGTGTCTCGGGAGCTGGAGGAGGGCGCCGTCGGAGCGGAGATGACGGCCTGAGCAGGCGCCCTCTTCCAGCTTCCGAGCTATCCTTTAGCGCATAGAGGTCCAGGGGCTCGGCCCCTGGCGGGGTCGAGGGGCAGCGCCCCCGCCTTCCTTGCTTCCGCTCCATCGGCCCACGACCTCGGGTCCTACCGCGCGAGGGGGCGGTATTTGATGCGGTGGGGTTCGGTGGCGTCGGCGCCGAGGCGGCGGCGTTTGTCTTCTTCGTAGGCTTGGAAGTTGCCTTCGAACCACTCGACGTGGCTGTCGCCTTCGAAGGCGAGGATATGGGTGGCCAGGCGATCGAGGAACCATCGATCATGGCTGATCACCACGGCGCAGCCGGCGAAGTCCATCAGGGCTTCTTCGAGGGCGCGGAGCGTATCGACGTCGAGGTCGTTGGTGGGTTCATCGAGCAGGAGGACGTTGGATTCGCTTTTGAGCATTTTGGCGAGATGGACGCGGTTGCGCTCACCGCCGGAGAGGATGCCGACTTTCTTCTGCTGGTCGGAGCCTTTGAAGTTGAAGGCGCCGACATAGGCGCGCGACGCGACGGAGCGTTTGCCGAGGTAGATGACGTCGGTTCCCCCCGAGATTTCCTCCCAGACGGATTTGTTGGGATCGAGGCTGTCGCGGCTTTGGTCGACGTAGCCGAGTTTTACGGTTTCGCCGAGGCGCAGCGAGCCGGAGTCGGGGGTGTCCTGCCCGGTGATCATGCGGAACAGGGTGGTTTTGCCGGCGCCGTTGGGGCCGATCACGCCGATGATGCCGCCTGGCGGCAGCTTGAAGTTCAGGTTCTGGATGAGTTCGCGATCGCCAAAGCCCTTGGAGAGGTTCTCCGCCTCGATGACGGTGCCGCCGAGGCGGGGGCCCGGCGGGATGGTGATTTCGGCGACGCCGACCTGCTGTTCGAGGCTCTTCTGCAGCAGCTCCTCGTATTTCTGGATGCGGGCCTTGGATTTGGTCTGCCGGGCGCGGGGGGTGGAGGCGATCCACTCCTTTTCCTCGGCCAGCGCCCGCATGCGGGAGGTTTCTTCCTTCTCCTCCTGCTGGAGGCGCTTGGATTTCTGGTCGAGCCAGGAGGAGTAGTTGCCCTCGAAGGGATAGCCGCGGCCGCGTTCGAGCTCGAGGATCCAGTTGGTGACGTTCTCGAGGAAGTAGCGGTCATGGGTGACGACCAGCACGGTGCCGGCGAAGTTGCGCAGGGTTTTCTCCAGCCAGGCGACGCTTTCGGCGTCGAGATGGTTGGTTGGTTCGTCGAGCAGCAGGATGTCGGGCTTTTCGAGCAGCAGCCGGCACAGGGCCACGCGACGGCGCTCGCCGCCGGAGAGGCTGGTGATGGCGCTATCGGCCGGCGGGCAGCGCAGCGCGTCGAGCGCGATGTCGACCCGGCGATCGAGTTCCCAGCCATCGGCGGCGTCGATCTGCTCCTGGAGGTCGCCCTGTTCGGTGAGCAGGGCGTTCATCTCGTCGTCGTCCATCGGCTCGGCGAATTTGTTGGAGATCTCGTTGAAGCGGTCGATGGCGGCCTTGAGCTCGGCGAAGGCCATCTCGACGTTTTGGCCGACCGTCTTGTCCTCGTCGAGTTTCGGCTCCTGCTGGAGATAGCCGACCTTGACGCCCTCGGCGGCCCAGCATTCGCCGCCGTATTCGGTCTCGATGCCCGCCATGATCTTGAGCAGGGTCGATTTGCCGGCGCCGTTGACGCCGAGCACGCCGATCTTCACCCCGGGCAGGAAGGAGAGGGTGATGCCTTTGAACACCTCGCGGCCGCCGGGGAAGGCCTTGGTGAGGTCCTTCATGACGTAGACGTACTGGTAGCTGGCCATGGGAAAGGCTCCTGCGATCGGGCGTGAGGCGAGGCGCACTTCTAGGGGGCCAGCGGGTCCGGTGCAACGGATGCCCGGGCTGCACCGGGCGCCGGGCAGGGGAGCGCCGGGCAGCGGATCAGCGCGGCAATTCGTGCAGGATGGTCTCGATCAGCGCCGTGCAGGCGGCGGCCAGGCGGTCCTCGGCCGGGAGTTCGGTTTCGGGGAATTCGCCGAGGTCGATGGGGAACAACTGATCGCGTGCGGGGAACCAGGCGGCGCGGACGCGGTTGTTGGCCTGGGCGAACTGCGCCATGAAACCCGCCACCCCGTCCCGCGTCGGCCGGATGCCATTGCCCGGGGCGCTGGCGGCGAGCCGGGGGACCAGCCAGGCGCGCACGTGCTCGGCCTCCCCTGCGGAGCGGGCTGCCAAGGCGCGACCGAGCCCGATGAGCAGATGCTGGGCGGCGGCGGATTGGTTGGTATTGCTGCGCGCCACCCGTCGCCAATTGCCTGGCGGCAAGGCGAGGGAGGCGAAGTCATCGACGATGTCGCCATTCAGCAGCGTGTCGCGCGCGAACAACTGTACTCGCATGGCCTTGGTGCCGAACACCGAGGACCAGCGGGCAAGCAGGGTTTCGTGGTCGAAGTAATGGCGGCGCAGCGCCTTCGTCAGCGGTGGAACGGAAAAGTCCGGCAACATGACCGCGTCGTGGTGGCCGTCGCGCAGCAACATGCCATAGGCGCTGACGGCGAGTTCGTGCTGGGCGCGCAGGTAGACGATCACCTCGAAGCCGTCGCAAAAAGGCGCCAGCAATTGGTGCACCGCCTGGACTTCGTCGATGCGCCAGAGGTTGGAGTGGCATTGCTCGCTCGACAGCAGGATGGTGTCGCAATTGCCCGGGGCGGCGGCGAGTTCGGTGGCGAAGGCTGCCGCGAGGCGAGTGCGCCATGCCAGCAACCCCGCTTCGTCGGTTGCCCCCTCCGCGCGCTTCACCGGATCGTCCGGGTTCTCGTCCCGCCGGGCGAAGGCAACCAGGGCCCGGGCGCCGGCGTGTGGGGCATCGCTTGGCCACGTCAGGCTACGCGGCTGGAAGATGCCGGCCCCAGCCAATCCGGCGCGATTGGTGTCCAGGAAGGACTGCAACGCCGTCGTGCCGGTCTTCTCGGTGCCGATATGCAGGATGCAGCGGCGGAACCGACGGGTTGCGCCGGCGGCGGCGGCAGATCCTGCCGGAGCAAATGCAGTTCGCCGGCCAGGAACAGGCGCGAACTGCCGGGAATGCGGAGGTTGAGCAACGCGCACTCGACGTCGCTCAGCGGGCGCGGCAGGTCGAGTGCGAAGGCGTGGCGCCCGTCGCCGATCCCGGCGGCGCGGAGGTCTTCGCGGAAGCCGTCCGCGACGAGATCGGCCAGCCGCGTGTTGCCGAGCCGAGCTTCGAGCTGCACCCGCCGGCCCGGCGCGTCCCGGTCACGCACCCAACCGGCGATCCGCCGGTTGGTGAAGCCGTCGAGATACCCTTCAGGGTTCATGGCGACCGCGCGGCTAGTCGACTGCGGGGGTGCGGTAGAGCGTCCGCCCGCCCACTGTGATCTCGGTCTCGACCAGATAGCGCCGGATGCCCGCGGGATCGACCGCGACGCCAAGGCCGGGGGCGTCCGGCGCGGCCACCTCGCCATTGGCGTCGCGCGCCAGCGGGTTCGCCACGAAGTCGATCGCGAGTTGCTTGGGCTGGAACGGGTATTCACAGATGCGGTGATCGGCCAGCCCGGCGAAGGCCTGCATGGAGGCGGAGAGGGCGAGGTGGGAGGTGAAGGTGTGGTTGACGAAAATGATGCCCTTGGCCACCGCGTGATCCGCCACCCGCTTCGAGGGGCCGATGCCGCCGATGCGCCCGGTGTCGATCTGGATGAAGCCGACGCGGCCGTAGTCGATGAGGTGCTCGGCCATCGCCACGTTGAAGGCGCCCTCGCCGCCCGCCAATGGCACGCGCGGGCTACGTGCGGCGAGCGCACCGTACTGGGCCAGCGCATGGGTATGGAAGGGTTCCTCCAGCCATGTCGCCCGCGCGGCCTCCAGCGCCGGGATGCGGGCGGCGGCGGCCTCGACGTCCTCGCCCCAGATCTGCCCGGTATCGACCATCAGCAACATGTCCGGCCCGATCCCTTCGCGGGCGGCGGCGAAGTGGTCGGCGTCGATGGCGGCACTGCCACGCCCGATCGGGCCCCAGCCGAATTTCGCCGCGCCATAGCCGGCGGCACGGGCGGACTGGCCCTGGCGCAGCGTGTCGGCCGGCGTGTCGCCGAACAGCATGGAGGCGTAGGGGCGCTTCTTGTGGCTGGCGGTGTAGCCGAGCAGGCGCCACACCGGCGTTTCGCGGGCATGGCCCAGAAGATCCCACAGCGCCATCTCGATGCCGGACCAAGTGTGCGGCGCCTGTAGCAGGTCCATGCTGTCGTACTCGACCTGCTTGGCGATGCGGGCGATGTCGGCCGGGCCGTCGATGGTCTGGCCCAGCACGGAAGCGGCGACCGGTCGGCAGGCGCCGTGCGACATCGGGCAGACGAAGGCGGCGATGGAGGGCAGAGGCGCCGCCTCGCACTCGCCCCAGCCGGTGTGCCCGCCGGCACGCACCCGCACCAGCAGCGCATCCTGGCTGCCATCGGCCTCGGTGGTGACGACGGGCATCGAGAGGTAGAACAGGTCGACGGAGTCGATTTTCATCGGGGCGTCCTCAACGGCGGGCGATGGCCTCGGGGTTTACGACATGGATCGGCGTGCCTGCCGCGTAGGCGTTGATCTGGTCGAAGATGTCGCTGAACTGCAGCTCGTATTCATCTCGCGAGACGTAGCCGATATGGGGCGTCGCGACCACGTTGGGCATGGCGAGCAGCGGATGCG
>JAPLOH010000068.1:5338-21640 GCA_026400845.1 Alphaproteobacteria bacterium
TGCGCGCCGCCCAGCGCCGGCTCCTCCTCGAACACATCCACCGCCGCCGCCCCCGGCCGTCCGGCCCGCAGCGCCGCCTCCAGCGCCCCCGGGGCGATCAACCCGGCGCGGCTGGTGTTGACCAGGATGGCATCGGGCTTCATCGCCGCCAGATCCTCCGCCGTCACCACCCCGCGCGTGCTCGGGTAGAGGCGCAGATGCAGCGAAACCACGTCGCACATGGCGAAGAACTCCGCCTGGGTCGCCGCCGTCTCCACCCCGTCCGTCCTCGCACGGGCCAGCGAGTCCGCGCCCGACCACGCCACCACCCGCATGCCGAAGGCGCGGCCATACTTCGCCACCTCGGCGCCGATGCGGCCATAGCCGAACACCCCCAGCGTCTTGCCGCGCAGCGTGCTGCCGACGCCGATCTGCCAAATGCCCGCCTTCAGCGCCGCCATCTGCTGCGGGATCTGCCGGGCGGCGGCCAGCAGCAGCCCCCAGGTCAGCTCGGCCGCCGCGTAGCTGGGCGTGCCGGCGTGCTGGTTGGAGGAGACGATGATGCCGAGCCGGTTGCAGGCGGCGATGTCGATATGCGGGTAGACGCTGCGCTGGCTGATCAGCCGCAGCTTCGGCAGCTTCTCCAGCAGCGCGCCCTGGATCTTCGTCCGCTCGCGGAACAGCACCAGCGCCTCGGTCTCCGACAGCCTTGCGGCCAGCGCCTCAGTGTCCTGCACATGGTCGTTCCACACCGTCACCTCATGCCCCGCCAGCCGCGCGAAGCAGGGCAGCGTGCGCAGCGTCTCGAAATAGTCGTCGAGGATGCTGACCTTCATGGCGCTCAGCTCCGCGCGTAGATCACCGTGCGCGGCGTGAAGGTCGCGTCCGGATCGAGCGGATACATCGGCCGCGCGCAGATGGTGTGGCCGAGCGTCGGCAGATTGGCCGAAGTGGCGCCTGGGATATCCAGGTTGAAGTTCTTCTCCACCCACTGGTCATACATATGGAACTCGGTATGCGGCGATTTCACCACGATCAGGTCGAAATCCTGCGGATCGAGCCCGTTCGCATAATACATCGCCCGGTCGAACAGGCTGACCGAGCGGCTCATCACCACCACCGAAGTATTCCCCCAGGTGAGCACCGCGGTCGGCCCGGCCTCGAGCGGGGAATGCGCGGTTTCCAGCCGTGCTTTGCCGTCCGACAACAACTGCACCCGCGCCGTCACCTTCAGCGGCGGAAACCGCGCCGGGTCATGCTGGCCGCCCAAAGTGCACTCGATCACCGCGCCCACCCCCGCCGCATGCGCCGCCCGCGCCGCCTTGGGGTCGACGATCTGCGCCAGCACCCGCTTGGGGTAGCCGGCCTCCCCCAAAGCCCGCAGGATGAGGTTGGAATCACCCGTCGCACCAGAGGAGGTCGCATCCGGCGCGTCGGTGAAGATCACCGGGCCCTCGATGGTGCGGGCCTGGGCGATGGCGCGCTCCAGGCTGATGAACTTGCCCTGCATCCGCGCCCGCTGCGGCCAGAACTCGGCCGCCATCCGCAGCGCCTCGCGCTCGGCGGTGGCGGCGTCATCCTCCGTCATGATGATCACCTGGCTGCACAGCTCCGGCACATCGGTGAAGGGGTTGCCGATCATGATCCCCGCCGACATCGCGGTGCCCTCGCGCTCCAGCCGCAGGCACTCGCGGATCATGTCGCCGTAGCAGCCGCTCTTGGTGATCAACTCGTCGCCGCGCACCAGCGCCGGGATCACCACCCGGGCGATGGTGGTGCGCACCGGCTTCTCCAGCAGCCGCAGCAGCAGCCGCGCCGCGCGCGCGCCGGTGGAGGCGAAATCGACGTGCGGATAGGTGTGGTAGATCGCCAGCCCGTCGATCGCCTTCAGCATGCGATCCGTGCAGATGCCGTGCAGGTCGAGCGAAATAACGATCGGGATGTGCGGGCCGGCGAGCTTGCGGATCTCGGTGAGGATCCAGCCCTCCGGGTCCAACTCGCCATCCGCCCCCATCGCGCCATGCAGCGAGACGTAGATGCCGTCGATCCGGTTCATGTCAGGCGCCACGGCCGCGATCAGATCGTCCGACAGGCGCGGCCACGCTGCCGCAGACAGCAACCCGGCGCTGCCGGCACGCGCCGAATAGCTCGGCACCAGGTCGGCACCAGCGGCGTCGAACACCGACAAAGCGCCGCCGAGCCCGGTGTTGAGTCCGCGCTGGCGGTAGAATTCCGCACCGCGGCTGACGGCGAATTCGTCGAAACCAGACTGCATCGGGTTGAAAGAGGAAATCTCCTGCATGCATTCGACCAGCATGATGCGCGCCATCTCGGGTTCCCATTCGTGTTGCCGGGTTACTCTTTAGCAGCCTGTCGGACTGAGCGCGACGTGGGAGCGCTATGCTTAGGCCGTTGGGCGGCTCCAAGACCTATGCCATCGCCTGAAGACGTCGGATGGTGGGATACTCTGCGCCCGGCGCGCGCAAACTCAGAACCGGGATCCGGCGCCATCAAATCCGTCGACGCAGGAAATGGCACGCCCGAAGCACATCGAAACAGACGCCGGCCGAACCGCCTCCCTTCTCGAAGGACTCCGACAGGCAGCTAGGAGACCCTGTTGCGCATCACGCGCCGCAGGTCATGCTCGATTGCCTCGGGCACGCGGCCGAATTTCTTGTTCACCTCATCCCGCCAGTCGATGATATCGGCGACCTGGGAGGGGTTGTCGCGCAGCAGTTCGCGCTTGATGAAGGGGAAGCCGGCCTGGATGAGTTGACGCCACAAATCCGATGTCGGGTTGAGCGGCGTGCGGGTGGCGACGTTGTGTCGGATGCGGTGGGTGTGGATGAAGCGCATCGACATCATCGGTTCGGCACTCACCGGCATGTCACGGCGGGGTTCCATCAGCCAGGCCTGGTTCACGTTGCGGACGAGATCGTGGTAGCGCCACAGCGCGCCGACGCTGTAGCCGCCGCGCACGATCGCCTGGCTGAGGCCGAGCTCATACTTGAACACCACCCAGCTTTTCGCCCTGACCGGACGCACGCGCTTCCAGAAATCCTTCCAGGCCTTGCTTTGCAGCACCTTCGGCCCTGCCGCCACGAGATAGGACTGGATGTGGTAGCGCTGTTGCCAGCTGTCGGTGGCGCCCCAGAAATCGGCACGCTCGAAATCGATCCGGCCGACGAGGTCGTCGAGCGGGCCAAGCGGACCGTAGATGCTGTCGTTGGCGATCAGCACCATCTCGGTGTTCTTGCGCGGCAGCCCAAGATATTCGAGGCCCTCGCGCATGGCGCCGAAATCATAGCCGATGTTGCGGCGCACCAGCACCCCGGCGCAGATTTTCTTGAGCTTCTCCAGCGCCACCGGCTTGAGCTTGCCGGAGTTGGTAACGAACAGCACCGATAGCCCGGCTGCATTGAGCGCGGCAACGTAGTGCAACGTGTGATCTCGCACGTCGCCCTGGCCGTCGAAATGGATGAAGATCGCGACCCGCGGGCCAACTTCTATCTCGCCTTGCGGCCATTTGGCGACGATCTGGCTCGGGTTGCGCAGGAAGCTGTACGCGTAGTCGAACCACGCCAGCTGGCGCAGAATCCAGGAGATGACGCGCTTGGCGAGCGCGACAGCCCGCATCCAAAATGCCCGTATCATCGATGCCCCGCCTGTCCTGGTCTACTCAGGCCCCGGAATGCAGCACCTCGGCCGGTAGCGCAAGTTCTGGGACGCGGGCAAGCAACTGTTGATTGAGTTCCTCGCGACGCTCCCACAGGCTGTAGTACCAGGCCGCGCGGGCGCGGATTGGCGCGGCGAGCATGCGGTTGGCGGTGACATCGGCGCGCGCGGCGTTGGCGAGGCCGCGCGCCGCGTCGGGGTTGGCGACGAGGCGGACCAGGCGCTGCTGCAATTCCTGCGGGGTGCGGAAAATCAGCCCGGTCCCGCCGTCCACGATGGAGTCGGCATAGACGATCGGGCTCGCGAGGGCCGCAACGCGGAAAGTGGCCGCCTCGATATATTTGAGGTCGGATTTGCAGCGATTGAACGGGGTGTCATTCAGCGGCATGAAGCAGATCTCGCTCTGCGCCAGCAGGTCCTGATAGGTGTCATAGTCGCATAGCGGGGTGAAATGCTTGTGCGGGGTGTCGAGCGCATCATAGAGCCCGCGGTCGGCGACGATGCGGAAGTTCAGCCGTTCACCGGCGAGGGCGGCGACGGCGTTCAGTGCCGGCACATATTGCGGCCATTCATCCTCACGGTTGATGCCGGCGAACATCATCGTGAGATGGCTGGAATCGGTGAAATTACGCGGCGCCTGCATGCGGTTGACCGCGTTGGGGAACACCACGACCTCCGGGTTCTGCGCCCGCAGCACCTCGGCGAGCGGCTCTGTCGAGGTCTGGATGGCATGGACGGCGCGGAAATTCTGGATGTCGGGGCGTTGCAGTACCGGGATATAGGCGGGGTGGTCGTCGAATTCGCACACCACGACGAAGCCCTGGTCGAGCAGCCGGCGGATCGGCGCGAGCCCGGGATTACCAGCCAGCAGCGGGCGGTGGAAAATGAAGATGCGGGGTTGGTTGGGGTCCACCGGTCCGGGATCGAAGGAGCCGAGGATGCGGGTGGTGAAGCCCGCGCAGGTGGCCAGTGCGGCCATCGGCTCGATCACGCGGACATGGCTGACGCCGCCCACCGGGTTCAGCATCGAGGAAAACACCGCCATCGTCGGGATCGGCTGGCGGGTCGCACGCCAGACATACTGCAACGGCGCGGCGCGGCTGGCGTAGTGCTGCACGTCGATCCCCAGGGTCTCGAGCGCGGGGCGCATCGCATTGGCGAAGCTGATGGCCTGCTGGCGGTCAAAGATACGGGGCAGCACGTCGTAGGGCGCGAGCCCGGCCTCGCGAATGGCCCGCTGGGTGGTCTCGAAGGTGAACCAGCGCAAATGCGTGCGGTCGAACAGGCCCTGGTCCGCATAGTCGAAGGTGCCGCGCAGGATGCGTTCCGCGAAACTCCAATGCTCGACATTGGGCATGCAGATCACCATCACCCCCGCCTCGGTCAGCCGTTCCGAGAGCAGGCGGATCACGCGCCACGGGTCGATCAGATGCTCCAGCACGTCGCCGAAGACGATGCAATCGAACAATGTGTCGCCGAACGGAAAGGGGTCGTCCTCGACGGACGTGGTCGCAACCTCGTCGAGCCGGGTGCGGGCGATGGCGGCGGCATCGGCATCGGTCTCGATGCCGTAGTAGCGGGTGGCTGGGTTGCGGCATTTGAATTCGAGCCCGAGGGCGCCGGCGTTGCATCCGACGTCGAGTACGCGTGCCGCATCAAGCGGGATACGGTCGAGCAGATCCGGGTTCAGGCTGTCGCTGTAGACGGTCATGTCGGCAATCACGCTCCGCTGGCCGAGCCGATGTGGCCGGGCGCGGCCGGCAAAGTGGCGTCAATCCGGAGGATTTGCCAGCGGTGATCGCGCAATCGTGGTACCGTTCGGCTCAAAGCAGGGCCGGTGCTGCCGTGCCGCCTCGTCGAGCGTGATTTGTTCGCGGCGAAGTTCGTCCTGCCGCGCGGCCTCGGCGGCATTGGCGATGTGGCGCTCCACCGCCTGTTCGGCCGCCTTGGCGAGGTTGAGGCGGCTGCGCGCCTGGGCGGCCGCCGCCGCCGCGGCATCTCGGCGGGCCCGCGCGGCTTCGAGTTGCTGCCCGGCCTCGGCGAGCCAGACGATATAGGCCTCGACCACGAGGTCATCGCCGTCGAGTGCGGAGGCGAGCTCGCGCTCGCGGGCGATCGTGTCAGTGATGTCGCGCAACGCCGCTTCGGTCGCGGTCTCCGCCGCAATGGCGGCGGCGAGGGCGTGGCGGGCCTCCTCGGTGACGATCCGCCGCACCCGCGCCATCATGACGACCGACTTTCCCATGCCCAGGCGCGCCATGCTCGTCAGGCCGCCGTGCGGGCGGGATCCACCGCGAGGGCCAAGGGAGCGGGTGTGGCCGGAACAGGGGCCACCTGCGGCGGGGCGAAGACCGAACGCTGGTCCGGCTCGCGCATCATGTAGCCGCGGCCCCAGACGGTGCCGATGACGTTGGTCGCCCCCGCCGCGGCGAGCTTCTTGCGCAATTTACAAATGAAAACGTCGATGATTTTCATCTCGGGCTCGTCCATCCCGCCGTAGAGATGATTGAGGAAGGCCTCCTTGGTCAGGATCATCCCCTTGCGCAGGGTCAGCAGTTCGAGGATGGCGTATTCCTTGCCGGTGAGCCGCACCGCCTGGGTGCCGACAAAGACCTCATGGCTGTCCAGGTTGAGTTGCAGTTCACCGACCCGCAGGCTTGGCTGGCTGAAACCCTTGCTGCGCCGCACGATCGCCTGGATGCGGGCGACCAGTTCGGATTTGTCGTAGGGCTTGGTGATGAAGTCATCGGCCCCGAGGGCGAGACCCTTCACTTTTGCCTGAGGCCGCGAGAGGCCGGACAGGATCAGCACCGGGGTCTCCATGCGCCCCGCGCGCATGCGGCGAACCACCTCGTAGCCCTCCATGTCCGGCAGCATGAGGTCGAGTATGACGATGTCGTAGTCGTAGTGGCGGGTGAGCTCCAGCGCCTCCTCCCCGGTGTCGGCCTGGTCGACCACCGTGCCGTTGGCTTTGAGCATCAGGGCGACAGAGCGTGCAGCATCGAGATCATCTTCAACCAGAAGGACGCGCATAATCATCTCTCCTACAACCTATGAGTGTTATTTAAGGGAGAATTGCGCGCGGCGCCATAGTTTTTTCATCATTTTGGCCCCTCATCTTCGAAATTACAGGGATTAATCAGCTATTCATCGCAAAAATGAGACAAACGTTAATAAACGGTATTCGCTGTGAGGGGCGGCACGCTCGCTGCACGGCTTGACCAGGCCGCGGCGACGCTCCTGGGATGCGCCGGGATCGACGTGGAAGGGCGAGTCACCGGCTTGTCCGGCCTCGCGGTCGATATCGGCGGCCTCGCCGAGCATGTCGCGATCGGCGACCGGGTGACGTTGCATGCGCGCGATCATCGGAAGGTGACCGCCGAGATCATCGGCTTCGCCGGCACCGCCGCCCGTGCAATGGCTTTCGGCGCGACCGACGGCATCGGGCCCGGCGTGCGTGTCACCACACGGCTGAACCGGGCGGGCGGTGTACTGCATGTCGATGACGGCTGGGTCGGCCGGGTGATCGACCCGCTCGGCCAGCCGCTTGACCGGCGCGGCGCCTTGGCCCGAGGCCCGGTTGGGCTGAGCGCCCGAACCGCGCCGCCGGAGGCGACCGGGCGGGCGCGCCTCGGCCCGCGCATCGATCTCGGCGTGCGGGCGTTGAACGCCTTCACCACCTGCCGCGACGGCCAGCGCCTCGGCCTGTTCGCCGGCTCCGGCGTCGGCAAGTCCACGCTGCTGTCGATGCTGGCGCGCCATACCGACTGCGACGTCGCAGTACTGGCCCTGGTCGGCGAGCGCGGGCGCGAGGTGCGCGAGTTCCTCGAGGACGATCTCGGCGCCGAGGGGCTGGCGCGCTCGGTGGTGGTGGTGGCGACCTCCGACATGCCGCCATTGATGCGCCGCGAGGCCGCCTACACCGCGATGACGGTCGCCGAGCATTTCCGTGATGCCGGCAAGAAGGTGCTGCTGCTGATGGACAGCGTGACACGCTATTGCCTGGCCCTGCGGGAGATCGGCCTCTCCGCCGGCGAGCCGCCGGCAACGCGCGGCTATCCGCCAAGCGTGTTCGCCGAATTGCCGCGCCTGCTGGAGCGCGCCGGTCCCGGTCCGGATCTAGGGGAGAGCACCGGGCGGATCACCGCCTTCTTCACCGTACTGGTGGAGGGCGATGACCACAATGAACCGATCGCCGACGCAGTGCGCGGCATTCTCGACGGCCATGTCGTGCTGGACCGGCGGATCGCCGAGGGCGGCCGCTATCCCGCGATCGACGTGCTGCGCTCCCTGTCGCGTGCCGTGCCGGGCTGCAACACGGAGACGGAGAACGCGCTGACCCGCCGTGCCCGGCGCATCCTCGCGCTCTATGCCGACGCCGTCGACATTGTCCGCCTCGGCGCCCATCGCCCGGGTGCGGACCCGGAGGTGGACGAGGCGATCCGCCTCGCGCCGCGGATCGAGGAATTTCTGCGCCAGACCCGTGATGAGGCAAGCAACGTCGAGGTCAGTTTCCAGGCTCTGGCGGAGGCGATGGACGAGCCGATTAGACCGTGAACTGCTCGACGATGATCCGCTCGGACAGGCCCTGGTCCGGGTCGAACAGGATGGTGGCGGCCAGCCCGCGGTCCTCGCGCACGGCCACCGCGATCACGTCGCGCACTTCGGTGAAATCCGCCACCGCGGCGACCGGGCGTTTGTCGGGCTCCAGCACTTCGAACAGCACCTGGGCGGAGCTTGGCAGCAACGCGCCGCGCCAGCGGCGGGGGCGGAAGGCGCTGATCGGGGTCAGCGGCAGCAGATTGGCCGAGAGCGGCACGATCGGCCCATGCGCCGAGAGATTATAGGCGGTCGATCCGGCGGGGGTGGCGACCAGCACCCCATCGCAGATCAGCTCCGATAGCCGCACCCGCCCATCGACGGTGATGCGCACCTTGGCGGCCTGGCGGAGTTGGCGCAGCAGCGACACCTCGTTGAGCGCCAACGCCTCATGGTGCCGACCATCCCGCGTGGTCGCGGTCATGCGCAGCGGGTGCAGTTCGGCGGCCTGGGCGCTGGTGAGACGGGCCGGCAGGTCCTCCTCGCTGAACGTGTTCATCAGGAAGCCGACCGAGCCGCAATTCATCCCGTACACCGCAACCCCGCGGCCGAGCATGCGATGCAGCGTCTCCAGCATGAACCCGTCACCGCCGAGGGCGACGATCACCTGGGCATTCTCCGGCGCCACATCACCATAGCGGGCGGCGAGGCGGGTGCGGCTGTCCTGGGCGAGGGCGGCGGAGGAGGCGAGGAAGCTGATCCGGCTGACCTGCAGACTCCCTGGATCGGGGCCTGTCATGCTGTTGTCGGCCGGGGAGGCTCAGCAGCCTGCGCCTCTCGCTCGATGATACGCAGGGCGACCGCGCGATATCGGCGGTCATCGAGGTCGATAAAGAACTGCAGGCGGCCGTGCCGAGTGACGGGCACATTCGCAAAGACCTGCACGATGGCGACTTCTACGCTGTCCGCATCCTCGGGTACTGCGGTGGGCAGCGGGGTGGCCTGGTAGTCCGTCGGAACCTCCTGCCCGTCGGGCAGCACGAGGACCGTGCGCAGCCGTGCCGGCGCATCGGCTCCGAGCGGCCATCGTATCCACGCCGAGACCGAAAGCTGGGAGAAATTCCCCGGAAATCCATCGACGACGACCTGACCCCGATAGACCCCAACGAGTGTCTGGGAGCCCTGAACTTCATCACGCACGGACTCGCAGAACACGCCATGGACATAGAGTGGCTGCCGGGCGCGCCGAAGCTTGCCCATGGTCATATGACCGTGAGTGATGGGGCAGGAGGTAGGGTTTTCTGCGCACTCGCTCCTGCCTGCGTCACATAGGCGAAGCCGGCGTCACCCGTCGTCGGAGCCTTGGAACGGTGATCGACAATGCGGAAGTTGCGCGCTACGTCTGGGGCGTGGCGTGAATGTGCCAGGGTCTGGCGCCATTCCCGGCCCAGGTAGTGCGCCAGCAGGGTGCTGGTGCCGATCAGCATGTCCTTCTCCTGCCCAAGTTGGCGCGAAACCGCTGCCGGGCTGACCCCGGCGCGTCGGGCCAATTCTCGGATCGAAACGCCATCGGCCTCCATTGCCGCTATCAATTGAGCGCGCTCGTCAAGCAGCCGCGTGACGACGGCGTCCATCGCCGGGTCACGTCGAATTCCCAGCGCTGAGGGTTTGCCGACTGCCACTTCGATATCTTGCGGTTCGGATGCCGGATGTTCAGAAGAGGTGGTTGACATCTGTTGTCCTGTCGATTTCAGCGGGATCGAGTTTTAGGGTCCGGAGCCAGAATACAAGGACGGATTCCGCGGCGGTACGATAGGCAGATGCGATGGATTTCCGCTCGCTCTTCAGCGCCTCAACCGGAAATATGCGATGGGCGACGTAGGATCGGTCACGCGCGAAAAAGCCGAATGTCCGTGTCTGTTCAGTGCGCAATTCGACAACCTGGTCATGTGGCGACCGCATTCGCTGGAACGGCGGGCACTTGGCGAACCCCCGTGGACGGATCAGCTTGGCAAGCGGTTCGCCATCGACATAACGATCCAAAAGCCCCCTCACCCAATCTTGGGCTTGTGGGTTGGGTCGGAGCCCACGGCGTGTGTTGTCCTTTGGTAAGTCTATGAAATCGCTCTCCCATTGTCTGGAATAGTACACCATCCGGGCAGGCATGGCTGAAGACGGCGACACCCATGGCAGGATCGTCCCGTCGGACTTATAGCGAGCCAGTGTTAACATGCAAGTCAACACTCGGTGAAGTTTTGCTCAATCGCATTCAGGCGTCCGCTGATCGGTCGGAGCCATCCTCAAACCATCTTCCGGTGTTCCAGAACCCGGTGTTCCAGAACCGGCATGTCCCGCCGCACCCGCCCGGTCAGCCCGCTATCGATCCGTGCGGTGATCCAGCCCACCCCGTCCGACGCCTTGGCGACCACGTGCCCCCAGGGGTCGCAGATCAGCGAATGCCCATAGGTGAAGCGATCCCCCGCGCGCTCGGTGTGCTTGCCCCAAGTGGCGGGCGCCACCATCCAGCACTGGGTCTCGATCGCGCGGGCGCGGATCAGCACCTCCCAATGGTCCTTGCCGGTTTGCAGGGTGAAGGCGGAGGGGAGGAAAATCACCTCGGCGCCGGCGCGGCGCAAAGCGAGGAACATCTCGGGGAAGCGCACATCGTAGCAGATGGCGCAGCCGATCTTCACGCCGTCCGCCTCGTAGGTGACCACCTCGGAGCCGGCGCCATAGGTGCTGCTCTCGCGATACCCGGTGCCGTCGGGGCTGACGATGTCGAACAAATGGATCTTGCGGTAGCGCGCGATCTCCACGCCCGACGGGTCAAACACCACGGTGGTGTTGAACAGCTTCTCGCCCGCTTTCTCGGCGATCGAGCCGCCATGCACCACGATCCGCCGATCCCGCGCCACCCCGCGCAGGAACTCATAGGCCGCCCCGCCCGGCTCATTGCTGCCAGGCGGCGGCAGCTCCTCGGCTTCGGCGAACTTGATCGCCCGGTCGCCGCCCAGGCAGCTCCACATCTCCGGCAGGCTGACGATGTTCGGCCGGTCGGCCTCCATCGCCCCATCGATCAGGCGCTGGGCCTGGGCGATGTTGTCGGCTTTCACGTGGCTGCAATTCATCTGCATCGCGCTGATACGCATGGGGTCCCCCGCCGGGTTAGTGCGCATGCAAACTAGCATCGCGCCCCGGGCGTGGCCAGTTGCGCGGAGGTGACACTCCGGCGCACGATGCGGGCAACAGAACGGAGGACGTCGATGGCCGGCAAACGCATGGTGCTCGAGATCGGCATGGGCACCGATATCCGCGGGCAGGACTACACCAAGGCCGCCGTCCGCGCCCTGCGCGACGCGCTGTGGCACAACTCGCTGACCATCACCCGCGCGCTGGGCGTCGATATCGACTCCATGCGGGTGCACATCACCATCGGCGTGCCGCACCCCGAACTGGTCGACAAAGCGCAAGTGCTCGCCGTGCTGCCCCACGGCACCGGCGAGGTGACTGTGGTGGAAGGCGGGCTCGAAATCCCCACCGAGGATGGCACCGGCGCCACCGTGATGGCACACGCCGCCGCCATCGTGCGGCTCGATATCTGAGAGGGCACGGCAATGGCACTCAAGCGCATCATCCTCGAAATGGGCGCCGGCAATGATCTGCACGGCGGCGACTACACCAAGGCGGCGCTCCGGGCCGTGCAGGACGCCCTGCACCACTCCTCGCTCTCCTTCATCCGCGCGCTCAACCTCGACATCAAGCAGATGCAGGTCGCCGTCACCATCGGCGTCCAGCAGCCTGGCTTGGTGGACGCCGAGCGTGTGCGCACGTCGTTGCCCTATGGCGTCGTGACCGTCACCGTTACCAAAGGCGGGCTTGACGTGCCCGATGATGACGGGCGGGATACCGCGGTGATTGCGTCCGCGGCGATCGTGGTGAGTTTCGATCTGCCGTAGGGAAGGGCTTCTTTTTTGAAAAAAGAAGCAAAAAACTTTTATCCGGGCAGGGAGGCCCTTTGCGATGATCAGGCAGGATGTTGCGTCTCGGCCCGAGCTGCTGGCCGCGGATGATGCGGCGATCGACGACGCGATGGCCCATGCCGATCCCATGGTCCTGCGTGGCCTGATCTACCAGCTCACCGGCGATCCGGAGGTGGCGGCGACGGGCGTGAAGACGGTGCAGGCCGGCTATGCCGACCTCGTTTCGCCGGCCACCGAAGCGGACGTGGCGCTGCTCCGGCGCAAGGGCGCCGACTTCCTGAAGGCGTACCGCGACAGCGGCGCCGGCACTCTCCCCATCGGCCCGCGCGAACGGCTGGCGACCAGCCTGGGCCTGATGATGGGGCAGACCATGGAGGGCGAGAGCCTGCGGCATCACCTGGAGGAGCTGGCGATCGACCCGGCGGCGCGGTCGCTGCGCTGGCGCGAGCAGCCCGATCCGGCGCGGCTGAAGGACTTCACCGTGACGGTCATCGGCGCCGGCATGGGCGGGCTGAACGCGGCACTCCAGCTGCGCGAGGCCGGATTCCCGTTCACCGTCCTCGAGAAGAATACCGGCGTCGGCGGAACGTGGTGGGAGAACCGCTATCCGGGCGCCAGGGTCGATACGCTAAGCCGGTCCTACACCCACATCTTCGGAGTCGACTTCCCCTATCCGAATCCGTACTGCGACTGGCGCGAGAACGCGAAGTACTTCGACTGGGTCGCCGACAGGTTCGACCTGCGCCGGCACATCCAGTTCGAGACCGAGGTCAAGTCGCTGACCTGGGACGAGGCCGCCGGCGAGTGGCAGATCGACATCGACGGGCCAGATGGCGCCCGCACGATCCGCTCGCGCGCGGTGATCACGGCCGTCGGTTTTCTGAGCCGTCCGAACATCCCGAGCATCCCCGGTGCCGAGCATTTCGCCGGCGCATCGTGGCACACGGCGCGGTGGCCGGAAGGTGTCGACATGAAGGGCAAGCGGGTGGCGGTGATCGGCACCGGCGCCACTGGCTACCAGATGATCCCCGAGCTCGCCCTTGGGGCCGCGCACGTCACCGTGTTCCAGCGGACGCCGCAATGGCTGTCTCCTGTGCCCGGCTACCGCTCGCCGTTCCCGCCGCAGGTCAACTGGCTCGACCGTAACCTGCCGTTCCACACCAACTTCATGCGCGCCCGCAACTGCACGCTCGACCGGCTCGCCAACATCGCGCAAATCGATCCGGACTTCAAAGATCCCTACGCGTGCAGCCCGCTCAACAAGCGCGCCCGCGATGTGAGCATCGCATTCCTGGAGCGCAAGCTCGGCGATCCGGCGCTCGTGGCGGCCATGACCCCGCCGCACCCGGTCTGGTCGGCCCGCGCGGTTGTCGTCGACACCGAATATTGCGTTCTTGACGCCCTGGTGCGCGACAATGTCACCCTGGTCACCAACGGGATCGAGCGCATCGAGCCGCGCGGCGTGGTGGCCAAGGACGGGACGCTGCACGAGGCCGACGTGATCGTCTACGCCACCGGCTTCCACGCCACCGAGTTCCTCTATCCGATGACCATCACCGGTCGCGGGGGGCGGACAGTCGCAGAGCTGTGGGCCAAGGATGGCGCGCGCGCCTACCTGGGTTGCATGTTACCGGGCTTTCCCAATCTCTGGTCGATCTACGGCCCGAACACCAACGGCGGCCTCCAAGTGGCCTCGTTCCACGAGAAGACGGCGCTTTACACGCTCCAGTGCATGGAGACGCTGGTCCTGGGCAATTCCAGCGTGATGGAGGTCCGACCGGACGCGTTCTGGCGCTACAACCGCCTGGTGGACGAACGCAACCTCACCAAGGTGTGGAGCGACCCGCGGGCCCACAACTACTATTGGACCGAACACGGCCGCTCGGCCACCATGAACCCGTTCTACACTGCCGAGATGTCCGGCTTCCTGCGCCACCCCGATTTGGCCGACCTCGAAATCGCCTGACGGGCCGCGCTACCCGATGGCGGCCGGTTTGCGAACAACGATCCGCCGGATCAGCTTGCCGGAGGATACGCTGCCGGCCTGCTCGTCGAGCAGCAGCTCCGTGCCTTCCAGGGCTCGCAGCACCCGCTCGGGCGCGAAGGACGCGTACAGGCGCCCGTGCTCGTCGCGCCGGTCCTGCCCTTCGGTCACGCGCCAGCTGAGATAGAGCACGCCGCCAGCGCGCAGGATGGAGAGCAGCCGCGTCACCGCCGGCGCTACGCTTTCCGGCGCGAGATGCATGATCACCGTCTCGCAGAGCACATTGGCGAAGCTGCTATCGGCGATGCCGGCGAGCTCCGGCAGGGTGGCCGCCGCGAAGGCGATCCGCGGATGGCGCCTGCGCGCCTCGCGCAACAGGCCATCGGAGGCATCGAATCCCTCGGCCGGGTAGCCGTTGGCAGCGAGCCAGGCCGCATCGCGGCCGCTGCCGCAGCCGACATCCGCCGTGGCACCGCCTTGGATGAAGAAGCGCCTTACGGTCGCGTGCAGATCGGAGGGTGGCGGCTGGGTTTCCCAATCCTCGGCGAAGCTGCCGGGGTCGCGGTCATAGGCGTTGAGGGTTGGCGTATCCATCGTCGTCACTCCATGAGGCGCGCGCCGGTATCAGAACAGCATCAGGTTCAGCACCCGCTTGGTCTCCGCGATCACCCGGCGGCGGGTCTCCTCGCTCTCCTGCTCGAACGCATAGCCGAGTAGCCGGTCGCCGGTCTCGATGGCGAGGCGCAGGCGGAACTCGAACTCCTCCGTCACCGCCACGCCGAACACCTCGGCGAGGAAGCTGCGCACGAGGTCCGCCACCTCGCCCGAGGCCGCATAGGCGTCCCGCGTGGCGCGGCTGATAGTGCGCCCGGCGCCGCCCTGGCCGAAGGCGATGGTACGGAAATCCGGGTGCGCCACCAGGTAGTCGGCGAAACCATCCACCACCGCGGCGAGAAAATCCTGCGGGGAAGCGGGGAAGGCGAACATCAGCCGCATGCTCAACGCCTCCTGGAACGCCTCCATGTGCCGCAACCCTATCGCATCCACGATCGCCTGCTTGTCGGGGAAAAAGCGATAGAGCGCGCCGACCGAGACATGGGCCTCGGCGGCGATGGCGGCCGTGGTGAGGCTCTCCACCGCCAGCCCGCGGGCCAGCAGCCCCGACGTGGCGGCCAGCACTTTCTGGACGGTTTCCTGGCTGCGGCCCTGGACGGGGATGCGGCGGGAGGTGACGGACATGGCGGTTGACGGGGTCCGATCCGATGAATAGAAACGCGACGTCTCATTCGCATTTCGAGGGCTCCATGTCCATTCCCCTGCACCAGGCCCTGCGTGTCGGCGCCTATGTCGTCAAGCAGCATCTGATCGGCCGCAAGCGCTACCCGCTGGTGCTGATGCTGGAGCCGCTGTTCCGCTGCAATTTGGCCTGCGCCGGCTGCGGCAAGATCGACTACCCCGCGGAAATCCTGAACCAGCGCCTCTCCGTCGCTGAATGCATGGAGGCCGTCGACGAGTGCGGCGCACCGGTGGTGGTGATCGCCGGCGGCGAGCCGCTGCTGCACAAGGAGATCGACGAGGTCGTCCGCCAGTGCATCGCGCGGAAGAAGTATGTGATCGTGTGCACGAATGCGCTGCTGCTCGAGAAGAAGATGGAGCTGTTCAAGCCCAACAAGTTCTTCTCCTGGTCGGTCCATCTCGACGGCAACCGCGATGACCATGATCGCTCGGTTTGCCAGGACGGCGTGTACGATCGCTGTGTCTCCGCCATCGCGAAGGCCAAGGCGGCCGGCTTCCGCACCATCATCAACGCCACCCTGTTCAACAACGCCGACCCCGAGCGCATGGCACGCTTCTTCGATGACGTGATGGAAATGGGGATCGACGGCATTTCCGTCTCCCCCGGCTACGCCTATGAGCGCGCGCCCGACCAGCAGCACTTCCTCAACCGCCGCGCCACCAAGGACCTGTTCCGCAGCATCTTCTCCCGCCGCAAGCCGGGCAAAAGGAAGTGGGAATTCAACCAGTCCGACCTGTTTTTGGATTTCCTGGCCGGCAACCAGACCTATCACTGCACCCCCTGGGGCAACCCCACCCGCACCTATTTCGGCTGGCAGCGCCCCTGCTACCTGCTCGGCGAAGGCTACA
>JAPLOH010000272.1 GCA_026400845.1 Alphaproteobacteria bacterium
CCCTGGGAGCGGCGGCGCGCGGCACGTGGCGCGCCGCCCGCCTGCGCGGCCCGCCACATGCGCGCCTCAACTCTGGAGAGCGATGACCGGCATTGCCTGGCGGCGATGCGCGGGCGCTTGCGGCTGCCCGCCCGCTACCTTCTAGCCGGACCGTCAGCCCGGCACAGGGATCTGGTAGCGCTGGGCGATCTCGGACAACTGCCCCCAGGTGGTCTCGTCGACGTAAATGCCGTTGGCCATGCGCTCGGTCCGTGCGATCTGCTCCGGCTCGCCGGCGATCAGCACCGGCATATCCGGGTCGGAGGGCGCGGCCGACTTCACCCAGGCGACCATTTCGTCGATGCCGGCCAGCATGCTGTCCTGGTTGTTGAGGCGGGCCGGGTCGATCACGATCGACAGCATGCCGTTGATGATGCCGCGCTCCGGCGGCGTCATCGTCGCCACCGAGGCGGAGCCGACGATGGCGCCGGCGAGGAGTTCGCAGATCAGCGCGAGGCCGGAACCCTTGTGCTCACCGAACGGCAGCACCACGCCGCGGTGGCCGGTCTCGTCGTACATCACGCCGGGATCGATGGTCGGCTTCCCGTCATGGTCGAGCAGAGCACCTTCGATCATCGGTTTGCCCGCGTTATGCGCCACCCGCACCTTGCCCATGGCGACGCGCGAGGTAGCGAAATCGAGCAGGATCGGCGGGTTGTTGCCGGTGGGGGGGATGGCGATGCAAACGGGGTTGGTGAGGAAGCGCCCCTCCTTACCGCGATGCGGGGCAACCGGCGGCGGGCCGGAGGCGACGTTCACGAAGTGCAGCGACACCATGCCGGCGCGGGCAGCGATCTCGCCATAGGTGCCGACGCGGCCGATATGGTGGGCGTTGCGCAGCCCGTTCACCGCAACCCCGTGCGTCTTGGCCGCCCCGATCGCCCATTCGACGGCCTGGCGGGCGACTACCTGGCCATACCCGGCATGGGCATCCCATACCGCGATGGTGCCGGTATCGGAGACGATTTCGGGCTGCTGGTTGGGCTTCAGCGTGCCGGCCTCGAAATCCCTGACATAGGCGACGAGCATGCCCACGCCGTGGCTGTCATGCCCACGCAGATTGGCCTCCACCAGATGGTCGGCGACAATGCCGATCTCGGTGGCACTACTGCCCCCCGCGGCCACCAGCCGGCCGGCGAACTCGCGCAGTGTGTTGTGATTGACGATCATGTTTCCTCCTGGAATCGGCGAACGACGTTCTCGAGAAGCTGCGACACCGGGCCGATAAAGTCACCCCTCTCCGGATGCCAAAGACTGCCGCAAAACGTGATGGAGCCGACCGAGAACACCGCGCCGCCGGACGGGGTGTCGAAATACACGATCTCGCCGCGCATCAGCGCATCGGGGTGCTCGCCGGTGACGGTGGCGAGGTGGGAGAGCAATTCCTCCGGCACGGTGATGAAGGAGGCCGGCGGGTTCTCCGAACGTGCCAGGATCACCGCCTCAGGCGGGGTGCCGAGGGCGAAATCGGCGCGATCTAGCTCGAAGCCCGCGGCACCGCTGCCGGAGAGCCCGTAATCGCCGATGATCTCGTCCTCGATGCCGGCGAACATCCAGGCGAAGCGGGGTTCGTGGCTGGCGGGGAGGCGGCGGTAATGGGTGCCCTCGAACTTCCCCTGGCCGGAAAACCCAACGCCGGCAAGCATCTGCGGCGCCCGGCGGTTGCGCCGCCACAGCCCGCCATAGCCGCCATCGAGCTGATGGTAGTATTCGCCGGCCTCGGCATCCCAGGCACGGATGCCGCCCTCGCCGCGTCGCAGCTCGATGATGTGCGGCAGCTCCTTCACCCGGGCGATGCGCCAGTAGAACCCGTTGCCGCCGAGATAGGCGAGGCGGCCGCCATGGTCGACGTAGTGCTGAATGGCGTTGAGCGTGCCGGGGGTGTGGTATTCCGGGTGCGAGCCGGTGAGCAGCGCGCGATAGGGGGCGAGCAGGGCAGGGCCTTCGTCATCGAGGTCCTCGTCGGTGATGACGTCGAAGGCGATCCCCTTGGCCTCCAGCCAGGCGAGGATATGGGTGTCGGCCGGATAATGCCTGAGGCCGGAGCCGGGCGGCTGGTTGCCGAGATCGCGCCCGCTCACCGGCTCGTTGAAGGTGAGGAAGCCGGGCCGCATGGTCAGGATCGGGCGGGAGCGGGAGGAGATCGAGATGCCGGAGCCGTCGGGGTGGCGGTTGTAGGTGGAGCGGCCGTAGGTGGGGAACTGGTCGGGATTGTGGGGTGCCGCGCCCCAGGCGGCGGCGCGGGCGAGGTAGGCGGCATCGGCGTTGTCGCGCGCGTGGTTGGCGTAGGCCTGGTAGGTGAAGGTGGAGGCCAGGAAGGCGACCTTCTTGTGTGGCCCGGCTTTCGGCGGCAATACGTAGAGCGGCAGGTAGTCCTCGCCGCCATCGCATGTCAGCCGCAGCGCATAGGCGCCCGAGGCGAGGCCGTCCGGCACCGTCCAGCCGAAGCTTTCGGCCCAGCCGGCATTCTCGATGTCATCGGCGTGGAAGCTGATCGCCCCGTATTCGTCCGGTACGTCGACTGCCAGCTGATCGTCACCGACAAAGCAGGC
>JAPLOH010000045.1 GCA_026400845.1 Alphaproteobacteria bacterium
CGCCGATGAAGCCGCGAATCTCCCCGAAACGCGCCGCCTTGACCATTGTTCCAACCCGCCCCGCGATGAAACGCAGCCTCTACGGGACAGCCGCGAATCGGGGCTAGATCAGGCTGAATTGAAATGAGGGGATTCGTGAGCGATCTGGCCGTTATTCGCTGTGCCAGCCGTCACAACCATCGGGAATCCCCTCGTTTTTCGCGGTCTAATTTCAACGAATTGCGATGAGTCCTGCGGATTGACTGCAATGCCCCGTTGGCCGCCGCGCTCGGTTCCGAGCCGATTCCCTGAAGCCTCTGTGTGTGTGACAAGAATGGACGGGTCGCCGACTACGCCTCTAAAATTCCTATGGCAGACACCCGAGTGGAGAATGAGGGAGTTCATGATAGCCTGCTCGGTAATCGTAACGCCGAACTGCTTTGGCTCTCATGAATCCGTCACCGTGTCCAAATACCGGTCGAAAAAATCGAAGTATCCGACCGAGTGAATCAAGATCTGACAAAACAGACGTCTTGTGCCGCTTATCTAATAGTGGAAATAATGGTGTTATTAACGTGAAGTTTCCGACAAAAATTTCTCCGTATCTGCAAGTAGACGCAAAAATTCGTCCACAAACCTGGTCCTATCGGGGTGATGCAAAGAAATTGTACCGACGGCCGTCCAGGTTCGAAAGAAAGCCGAAATAGCCTGCATCGGCCGATATAGTTCCGAATCCTGCAGAAGTTCATGATAAGTCACTAGCTCCAAGTTGCGCTTCTCAATAGAAGAATCTTCGACGTCTCGAGCGTTTTCAGACAATGACATGTCCCCTCGAATGCGCGTAAGATCGCTTGAACGGGTAATATTCAATTGCTCAGCCGCAAAATTCAGACCAATATCTTGCATAACACTCCCAAACGTCTCTACGGGGCGTGCGACGCAGGCATCATAAAATACAAACATTCCGTCAAAACGTCTCGTTAATTCAAATAACTGCCTAAGCGAGCGTGTCGTCCGCGTCGCCCAATTTGTGAATAATTTAGATGACATCATAAGTGATGCTTCACCCCACCACCTGCGTCGCCCCTCAATTTCAGATAAAAAGCAGTGTAAAGGATCCCGCAGGAGCACAATCATCCGCCGTGATTGCCGCGGTCCAACGGAAGCAAGCATGTTGCCCAACAATGTCGGATACGCTTGATCTGCTGCAGTCTCTTTCACGACCAGCGTGGTCGCTCCCGGTTTGGTTTTCTCCATCTCTGAAGTTAAATATTCAAATGTTATGTCAAGTTTTCCAGATCGAATTGCAGCCTTGTTCGCATTCCACGGCTCATATACCGTACATATGTCAGGATGAGCGTCGAGCACAGCAGAAAACATTGTCGTTCCCGACCTGGGTAATCCTAATACTCCAACGAATATTTCAACGCGCTGTGCGCTGACGCGAGCATCTGATGAGGGCTTCGATCGGCCACTTGCAATACTGGGGAATTCCGAGGAACTGAGAATCGCTTCTGCGACATCCTCGTGCATTTCCGGAGACGGGTAGTAATTATTATGATCCCTCAACTTGACGTTTGGAAATCGATCTTCGGGGTAGACAATTGCCGGCAGCCCGGTGAGCCGATCACTAAGTGGTGCCGGCATTCCGCGCGCCGTGATACAAGACACGTACGCATCGGACAGCGGCTTAAGTTGATCAATGACCTGCTGGTTAACGAAATGGGGGAACCCGCCCCAAAATGCCGGAAGATCGCGCACCCCTTCATGGTAATTCGCTTCTCGCGACGACCAAAACACCAACATTTTAGGTACCTTAATCTGCCTCAACAACTCCCTATTTTCGGCGACATAATTCGCGCGCGTTTCTTCGCGTATATGCTTACAACGATCCTCAGGTTCAGTTTGTAGAAATTCCCAGTATGCGTCTTCAGCGTAGACCCGCTTGGGAGGATTGCCGCTACCACGAATGGTGACTACTCCCTGGTTCTGCCCGATCTCGAAAGCTGTGTTGCTCACTGAGCGGCCTGACATCAATAAGACAATCGCAAATTCGCTCGAATTAATCAGTTCAATCAGTCGGGGACGCATCGTGAAGAAACTTGGGCCAGCCCCTGAAAACCCGAGGTTGAGGCACTCGATACCGCTCCGTTCGGCGATGATATCGCCGTAGCTGCGTCTCGCAAATCGACCAAATGTTTGCGCTGCCCCGATGACAGCAAAGTGCTTGCGTCCCGAAGTCGGAGCCGGGCCTCTCGCTTCCAGCTCAATGCCGGGGAGCTTCCACAGCTGATAGTCAACAATCGCTATGTCATCTCGCGCGTAGCCTCTGTTTACCATACGACTGTCGCTATACATCCGAGATACCGTCGACGTACTTTCGTCATGTGGTCGCACCAACAAAATTCATATACGTGTTCCCTCAACCGCCCCTCCAAGCGCCCCCTCCACGGCCGCCGCAGAATGCCGCGCCGCGATATACGCGAGCCCGACCTCCGCCAGCCGCTGGTTCACCCCGTCATCGCGATGCACCAAAGCGATCTTCTCCACGAATTCCTGTGGCGTCCTCGCTACCAGCCAAGCAAGATCGCCTTCGAGTTCCAGCCCTTCGGCGGCGATTTCGCTCATGATGCACGGCAATCCATGGGCAAAACTTTCAAGTACCTTCCCCTTGATTCCCGCACCGTAGCGCAGCGGAACCACGGTGCAACGCAATTGATGTAACAAGTCCGCGAGCACCGGCACGAAGCCGACCGGCACGACGCCTGGTTCGTGCAACCGCTTCAACTCGTCGGGCATTTTGCTGCCGGCGATATAGGTGACACATTCGGGCAGCCGGCGATGCAGTTCGGGCGCGATGTCGGCGACGAAATGGCGGACTGCATCGAGGTTGGGCGGATGGCCGAAACCGCCGATGAAGGCGGCGCCGGAGCGCTCGGAGAAGGGGCGCGGGCTCGGCCGGGCCGTTACCGTCCACGGGACCACGGCGACGTGCAGCCGAGGGTCGGTCGCATTCAGCAAGCCTGCCTCGACCGGGGAATGCACGATGACCGTGTCGACCCCCTGCATCGCCAGCAACTCGCCCTGCCGCTGGGTCGCCGCCTGAGCGCCGCTGGTGGTTGCGGGGTTGAGCGCCGCCTCGCGTTCCAGGCGCAGGAAATGCAGGTCGGCCACGTTGTAGACGATGCGGCATTCCGGGAAATGGCGCCGCGCCATCGCCGCGTATTTCGAGGCATTGCTGTAGCGGTGGAGATACACGAGGTCGGGCTTGACGCGTGCCTTGCGGAACACCTCCTCGACCGACCAGTACGTCGGGTAGTACAGGCATTCGATGCCGATTCTCTGCAGGTTGCCGGTATAGGGCGCAATGGACGCCATGTTGTCGGCGGGCAGGAAGGTCACTTTGTAGCCCAGCGCCTGCAGCGCCTTCATGTGTTCCAGCGCGGCGTTGGAGCCGGCGTCCTGATCCGGGGTCGGCACGGAATCGTCGATGAAGTAGGCGCGCTTGCCGACAGCGCGCTCGGCTTCGAGTTCGGGCTGCTCGCCGTTCAGGCGGTGTGCCGTCAGCACGTGCTTCCAGCGCTGGTAGAATTTCGTGTGGTTGATCACCTGGTAGCGCTTGAGGCCGGTGCCGGCGGTGTCCGTCCCGTTGCTGACGCCTTCGAGATGGATCACCTCCGAAGCCGGCTGCACCACGACGCGCTTGCCGCGTGCGCGCACGCGGAAGGCGAGGTCGGTGTCCTCGTAGTAGGCGGGGATGTAGAGTTCGTCGAAGCCCTTGAGATCGTTGAACAGGTCGCGCTCGATCATCAGCGCGGCGCCCGACACCCAGTCGGCATCGCGCAGATAGGAGAAGGCGGGGTCGGCCGGGTCGCGCCCGCGGCCCCAGTTCCAGCCGTCGCCGAGGCGCCAGATGATGCCGCCGGCTTCCTGCAAGGTGCCGTCGGGGAACAGCAGGCGGGAGCCGGCGATGCCGATGTTGGGAATTTGCTCGAAGGTGTCGACCAGCGCGTCGAGCCAGTTGTCCTTCACCAGCGTGTCGTTGTTGAGGAACAGCAGATAGCGGCCGCGCGCGACCGCGGCGCCGGCGTTGCAGGTGAGCACGAAGCCGAGATTGCCCTTGTTGCGGACGACCCGGACCTCGCCTTGCAGCACCAGGCTCGCCAGCAGCGTCGCATCCGAGGAGTTGTCGTCGACGATGATGATCTCGAAGCCACGCTGCGGCAATGCGGCGAGGATCGACTTCAGGCAGTCATAGGTGACCTCGAACTTGTTGTGCACCGGGATGATGACCGATACCACGGGCGCGTCCGTGTCCGGGAAGCGCAACACCGGACAGTCGGCCTGCAGCATCATGATCAGGTCGCGCATATGCGCCGTGAGCGGCTGCATGCCGGCAATTTCGATGGGTGACAGCGCCTCGTCCATCATCGCCTGTGACAGCGCATCGGTGGCATCGATCAATTCGCCGAGAATGCCGAGGACGACGGCAAGCGGCTCGGCAAGGTCCTGCGGCTGCTGCGCGAGCTGGACGGCCGAGCCGATCACCTGGTCGATGAAGGTGATCGCAGTGCCGTCAAGGAAAGGGCGGGTAATCCAGGCTGGCGAGCCGGGCAAATCGACCCCGTCGGACACTCTTCGGACACGCACACGATGGCGTGACAGCGGCAGGATCGCGCCGATGCCGCGCACGACGAACCCATGCCGGCCGTTCCCCATCCCGGCGTTGAGGAGGTCGCTGCGCGGGTGATTTGCGGTCAGGCGGAGGAGAACCTCGTCACCTTCGACAATCTCGATCTCCACCGGGTCGTCAGGATGCGCCGCGTCCCACGCCCATCCGCGCACTTCGTCAGCGTCGAATTGTTCGATATTGCCGATGGGCTGGCGGCGTTCGGAGCGGAGGTCGGGCGCAGCCACAAGCTGTGAGCGCGCGTGATCGGCCGCCACTGCGGCGGACGTATCGCCATCGCCAGTGGCCGCCGCAGCGATGCCGGCATCGCTCTGGTCGTCCATCACGTCGCCGGCGGTCGCTATTGGCTTTGTAGCCATTCCAAGTCCTTCAAAACACGCACATGATTACGTCCCTCGCGCGTCACTGTCCAACCTTGAACGTCATCCGATGCAGAAGCAGCCCGAGTTGCCGCTGATCGTCCCCATGGTCCTGATCATGGGGCGATATTGCCGTGGTGATCGCCAGGCTCAGCCGAGCGGCTCTTCCGTTCAGCAATGGACGCGGAATGCGTGCCGACATAATGCCGCCGCCACGCAGGAACCAAAACGCGATGAAACTGCCGCCAAAGTAGGCGTGTATCTGTTGCGGCTTGTTTTCTGTCAGGGCGAACGCCACGGCGTCAATGAGCAACGTGACGTCCTCACGGGCCGCTGGCAGCCGAATATCCATCTCGACGAGCGGTGCCGTCGTCCAGGATCGTTCATTTTTGTCGGAGAAATCGATGCCGACGCAGTCCATGCCGTTGGCACTGCCAGCATGCCCGAAGGTGATGGGCGTGTCGAAATTGGCTGATATCATTATATGAAACTCCAAACTACAAAAACTAAATCCATCCGTTCCTTGAATAAGGCGCGAAAGAGTGATGGCGCATTGTGCAAGCCTAATCGAGCGAGAACCAACTCCTTCTTGCAGCTGGGATTTCACTATACGTCAGTCTTGAGGCAGGTCCAGAGCTTCGGCAGCGGCAGCGCCGTCAGCAGCGGCGTCGTAGTCGTCCGCAGCCGTCTGGTGAACCCGCAGAGTTTGCTTCGAGCGGCCCTGAGGGGCTGATGTGCGGTGTTTTTCGCTACCCTCGAATGCGAACGGCTGGAACGCCGCCGCTGCGCCTCCCGGGCCGAGGCAAAGATGGCCTGTTTCAGCTTCGTCGAGGGAGGGGGCAACCCACCCGGCCCCTTGCACCATCCAGGCCAAGGCGGCAGTGTCCGCGGGTCCGAACTCCAGAGGCCAGATGGTGCAGTCGCGATCGGTATCGGCGGGGTCGGGTGGTACCGTGCTTCGCCGCCTGTTGACCGATCCGCTCGGCTGCTTCGGTCTCGTCCTCGTGGTGGCACTCGTGGTGGCGGCGATCGGGGCGGATTGGTTGAGCCCTTGGACACCGACCGCGCTCAATGTGCGCCAGCGGCTGCTGCCGCCCGACATGACGCATCTGCTCGGCACCGATCATCTCGGGCGCGACATCCTGTCCCGCGTGCTGCATGGCGGACGGATCGCGCTCTATGTCTCGATCGTCTCGGTCTCGGCCGCGCTCACCCTCGGCTGCGTGCTGGGCATGATCGCCGGCTACGGGCCGCGCTGGCTCGAGAATGCGCTGATCCTGGTGTTCGACGCGGTGCGTTCCTTTCCCACCGTGCTGTTCGCCTTGGCCGTGGTCACCCTGGTCGGGCCGAGCCTGACCACCATCATGTTGATCGTCGTGGTCACCACGACGCCGATCTATGGCCGGATCGTGCGGGTGCAGACGCTGTCGCTGAAGGCACAGGAGTTCGTGCTGGCCGAACGGGCCATGGGCGCCGGGCCAATTCGGGTGTTGGCGCACCATGTGTTGCCCAACCTGATCGGGCCGCTGCTGATCCTGGCCAGCATGGAAGTGCCGGTGGTGATTACCATCGAGTCCGGCCTGTCGTTCCTCGGCCTCGGCGTGCGGCCACCGACGCCGAGTTGGGGCTCGATCCTCAATGACGGTTACAACTTCATCCGCGATACCCCCTGGCCGGTCATCGCCGGCGGGGTGCCGATCGTGTTGACCACGCTGGGCTTCACCTTTCTCGGCGAGGCCCTGCGCGACATCTTCGACCCTCGACTGCAACGCGAGCCATGAGCCCGCCGGTCCTCGCCATCCGGGACCTCAGCGTGGCCTATCGCAGCCGGCGCGGCCGCCTGGCGGCGCTGCGCCATGTCGACATCGAGGTCGCCGCCAACCGCATCGTCGGCATCGTCGGCGAAAGCGGCTGCGGCAAATCGACCTTGATCGCTGCTGTTCTCGGGCTGTTGGCACCCAATGCGGAGGTGATGTCAGGCACCGTCGGGTTCGAGGGCCGCAACCTGCTCGCCGCCACGCCGGCCGAGCTGCGCGCGGTGCGCGGCCCCCGCATCGCCACCATCTTCCAGGACCCGATGACCGCGCTCAACCCGGTGCTGTCCATCGCCACCCAGATGATCGACATCCAGTACCGCTCCGACGAAGGCGCCACCGCCAAGCGCGCCCGCGCGATCGCCATGCTCACCCGCGTCGGCATCCCCGACGCCGCCCAGCGCATCGACGACTACGCGCATCGCTTCTCTGGCGGCATGCGCCAGCGCATCGTCATCGGCATGGCCCTGCTGATGCGGCCGGCCTTGCTGATCGCCGACGAGCCCACCACGGCGCTGGATGTGACGCTGGAAGCCCAGATCGTCCATCTGCTGCGCGAGATGCGCGGCGAGATCGCGGGCTCCATCCTGTTCGTGTCGCACAACCTCGGCCTGATCGCCGAACTCTGCGACGAGGTGGTGGTGATGTACGCCGGCGAGGTGGTGGAGCGCGCCCCGGTGCGCGCGCTGTTCCACGCCCCGCAGCACCCCTACACCCGCCTGCTGCTGGCCTGCGACCCCGCCCGTGTCGCCGAGGGGACTTTCCCGTTGCCGACCATTCCCGGTGGCCTGCCGGATCTCGCCGCCCTGCCACAAGGTTGTGTGTTTCGGGCTCGCTGTCCGGATGCGCGGGCCGAGTGCGCCACCCCGCCTCCACTTCGGAACATCGGCGCCGGCCACGTCGCCCGCTGCGTGAGGGCCGGGGATGGCTGAACTACTGGAGATCGACGGACTCGACGTGCGCTATCGCGTCGTCGGTGGTTGGCGGGCATTGCTGGCGCCGCGCGGGTCGCGTTTCGTCGATGCGGTGCTCGATGCGAGCCTGCATGTGGCGGCCGGCGAGACCTACGGGCTGGTCGGTGAAAGCGGCTCGGGCAAAACCAGTCTCGCCCGCGCCATCATCGGGCTGGTGCCGCACCAGGCCGGCAGCATCCGCTTTCGTGGCAGCCCGACCGGTGGGTCGGACCGCGCGATGCGGCCACTGCGGCGGGATATCGGCATGATGTTCCAGGACCCGGTCGCCAGCCTGTCGCCGCGCCTGACGGTCGGCCGCCTGCTCGCCGAGCCGTTCCGCATCCACGCGATCCCCGGTCGCGATCGTGCCGCCGAGGCAAGGCGCCTGATCGCCATGGTCGGGCTCGACGCCGGTTTTCTGCGGATGTACCCGCACCAGCTTTCGGGCGGCCAGGCCCGCCGCGTCGGCCTCGCCCGCGCGCTGGCCCTCGACCCAGCGTTGGTCATTGCCGACGAACCGACCGCGGGGCTCGACGTTTCGGTGCAGGGCGAGGCGCTCAATCTGCTCGGCGCGCTCCAGGCGGAGCACGGCATGGGGCTGCTGATCGTCACCCACAACCTGCCGGTGATCCGCCATATCAGCGATCGCCTCGGCATCATGTATCTCGGCCGCATCGTCGAGCAGGGCCCGACACGCGCCATCTTCCGCCGTCCCGCCCACCCATACACCGCCGGCCTGATCGCCGCGGTGCCGCAGCCCGACCCCGACATCAAGCGCGACGCGCCGCCGCTGGAGGGCGAGATCCCGTCGTTGCGCCAGCGGCCAACGGGCTGCGAATTCCATACCCGCTGCCGCTTCGCCACCGACATGTGCCGCAGCGTGGCGCCGGACTATCGGCTGATCGCGCCTGACCGGGGGGTGCGGTGCCATTTTCCGCTGGGGTAGCGGGAGTTCAGCTTCGCCCCGCTACAGGCGCTCCCGCACCCGAGGGTCCAGCAACGCCGCAACCACGTCGGCCACCAGGGTGCACAGCACGAAGGTGATGGTGGTGATCAGTACCGCGCCGAGGACGATGGGATAATTTCGCGTATTGACCGCCTCCAGCACGAGCTTGCCGATGCCGGGCCGGTTGAACACGATCTCGATGAACACCGCCCCCGACAACAGCCGCCCGGTGCCGGAGCCCAGCAACGTCACCGTCGGCAGGACGCCGACCGTCAGCGCATAGCGAAACAGGATGCGCCGCTCCGGCAGCCCGAACGCCCGCGCGGTGCGGATATGATTTTCCGCCAGCACCTCCAGCATCGAGGCCCGCACGAGGCGGCAGATATAGCCGACCCAGCCGAGGCCGAGGGCGAACGAGGGCAGCACGAGATGCCAGAGCTGCGTGAGGGGCTGGCCGTCGGGACCAGCACCCAGGGCCGGGAACCAGCGCAGCCCGACGGCGAAAACCAATAGTGTGTAGATCGCCACCACGAAGGATGGCACCGCGATGGCGCTCACCGCGGCTACCCCCAGAATGCGGTCCGTCCATGAGTTCCGATACGCCGCCGACAGGCAGCCGAGCGGAATCCCGAGCGCGACCGACCAGCCGAGGCCGAGGCCAGCGAGCGCGAAGGTGTGCGGCATTTCGCGCGCTACCACGCCCGCCACCGGCGCGTTGGAAAACAGGTCCTGCCCGAGGTCGCCGGCCAGCGAGCGCCCGATGAAGCGGAGCATCTGCAGCGCCAGCGGGTCATCGAGCCCCATGCGTTCGCGAAACGCCTGTACCAGCTCCGGCGTCGCGCGGGTGCCGAGCACGATCGAGGCGGGATCACCCGGCACCAGATGGATCATGCTGAACAGGATCACCATCGCGACCAGCACGATCAACACCGCCAGCAACAGCCGGTTCACCACATAGGCGATCATCAGGCGGGGGTGATCATCTTGCGCGGGCGATCAAGGGGCGGCTGGTGTCAGGCAGGCGCGAAGTCCGACCACATTTGGAACTGGCCGTCCGGGCTCAGCGCCGGCTTCACCGAGTTGCGGTGCAACGAGGCGGTGGCGCCGTTGGTGAGGAACACGTAGGAGCCGGACTCCTCCAATATGTCCTGCATGCGCTCGTACATCGCCTGCCGTTTGGCCTGATCCAGCTCGCCCTTGGCCTCCTCGTGCAGCCGGTCGAACTCCGCATTGCTGAAGCGCTCGAAGTTCCATTCGCCGATCTGGCTGCTGACGAACCACGCCGTCGCCCAGCTCGGGTCGGGCTGCATGGTGAAGCGGGAGATCATGATGCCCATCTCCTTCCAGCGCCCGTTCTTGTCGCCGGCGAGCGCCTTCTGCTGGCCGGCATCGAAGGGGATCACCTCGGCGATGATGCCGATTTCGGCCAGCGAGGCGGCGGCTATCTGGGCGGCGGAAAGGAACTCGGTGGAGTTGCGCACCCCGATATTGGTCTTGAAGCCGCGCGCCAGCCCCGCCTCGGCCAGCAGCGCACGGGCGCGGGCCGGATCGGGCTTCACGATTTTATTGGCCTTGCGCCGCCCGAGCAGGCTCGGCGCGATGAAGCCGGTCGCCCGCTCGGCGACGCCGAGGAAGGTCCCGTCGAGGATCATCTCGACATCCAGCGCATACTGCACCGCCCGACGTACCCTGATGTCGGCGAACGGCCCGGCCTCGGACTGCATGCCAAGCCACCAATAGGCCAGCGAGGGCGCGACGTGCAGGCGACTGTTGGGCGGCGGAGACTTGCGCAGCCGCGGCACGTTGGACAGCGGAACTTGGGTGAAATCGATCTCACCAGCCTGGTAGGCGATCTCGGCGGCGTTGGAATCGACGATCTGGATATACTGGATCTCATCATAGGCCGGCCGCTTGCCGGTCCACAGCGGATTGCGTTCCAGCGTGATGCTGCGGCGCGGGTCGAGTTTCTTGATGCGGTACGGCCCGTTGGTGGCCGGTGGATCGAGGGTGAATTTGCGGCCCTCCAACGGCTCCACCGCCTTGCGGCACAGGATCAGGCCAGAGCCGGCCGGCAGGGTGGAACTCCATAGCGGCACGAAGGGGCGCTTGAGCACGATCACCCCGCTATGGGGGCCGGTGACGTCCACACGATCGAGAAAATCCCAGTCGGTGCGGTAGGCGGCCTTGAAGGCGGGATCGGCCATGCGCTCGTAGGAGAATTTCACGTCATCGGCCATCACTTCGCCGAACCCGTTGCTCCAGGCCACGCCGGGGCGCAGCTGGAAGCGGATATGGGTGGGGTCGGATTGCTCGATCTCCACCGCGAGGTCCTTGTCCCAACCCCACACATCGCCCGATTTCTGCGTCACCAGGCCGGCGAAAATGGCACGCATCACGTCGCCGTCGGTCACGCTGATGCGGTTGGCCGGATCGAGCACGGCGACATCGAGCAGCGAGCGGGTCTTGAGCACCTTGATGGACTGCGATGCGGCCTCGCGCGGGGCGATCGCCGCGCCGATCAGCGCCGGGGCGGCCAGGATGGTACGGCGGGTCAGCGTGTTGCGAGGCATGGCGGACTCCTCAGGTATGGTCGCGGGGGATCACTTCCGTCCAGTTGCGTGTGTAGACCCGCTCGTCGCCCTCCCAAGCGTCGAGCTCGGCGGCGAGGCGGAACTCGGTGGCGGTCCCGGTCATGGTGATGCGGGTGCGGGTGCGGATCTGCCAGTCGCCGCGGCCCATCTCTTTCGTCCAGCGGGTTTCGTAGTGGGCGCTGAGCGGGTCCTCATCGTGAACGCGGAATTCGTGCCACTTGCTGCTGGCGATCTCCAGGTCGATGGCATCGATGCGGGCGCGGCCGTCATCGTCGACCATCAGGAAGGTCGTCTCGCCGGTCATGTTGTTGCGGCTGACCGAGCGCTCGTTGCGGCCGGGGCGGATGGTGGTACGGACTTCGGGCGGCGACATCGCCGGCGGCGGGAAGGCGGGCAGCGCTGCGTCCTCCGCGCGCGGCGGACGGACCGGCAGGGTCACCGTGGCCGGGCCGGCGATGACCGAGAGGCTGAAGCGCTCGGGCGAGGGCCAGATGATCGGCCAATAGGTGGTAGAAAGCGCCACGCGGATGCGATGGCCGGCGGCAAAGTGATAGCCGGCGTCGTTGAGCTGGAGGCGGACGCGGTAGCGCTGGCCGGGCACCAGCACG
This sequence comes from Alphaproteobacteria bacterium, assembly GCA_026400845.1. GTDB lineage: Bacteria > Pseudomonadota > Alphaproteobacteria > Acetobacterales > Acetobacteraceae > CAIYPH01. The sequence continues at coordinate 11,941 of JAPLOH010000045.1, forward strand.
CTCGGCGTCGCGTGGCTGTCGCGGTGCGTGAGGTTGAGCACCCCGTAGCTGACCCGCACCGAGGCGCCGTCGGGGTGAACGTCGCAGAGCCGGGCGATGATCTTCGCATTGGGCGCGGTGGCGATCACCTCGAGTTCGATCACCGGGGCGCCGAGGATCTCGGTTGCTTCGGCCAATGGCGCGGTATCGAACACCAGGGATTTCGCGTCGTCCTCGCGCTGGTCGCCAGGGTCATCGCCGGCGCCGCCATGCGCGCACCAGTTGCCCGACGCCATGCCGGTGTTTTCGGGCGAGCACACAAGGAGTGCTGTCTCGGCGGCGGCCTCCGGCGCGATGCCGGCGGCGGTGAGGAAATGGCGCTCGGCCTGCACATTGGGGCTCGGCCAGGCGGGATCGGCGACCCAGCGGCCCGGCAGTTCGGGATAGAAGGGCTGCGGGCGGATCGTGTCGATCATCCAGGACCGCAGCATGGGTTCGTCCATGATGCCGGTGTCGATGCCCTTCAGCCACTGGTCCCACCAGCGAACGCTCTCCTGCAAAAAGCCGATCGCGGGGCCGGGCATTCCGACATGCGGGTAGTTGTGCGCCCAGGGGCCGATCAGCCCTTTGCGCGGGCCGGTGAGTCCGGCAAGCAGGCGAGGGATCGCGTTGCTGTAGCCGTCAGCCCAGCCGCCGACGGCATAGACCGGGCACTGGATGGCCGCGTAATCCTCGCACACCGAGCCGTGCTGGTAGAATGCGTCGCGGCGCTGATGGCGCGCCCAGACAGCGGGGTAGAAAATGTGGTTCTCCAGCCGCTCCATCCACATCGCCCGCCAGCGCTCGCCGACGATCGCCGGGTCGGGCGGACGGGTGGAGTGGGAGAACATGGTTGAGCCCCAGGTGAGGTTCTCGCGCAGCAGGCAGCCGCCCATGTAGTGGATGTCGTCGGCGTAGCGGTCGTCGGTGGAGCACAGCGAAATCACCGCCTTCAGCGCCGGCGGGCGGCGGGCGGCGACCTGGAGACCGTTGAAACCGCCCCAGGAAATGCCGATCATCCCCACCGCGCCGGAACACCAGGGCTGGGCAGCCAGCCAGGCGATCACCTCGATCGCGTCGTCCTGCTCCTGTTTGACGTATTCATCGAGCGGCAACCCCTCGGAATCGCCGGAGCCGCGGATATCCACCCGCACGCAGGCGTATCCGCGCTGCGCCGTCCATGGCTGGCGCCGCGCGTCGCGCGGGGTAGCCATACTCGCGCCGCGAGGCGGACGCCATCGGCGAGCGGAATCCACAGGTTCTCGATTTCACGGATTTCGCGCAGCCCCAACCCGGGCTCGTTATCGGCCATCGCCAGCCTCCACGGCATTTAGCCGAGACTAGGCCCCGGCCGGCTACGCAGGCAAGCGCGTTACGCCATGCCGTCCGGCGGATCGCAGGCGACGGTGCGCATCCCGGCGGGGACCAGGACTTCCAGCAGGTCCATTTCCTCGGAGGTGGCGATCTCGTTGTGGCGCATGCCGCCCGGGATCATCAGCGTGTCGCCGGCATTGACGCGGAGTTGGCTGCCGTCCTCGAACTGGAGATCGACCCAGCCCTTGATCATATACAGGAATTGGCGGTCGCATTCGTGGTAGTGCCAACCGGTCGGCTTGCTGAGGCCCTGGGTGGATTTCATCACCTGCGCCTTCATGGCGCCGTTGGACGCATCCTCCACCCCGAGATCGAGATAGGTGAAGAAGGCGCGCCGCCCGGGGATGGATTTCGCGGTTTCGGGCGTCGCGTGGGCGAGTTTCTCGGCCGATTTGGGCGTTGCGTCGTTCATCGGAACCTCCCTTGGTGTCGGCGGGTAGGCTAGCGCCGAACGGAGCGCGGGACAATTCCAGGCCCTTGCCCCCGGCTTCTGAGCGAAGCCCTGCGCGGCAACACGGGCTGGACGCCGGCCTGGCGCGACCCGCCGCCAAAGAAGTCCTACGACGTCATCGTCATCGGCGGCGGCGGCCATGGGCTGGCTACGGCCTATTATCTTGCCAAGGAGCACGGCATCGCCAATGTTGCCGTGCTGGAGAAGGGCCCGATCGGGCTCGGCAATACCGGGCGCAACACCACCATCGTGCGCTCGAACTACCTGCTGCCGCAGAACCATCATTTCTACGAGCACTCGCTGAAGCTGTGGGAGGGACTGGAGCAGGACCTCAACTACAACGCCATGGTCAGCCAGCGGGGCGTGGTCGGGCTGTTCCATTCCGAGGGCGCCAAGAATGCGGCGGTCCGCCGTGGCAACGCCATGCGCCTCAGCGGCATCGACGCCGAGCTGCTCGACAAGGAGCAGATCCGGGCGATGTGTCCGCTGATCGATGTCGATAACGGGCGCTTCCCCGTCATGGGCGGGCTGATGCAGCGCCGCGGCGGCACCGCGCGGCATGACGCGGTGGCCTGGGGATTTGCCCGCGCGGCGGATCAGCGCGGCGTCGATATCATCCAACATTGCGAAGTCACCGGCATCGATGTCGAGGGCGGCGCGGTGGTCGGCGTGCAGACCACGCGCGGCCCGATCAAGGCCAAGAAGATCGGCCTCGCGGTGGCCGGCAACACCTCGCGCCTCGCCCAGATGGCCGGGCTCGACGTGCCGATCGAGAGCCACGTGCTGCAGGCCTTCGTCTCCGAGGGCGTGAAGCCGCTGGTGGATCAGGTGATCACCTTCGGCGCCGGGCATTTCTACATCAGCCAGTCCGACAAGGGCGGCTTGGTGTTCGGCGGTGGGCTCGACGGCTGGAACACCTATGCCCAGCGCGGCAATCTGCCGGTGGTCGAGCATGTCTGGTCGGCCGGTGTCGCCATGATGCCCTCGCTCTCCCGCCTGCGCGGCTTGCGGCAATGGGGCGGCGTGATGGACATGACGTTCGATGGCTCGCACATCATCGGCAAGACGCCGATCCAGGGCCTCTACATGACGGCCGGCTGGTGCTACGGCGGCTTCAAGGCGACGCCGGCTTCCGGCTGGTGCCATGCCTGGACCATCGCGCAGGACGCGCCGCACACGCTCAACGAAGCCCACACCCTCGACCGTTTCCGCACCGGGCGCCTGCTCGATGAGCGCGGCAACGGCCCGTTCCCGTGGATGCAGTGACATGATCAGGATCGACTGTCCGTGGTGCGGCATGCGCGACGAGGCCGAGTTCACCTATCGCGGGGACGCCACCGTCACCCGCCCCGGTGCCAATGCGCCGGAAGAGGCGTTTCATGATTTTGTCTACGCGCGGCAGAACCCGCGCGGCTGGCACGTGGAGTGGTGGTATCACTCGTCCGGCTGCCGGCAATTCCTCAAGGTGGTGCGCCACACGATGACGCACGAGGTCCGCACCGTGGCGCGAGCGACCGAGACGCCGGAGGTGCCCAGCGAATGAGCCAGACCTTCCGCCTGCCCGCCGGCGGGCATGTCGACCGGGCGCAGAGCCTCGCGTTCACCTTCGACGGCAAGCCCTTCACCGGCCATCCCGGCGATACCCTGGCCTCGGCGTTGCTCGCCAACGGCGTGCGCCTGGTCGGCCGCAGCTTCAAGCTGCACCGCCCGCGCGGCATTTTCTCTGCCGGCCCCGAGGAGCCCAACGCGCTCGCCGAGATGCGCGAAGGCGCAAGGCGCGAGCCCAACACCCGCATGACGCAGATCGAGCTGCATGACGGGCTGGTGGCGGCGAGCCAGAACCGCTGGCCCTCGCTGCGCTGGGACCTGCTGTCGCTCAACAGCCTGATCGCCCCGGTGCTGTCGTCGGGCTTCTACTACAAGACCTTCATGTGGCCGGCCTCCTTCTGGGAGAAGGTCTACGAGCCGCTGATCCGCCGCTCCGCCGGGCTCGGCCGCGCTTCGGGCCAGAACGACCCGGATTTCTACGAGACCATGCACGCCCATTGTGACGTGCTGATCATCGGCGCCGGCCCCGCCGGCCTCGCCGCCGCCCGCGTCGCCGGCGCCTCCGGCCAGCGGGTGATGCTGTGCGAGCAGGACTCCCTGCTCGGCGCCAGCCTGCTCGGGCAGGACGAGGCGTGGCGCAGCGCGACGCTGGCCGCACTCGCCGCCATGCCGAACGTCACCCTGCTGCCGCGCACCAACGTGTTCGGCGCCTATGACGCCAACGTGGTCGGCGCGCTGGAGCGAGTGTCGGACCATCTGGTCACGCCGCCGCCGCACACGCCGCGCCAGCGCTACTGGACCATCCGCGCCGCCAAGATCATCCACGCCACCGGCGCCCATGAGCGCTTCATCGCCTTCCCCGACAATGACCGTCCCGGCGTGATGCTGGCCGGCGCGGCCGCCGTCTATGTGCGGCGCTTCGGCGTGAAGGCGGGGCGACGGGCGATGCTGTTCGCCAATAACGACGCGGCCTACGAGGATTTCTTCACCCTGCAGGACGCCGGCATTGGCATCGCCGGCATCGTCGACCCCCGCGCGGACTCCGCCGGCGCCGAAGCGGCTCGCGCCCGCGGCATCACCGTCTGGGCCGATAGCCAGGTGATCGGCACCGCCGGCACTCTCGCCCTGCAAGGCGCCAGCGTGGCGCGGCGCGGGAGTTCCGGCACCGACACGCTGGTGGCGGCCGACCTGCTCTGCGTCTCCGGCGGCATCAACCCCGCCGTGCAGCTCGCCAGCCAGTCGCGCACCCCGGTGGAATGGAATGAGCGGCTCCAGTCCTGGGTGCCGGGCACGCCGATCCTGCCGCAATTCGCCGCCGGCTCGGTCAACGCCGCGACCGGCATCGCCGCCGCCGCCGCCGATGGCGCGCGGGCCGGCGCGGCCGCCACCGGCGGGGACGCGGGCATCCCGCTGCCCTCCGGTGCCACGGGTGACGCCACGGTGCTGCCGTTCTGGGAGGTCTCGGTGAAGGGCAAGTCCTTCGTCGATATCCAGGATGACGTCACCGCCGATGACATCCGCCTCGCCGCCCGCGAGGGCTACAAGCATATCGAGCACGCCAAGCGCTACACCACCCACACCATGGGCACCGACAAGGGCAAGTCCGGCGGCCTCATCGGGGCTGCGGTGCTGGCGGCGGCGCGCGGTGAGCGGGTGCAGGATATCGGCATGCCGACCTTCCGGCCCTTCACCCAGCCGGTGACCTGGGGCGCCATCGCCGGCCCGCATATCGGCAAGCATTTCGAACCGACCCGCCTCACCGCGCTGCATAACTGGCACGTGCGCCGCGGCGCCGAATTCATGGAAACCGGCGCCTGGCTGCGCCCCGGCCTGTATCCGGCGCCGACCGATGCAAACGCCTGGGACACCGTGCTGCGCGAGGCCCGCGCGGTGCGCCGCTCCGTCGGCATCTGCGACGTCTCGACCCTCGGCAAGATCGACGTGCAGGGCAAGGATGCTGCCACCTTCCTTGACCGGCTCTACACGAACACCTTCTCCACTTTGCCGATCGGCCGCGCCCGCTACGGGCTCATGCTGCGTGAAGATGGGATCATGTTCGACGACGGGACCACGTCACGCCTCGCGGAGGACCATTTCTTCGTCACCACCACCACGGCGAACGCCGGGCCGGTGATGCAGCACATGGAATTCTACCTGCAAACCGTTTGGCCCGATCTCGACGTCACCCTCGCCTCGGTCACCGATCAATGGGCGGCGATGTCGATCGCCGGGCCGAATACGCGGTCCACCATCCAGAAAGTGGTGGAAGGGCTGGACCTCTCGAATGAGGCCTTCCCCTTCATGGCAGTCGGCGATGCCACGGTGAAGGGCTGCCCGGTCCGGGTGTTCCGCATCAGCTTCTCCGGCGAAATGGCCTATGAAATTGCCACTCCCGCAGGCTTCGCCGAGACGGTGTGGCAGGCGGTGATCGATGCCGGCGAAGAGTTCCGCATCGAGCCCTACGGGCTGGAGGCGCTCGGCCTGCTGCGCATCGAGAAGGGGCATGTCGCCGGCTCCGAGCTCAACGGTACCACCACGGTCACCGACCTTGGCCTCGGCAAAATGGTCAAGAAGCGCGGGGATTTCGTCGGTCGTTCCCTGGCGCAGCGCCCCGGCCTCACGGACCCTGGCCGGCCGCATCTCGTCGGCATCCGCTCGGTCTCGCGCGGCGAGCAGATCCGCGCCGGCTCGCATCTGGTGGAAACCGGCACCACGCTCAGCCTCGGCTGGATCACCGGCGTCACCCGCGCGGTGGAGCTCGATGGCTGGATCGGCCTCGCGCTGCTGGAGGGCGGCGAGGCCCGCAAGGGCACCCGCATGACCGCGACGTCGCCGCTGCATGGCGAGACCGTCGAGGTGGAAATCCTCAGTCCGCACTTCGTCGATCCGGAGAATGCCCGTGTCCGTGTCTGAGCCACATGCCGCAGTCGCGGCGCTGCTGAAGCCGGGTGCCCATGGCGCCACCGGCGGCCAACCGGTGCGGCTCGCGGTGCGCGATGTCGATATCGTGCAGCTCCTCGCCCGCAAGGGCCGCGCGGAGGATGCCGCCGCCGCCATCAAAGCGGCTTATGGCTTCGACCTGCCGTCCCCCGGCCGGTCCGCCGGCGGTGATGCGCTGGCGGCGCTGTGGGTTCAGCCCGATGGCTGGTTTCTCATCGCCCCGCGCGGTGCCGAGGGCGCTTTGGCCCGCGCGGTGAAGGCGGCGGTGGGCGATGCCGGCTCGGTGATCGACCAGACCCATGGTCGCAGCGTCATCACCCTCTCCGGCGCCCGCGCCACCTGGGTGCTGGCCAAGGAATGCCGGGTGGACCTGCATCCCGCCGCCTTCGGCCCCGGCCGGGTGGCGAGCACGCAGATCGCCCATCTCGCCTGCACCATCCACCAGCGCGATGCCGCGCCAACCTATGATCTCATCGTGTTCACCACCTTCGCCAAGTCGTTCATGGAATCGCTGACCCATGCGGCCGAGGAAACCGGATACGTGGTGAGCTGATGGCCGAAGCGGTCCTGCGCGCGGAGAAGCTCGGGGTCGCCTTCCGCATCCCCGGCGGCCGCACCCAGGCGGTCGATGGCGTCACCTTTGAGCTGCGCCATGGCGAAACCCTCGGCCTGGTCGGCGAAAGCGGCAGCGGCAAGACGCTGACCTCGCTCGCCCTCATGCGCCTGCTGGAATCGCCGCCGACCGAACTCAGCGCCGACAGCATCGTCTTCGAGGGGCGGGACCTGCTGACTCTCTCGGAAGCCGAGATGGCGGATTTGCGGGGCGCCCGGTTGTCGATGATTTTCCAGGAGCCGATGACTTCGCTCAACCCGCTGATGCCGGTGGGCAAACAAATCGACGAGCCGCTGATCCGCCATCTCGGCCTGAGTTCGGCCGAGGCGCGCGCGCGTTCCGAGGCGCTGCTGGCCCGCGTCGGCATCCCCCGCCCGTCCGAGGCGGCGCAGCGCTACCCGCATCAGCTTTCCGGCGGCATGCGCCAGCGCGTGATGATCGCCATTGCGCTGGCCTGCCGCCCCTCGGTGTTGGTGGCCGACGAGCCGACCACCGCGCTCGACGTCACCATCCAGGCGCAAATCCTCGACCTCCTGCGCGAATTGCAGGACGAACTCGGCACCGCGATCCTGCTCATCACGCATGACCTCGCGGTGATCGCCGAGACGGCACACCGTGTGGCGGTGATGTATGCCGGACGGATCGTCGAGACCGGGCCGGTGGCGGCGCTGTTCGCGACCCCGCTGCACCCCTATACCGAGGGACTGCTGCGCTCGATCCCGCGCATCACCCGCGCTCGCCAGGCGGAATTGCCGGAAATCCCAGGAATGGTCCCGGCGCCGGGCCAACTCCCCGCCGGCTGCGCCTTCGCGCCGCGCTGCACCTTCGCCGATGCCGCCTGCCACACCGAGCGCCCGGCGCTGGAGCCGGCCGAAGGCGGCCGCGAGGTTGCCTGCTGGAAGCCGCGTCATGGCTGATCCATTGCTGGAAATCACCGGGCTCAAGACCCATTTCCCCATCCTCTCCAAGCTGCTGCGCCGCCGCGTCGGCACGGTGAAGGCGGTCGACGGGGTTGATCTCAGGGTGGCGCCGGGCGAGGTGCTCGGCGTTGTCGGGGAAAGCGGCTCGGGCAAGACCACGGTCGGCAAATCCATTCTTCGCCTGATCCAGCCCACCGAGGGCAGCATCCGCTTCGAGGGGCGCGATATCACCAACCTGCCCGCCGCCGAGATGATGCCGTTGCGCGCGCGCATGCAGATCGTCTTTCAGGACCCGATGTCCTCGCTCAATCCGCGCATGACGATCGGGCGCATCCTCGCCGCCCCCTACGAAATCCACGGCGTGGCCAAGGGGCAGGAGTTGCGTGACCGGGTGGCCGGCCTGCTCGGTCTCGTCGGCCTGCCCGCGGACGCCGCCCAACGCTACCCGCATGAATTCTCCGGCGGCCAGCGTCAGCGCGTCGGCATCGCCCGGGCGCTCGCCCTGCGCCCGAGCCTGATCATCGGCGACGAACCGGTCTCGGCGCTTGACGTCTCGATCCAGGCGCAGATCCTCAATCTCCTGAAACGTCTCCAGGGCGAGTTGGGCCTTACCTACATCCTCATCAGCCACAACCTCGGCGTGGTCAGCCATATCTGCGACCAGGTGGCGGTGATGTATCTCGGCCGCGTGGTGGAAAGCGGCCCGCGCGAGGCGCTGTTTTTCAACCCCAAGCACCCCTACACTGAGGCGCTGCTCGCCGCCGTGCCGATGCCCGAGCCCGGCATGCGCCGCGCCCACGTGCCGCTCGGCGGCGATGTGCCCTCGCCGGCCAATCCGCCGTCTGGCTGCGCCTTTCACCCGCGCTGCCCGCGGGCGATGGCGCGCTGCGCGGTCGAGGCGCCGATGCCCACCCAACTCGGCGACGGCCATGTCGTCGCCTGCCATTTGCACGGGGGCTAGGGAATGCTGCCCTATATCGGCCGCCGCGTGCTGCAATCCGTACCCCTGCTGGTCGGCGTTTCCATCATCGCCTTCGCGCTGATGCATCTCGCGCCGGGCGGGCCGCTCGCCGTCTATACGCTGAACCCCACCATCACCAATCAGGACATCGAGCGCATCCGCATCGTGCTTGGCCTCGATCAGCCCGTGCATATCCAGTACTACAAATGGGCGCTCGGCATGTTCTCGGGCAATTGGGGCTACACCTTCTTCGGCGGCCGCCCGGTGCTCGGCGTGATCCTGGAACGCATGCCCGCGACCTTCCTGCTGATGGGCTCGGCGCTGTCGCTCGCCATCCTGATCGGCTGCACCATCGGCGTGCTCGGCGCCATCCGCCGCTACTCGGTGTTCGACATGCTGGCGACCTCGGGGGCGATGATCGCGCTGTCCTTCCCGACCTTCTGGTTCGGGCTGATGGCGATCTATTTCTTCGCGGTGAAGCTGGGGTGGCTGCCCTCGGGCGGCATGAACGAGCTGGGCGAGGAGGGCAATCTGCTCGACACGCTGCGCCATTTGATCCTGCCGGTGATGGTGCTGGCGTTCGTCATCACCGCCATTTGGAGCCGCTTCGACGGCCTCACGAACAACTCCAAACATGGCGGGCGCGGTTGTGATTTGCCAACC
>JAPLOH010000230.1 GCA_026400845.1 Alphaproteobacteria bacterium
AATACCGCCTGGGTCCCCTCCCCCACCGCCGCCACGCTGCACGCGCTGCACTATCACCTGGTGGACGTCGCGGCCCGGCAGACCGAGCTGGCCTCGCGCAAAATGGCCGATCTCGGCGCCATCCTCACCATCCCGCTGGCGGATCGGCCGAACTGGTCGCCGGAGGAGCTGCAGCAGGAGCTCGACAACAACACCCAGGGCATCCTCGGCTACGTCGTCCGCTGGATCGACCAGGGGGTGGGTTGCTCCAAGGTGCCGGATATCCACGATATCGGGCTGATGGAGGACCGCGCGACGCTGCGTATCTCCAGCCAGCACATCGCCAATTGGCTGCACCACGGCGTGGTGAGCGAGGAGCAAGTGATGGCGACGATGATGCGCATGGCGCTCGTGGTCGATCGCCAGAATGAAGGCGATCCGCTGTACACCCCGATGGCACCGGGCTATGACGGCGCCGCCTTCAATGCCGCCTGCGATCTGGTGTTCCTGGGCCGCGCGCAGCCCAACGGCTACACCGAGTTCGTGCTGCACGCCCGCCGCCGCGAGGCCAAGGCGCGCGTTTGAAGTAGGGGGGCCTGATGGGGCTGCGCTACCTCGAAGATCTCGTCCTCGGCAAGCATTTCCCCTGCGGCGGGTTTCGCTTCGCCCGGGACGAGATCATCGACTTCGCGACCCGGTTTGACCCGCAGCCCTTCCACCTCGACGAGGAAGCGGCCCAGCACACCTACTTCAAGGGCCTCTCCGCCTCGGGCATCCACACCCAGGCGGCGGCCCTTGGCTGTATCGTGCGATCAGTGACCGATGTGGCGGTGGTCGCCGGCGCCTCACTCGACCAGGCGCGCTTCTACATCCCTGTGCGCCCCGACCGCGACTACACGGTAACGGCCTGGTTCGAGGAGGTCCGGCCCTCCCGCTCCAACTCCGCCCGCGGGCTCGCGGTGCTGCGGGGCGAGGCCAATGAGGCTGATGGGCCGGTGGTGATGACCTTCGGCGTCACCTACATGATGCAGCGACGGCCGGGCTGATGTTCGGCGCCATCGCCCAGCGCCTCGCCGGCCTGCGCGCACGCCTTGCCGATCCCGGCCGCGCTTATCACGGCCAGCGCCATATCGACCTGCTGCTGGCCCTGCACGCGGAGGTTCGTGGCCACCTCCACGCGCCGGACGCGGTGGAGATCGCCATCTGGTATCACGACGCGATCTACGTGCCGATGAGCAGCCAGAACGAGATCGAATCCGCTGGATTGCTGCGCGCCGAGATGGCCGGCCTCGTTGACCCCGCGCTGATCGAAACCGCCGCCGTACTGGTGCTGGCCACCCGCACTCATGAGGTGCCGCAAGGCATCGCCCCCGCGCTCGCGGCCGATTGCGCCTGGTTCCTCGACATGGACCTCTCGATCCTCGGCGCCGATGCCGCGACCTTCGCCTGGTACGACAAGGCGATCCGCATCGAATACGCTGGCGTGCCGGAAGCGGAATGGCGGGCGCGGCGTCCTCGCGTGCTCGGCAGTTTCCTCGCCCGGGAGCGGCTCTATCTCACCCCGTATTTTCATGCCCGCCTTGACGCGCCAGCGCGCGCCAATCTGCGGGCGGCGATTGCGGCGGCCGGTGGCTCGTCCATAATGGGGGCATGAGCACCCCAGACCTCGCCGCCCTCATCGCCCGCCCCGGCGCCAATGACCTGCCCTGGCAGGACGCCAACCTTCCCGGCCGCACCATTCTGCTGCGCAGCGCGCGGCCGAAGCGGATCACGCCGGAGACACCCATCCTGTTCGTCCATCACGGCGTGGCGCGCAACGGCGGCGATTATCGCGATTTCTGGCTCCCGCTGGTCGATGAGGCCGATGTGATGGTGATTGCGCCCGAGTTTTCCAACGCAGATTTCCCGGGCTCCCACTGGTACAATTTCGGCAACCGTGCCGACTCCAAGGGTGTCGAGAAGCCCCGCGCCGAATGGACCTACGGCATCCCGGGCCGGGTCTTCGCCGCACTGCGGGCCTCCGGCATCACCAGACGCAGCGGCTTCGGCCAGTTCGGCCATTCCGCCGGCGGGCAGTTCGTCCATCGCGCCATGTCGCTCGGATTTCGCGATTGGGTGCAGGCGGTGGTGAGCGCGAACGCCGGTACTTACGCGATGCCGACCATGGCATCCGATTTCCCGTACGGCCTTGGCAACACCGGGCTCGATGACGCCACCGTCGCCGCCCTGCTTCGCTTCCGCCTCACCGTGATGGCCGGCACGGCCGACGTCATCACCGACGATCCGAATTTCCCGAAGGACAAGCCGGCGATGGCCCAGGGCCCGACCCGCTATGCCCGCGCCCACGCCTATATCGCCAGCGCCCGCGCCGAGGCTTCCCGCCGCGGGGTCGAGTGCGGCTGGACCATCGTGGACGTCGCCGGCGTCGGCCATGACGGCAACCGCATGTCCGCCGCCGCCGCGCCCATCCTTTCCGCCGCCCTTCACGCCGCCGCCCTGTAGCCCCCGGAGACCACCATGCAGAACGAAGATCCGATCTGGCGCCTCGTCGAGGACCGCCGCGAGGCCTATGTCGGGCTGGCCGACCGCATCTGGGGCATGCCGGAAATCGCCTATAACGAATACAAATCCTGCGCCGAGCACACCGCGATGCTGGAGCAGGAGGGCTTCCGCGTCACCACCGGGCTGGCCGGCATCCCCACCGCGGTGATGGGCGAAGCCGGCGAGGACGGGCCGGTGATCGCCATTCTCGGCGAATATGACGCGCTGCCGGGCCTCTCCCAGGAAGCCGGTCTGCCCGAGGCGAAGCCGCTTGACGGTGACGGCATGGGCCATGGCTGCGGGCATAACCTGCTGGGTTCCGCCTCGCTGATGGCGGCCGCTGCGGTGAAGGACTGGCTGGCGGCCAACGGTATGAAAGGCCGCGTGCGCTATTACGGCTGCCCGGCCGAGGAAGGCGGCGCCGCCAAAGCATTCATGGTGCGCGAAGGCTGCTTCAGCGACGTCGATATCGCGATCTCCTGGCATCCCGCGGCGTTCGCCGGGGTGAATGACGCGATGAGCCTGGCCAATACCCGCATCGACTTCGCCTTCACCGGGCGCGCCAGCCACGCCGCCGCCTCGCCGCATCTCGGCCGTTCGGCGCTGGATGCGGTGGAACTGATGAACGTCGGCGTCAACTACATGCGCGAGCACATGCCGTCCGACGCCCGCATCCACTACGCGATCCTGGAGACCGGCGGTGTTGCCCCCAACGTGGTGCAGGCCAACGCCAAGGTGCGCTACGCCATCCGCGCCAGGGACCTCACCGAGCTGTGGCCGCTGATCGAGCGGGTGAAGAAGGTGGCCGAGGGCGCGGCGCTGATGACCGAAACCAAGGTCACCCACACCGTGATTTCGGCGGTTTCCAACCTGTTGGGCAATACGCCGCTGGAGAAGGCGATGTACGGGGCGCTGACCCGGCTCGGCCCACCGCCGTTCGACAATGCGGACCGCGAACTCGCCACCAAATTCCAGGCCACCCTGTCCGACGAGGACATCAGAACGTCCTATCGCCGGGTCGGCATGAAGGTGAAGAAGAACACGCCGCTGTGCGACGAGATCGTCCCTCTCGATGCCAGGGGAGCGCCGATGATGGGCTCCACTGACGTGGGTGACGTCTCCTGGGTGGTTCCCACCGTGCAGGCGCGCGGGGCAACCTACGCGATCGGCACGCCCGGGCATTCATGGCAGCTTACCGCGCAAAGCAAGTCCCCGATCGGGCACAAGGGGATGATCCATGTCGCCAAGGTGATGGCGGCAACCGCGGTCGAGACGCTGAAGAACCCCGCCATTATCGCCGAGGCGAAGGCCGATTATCGCGAGCGGACCGACGCCAACCCCTATGTCTGCCCGCTGCCCGACGACGTGAGACCGCCGATTCGCAAAAAGGCCTGACATTTCGCGCCTTTTCACATTCATTTACACAAACTTGACACGGCTAGGGTGAGGTTGCGGTATCGAGTTCAGGAGCCGGTCATGCCGAACGCCCGTACCCCCGCCGTTCTCCGCCGCCTCGCCATCGACACCGCCGGCCACTGGGCCGCGATGGCCATCGGTCTGGCCGCTTGCTTCCTGTTGCTGCTGGCCACCAAGCGGCTTGGCGCCGAACTTCGCGTGTTCTGCGCCTTCGGGGCGATGGCGGTGATCCTGCTGTGGCTCGGCACCGGCACCTTCCGGCGCGACGGGCTCGCCTGCGCCGCCTCCTCCACCCTCGCGCTGCTGCCGATCGCCGCCCTTGAATGTGGCTGGGTGGAGATCGAGGGACAGGGATCGGCGCTGCTGGTCGAGACCTTCAGCCTCGCCGTCCTGTTCGTCGGCCCGCTTCAGCGCCTCGGCCCCGAGGCCATGGCCGCGGCGCTCGGCCGGCCAATCGCCCGCACCGAGACCGTCCCCGCCGCTCGCTAGCTACTTCCCCCCGAGCCGGCCGAGCAGGCGGGCATGGCTGCGCAGGCCGTGGCGGAAGCAGGTAACCTCGAATTTCTCGTTGGGCGAGTGCACCTGATCATCATCGAGGCCGAAGCCCATCAGCAGGCTTTCGAGGCCGAGCGCCTTCTGGAAGGTCTCCACCACCGGGATCGAGCCGCCGCAGCCGATCATCACGGCGGGCTTGCCGTATTCGTCCTCAAGTGCGGCCGCGGCGGCCTGGACGATCGGTGAATCTGTTCCTATTTCAAGGCCTTCCGCCTCGCCGTGGGTGATGAAGGTGAGCTTGGCGTCCTTTGGCACGCGGGCCTGCATGAAGGCCTTAAAGGCGTCGGCAACCGTTCGTGGGTCCTGCCCGGGCACCAGGCGAAAGGAGACCTTGGCGCCGGCCTCGGAGGCGATCACCGTCTTGGTGCCGGGCCCTGAATAGCCGCCCCAGATGCCGCAGATATCGCAGGTCGGCCGCGCCCAGAGCCGCTCCAGCGCGCCGCGGCCCTTTTCGCCATAGGCTTCGGAGAGGCCGATATCGCCGAGGAACTTGTCTTCGGAGAAGCCGAGCGAGGACCACTGGTTGGACTGGCGCGAGGAGATGTCGCGCACCCCGTCATAATAGCCGGGCAGCATCACCCGGCCCTCCTCGTTCTTGAGCTGGCCGAGTGCCTTGGTGAGCGCGTTGATCGGGTTCAGCGCCGAGCCGCCATACATGCCGGAATGCAGGTCCCGGCTGGCGGCTTTGAGGATCACCTCCATGTAGACCATGCCGCGCAGGCTGGTGGAGAGCGCGGGGGTATCGATGTCCCACATGCCGGTGTCGGACACCACGATCATGTCGGCCTTGTTGAATTCCTCGCGGTTGGCCTCCACGAAGGGCTTGAAGCCGAGGCTGCCGGTCTCTTCCTCGCCCTCGATCAGCACGGAGACGCGGCACGGCATGGTGCCGGTCTCCTCGAACCAGGCGCGGAAGGCGGAGAGCCACATCTGCACCTGGCCCTTGTCGTCGACGGCACCGCGGGCATAGACGCGCTTGCCGTGCGGACCATCGACGATGGTCGGCTCGAACGGCGGCGACGCCCAGAGTTCCAGCGGATCGGCCGGCTGCACGTCGTAGTGGCCGTAATAGAGCAGATGGGGCACGTTGCCGCCCACGTCTGAAGAATTGGGGCCGGGGTGGTGGGCGACCACGACGGGATGGCCGGAGGTTTCGCGCACCGAGGCGTCGAAACCGAGCGATGCCAGCTCCTTGCAGGCATACTCGGCAGCGGCACGGCAGTCGGCGGCGTGCTTGGGCTGGGCGGAAATGCTGGGGATGCGGAGCCAATCGATCCAGCGCGTCTGGGCCGCCTCGAAGGTGGCATCAATCCGCGCCAGCACTTGTTCCGTCACACTCATGTGGTCCTCCGTTCGGGCTGCTGCCCATATGTCTTGTAGCGTTCGCGCACGGCCGCCATCGCTTCGGCGCCGAGAATGTGTGGTTCGCCGACGGCAAGCGCCAGCAGATATTGCCGCGCCATCGTCTCCAGCCTGACCGCGGCGAGCAAGGCCGAAGCCGCATCGCGGCCATGACAGAGCATGCCGTGATTGGCCAGCAAGCAGGCGGTGCGCCCCTCCAGCGCGGCGACGGCATGGCCGGCCAGTTCGGCCGTGCCGAACAGGGCGTAGGGGGCAAGGCGCACGTCATCGCCGCCGAACTGGGCGATATCGTAGTGGAACGCGGGCAGGTTCCTCCCGAGTGCGCCAAGGGCGGTGCAGCAATCGGCGTGGGTATGCACGATCACCTCGGCACGCGGATCGGCGCGGTAGATCTCGGCGTGCATTTGCCATTCCGAGGAGGGCGCGATGCGGCCCCGATGGGCGCCGGCGAAATCCATCCGCACGAGATCGGCCTCGTCCACCGTATCGCCGCGCACGCCGGTGGGGGTGATGAGCATCCCCTCCCCCAGCCGCGCGCTGACATTGCCGGAACTGCCGACATTGAGGCCGCGGGTGCAGACCTCGCGGTAGAGCCAGGCGACACCCCGGCGCAGGGCCGCCGCCTTCTCCTTCCCCATCACCCACCCTCCGGCGCCACGCCGGGGCGCGGGTCAATGGGCAGGAGTCGGTCCATCCCGCTTTCACGCTCGAAAATCGTCGCCGCCGAAATCGCCATCGCCTCCCCGCGGGCGGGGGCGATGAGTTGCAGGCCGACCGGGCGGCCGTGCCGGTCGAAGCCGCAGGGCAGGCTGATTGCGGGGCAACTCGTCAGCGTGATCGCCGAGGTCAAAGCGGAGCCGGCGATGTAGTTGGTGAGCTTCACGCCATCAACCTCCGTGCGGGCGCGCAAAGCGACGTCCCAGGCCGGGGTGGCGCTGCCGGGGGTGACCAGCAGGTCATAGGTCTCGAAAAAGGCGGCGAAGCGGCGATACATCGCGGCGCGCTCGCGCTCGGCCCAGGCATGGCGGGAGGCGGTTTGGGCGAGGCCCTGCTCGGTGTTCCAGATGATGTCGGGCTTGATGAGGTCCCGATGCGCGGCGATGCGCGGCTCGTTGGCGACCACGAAGTGGTGCGAGCGCAGAGCGAGGAACACGTCCTCCACCGGGCCGAGCTCGGGATAGGCCTCCTCGACGATGCATCCGGCGGCCTCGAAATGGCGCATCGCGGCGGCGCAGATCTCGCGGGTTTCGCGTTCCACCGGCAGGCGGCCGCCGTAATTGGCGGTGAAGGCGATGCGGCGCGGCTTGCGCGGGTTGAGGGCCGCGTCGAGGAAGGGTGTGGCGGGAGCGTCGAAGGTCAGCGGGTCCTGCGGACAAAAACCGGCCATGGTGTCGAGGAAGAGCGCGAGATCGGCGGCGTTGCGCGCCATCGGGCCTTCGACCGAGAGCGGCGAGAACAAATTGTCGGACGATCCGCGCGTCACCCGGCCCGGCGAAGGGCGGATGCCCACCACGGAGCATAGAGTGGCGGGGCCGCGCAGCGAGCCGCCATGGTCGGAGCCCTGGGCCAGCCAGGCCTCGCCGGTGGCGAGTGCCACCGCGCCGCCGCCGGTGGAGCCGCCGCAGGTGAGCGCGGTGTTCCAGGGATTGAGGGTGCGGCCGAACACCTCGTTGAAAGTGTTGCCGCCCGCCCCGAACTCGGGGGTGTTGGACTTGGCGATAACGATGCCGCCCTTGCGCTCGATGCGTTCCACCAGGGGATGGGAGCGTGTGGGCACATGATCCTGGTAGATCGGCGAGCCATAGGTGGTGCGCACACCGGCGACGTCGGCCAGATCCTTGATAACGACGGGGAGGCCGGCGAGCCAACCCGCCTCGCCCTCGGCCTCCCGCCGCCGCCCTGCCATCAGGGCCTTGGCGTGGTCGCGCGCGCGGTCGAGACAGAGGGTTGGCAGCGCATTCACCGCGGGCTCCACGGCCGCGATGCGGGCAGCGGCGGCGTCGATGAGGTCGAGCGGGGTGACCTCGCCACGGCGCAGCGCGGCGACGGCCTGGTTGGCGGTGAGTCGGGTCAAGTCGGTGGTCATGGCGCGCGCTCCTTGGCGGGACGATGAGGCGGCGCGGTGATTGCCACGTCAAGGGTGTGATATCGGGGGAGCGAAGGGCGGATCACGTGGCGTCCGGCAATGCGACGAATGCGCTGTTCGACGTGCTCGTCCTGGTATTGGCGGCAGGCCCGCTGTGGCGCGCTGCGAAGGCGTGAGCGAAGCCAGCGGATAAAAAAGTTTTTGCTTCTTTTTTCAAAAAGAAGCGCTTCCTTGCCTTCCCTGCGACGCCACGAGAGACCTAGTTTTGGCGAATGTCACATGCGCCACCAAAGGCCGCCATCGTCGGGATCGCCGGACCGCGCCTCGATGCCAGGGAGGCGGCGCTGTTTCGCCGCCTGCCGCCGGCCGGGGTGATCCTGTTCCGCCGCAACGTGGAAAACCCGGCGCAGTTGCGCGTATTGACCGCCGAGCTGCGCCGGGCGCTGCCGGCATGGCCGCCGGGCTGCGGGCGGCATTCCTGACCGGGGCGCTGATCGGGCTGGATTGTATGGATGTCGGCCTCGACACGGTGTGTGCCCCGGTGCTCGATCTGCGGTTGCCGGGCGCCAGCGACGTCATCGGCGATCGCGCCTATGGGGCGGCGCCGGCGGAGGTTGCGCGGCTCGCGCGCGCGATGGCGGCAGGGCTGCTGGCGGCGGGGGTGCAGCCGGTCGGCAAGCACGCGCCCGGGCACGGGCGGGCCGCGTTAGACAGCCATCTGGCGCTGCCGACGGTGGACGCCAATGATCTGGCCGCCGACCTTGCACCCTTCGCGGCCAATCCCGATCTGCCGTGGATGATGACCGCCCATATCGTTTATCGCGCCTGGGATGCCGCGCGCCCGGCCACGCTGTCCCCCACAGTGATCGGCGAGGTGATCCGCGGCCGGGCGGGTTTCCGGAGCGTGCTGGTCTCCGACGACTTGGCGATGGAGGCACTCAGCGGCACGCCCGCCGAGCGCGCAACGGGGGCGATCGCGGCCGGCTGCGACGTCGCGCTCTACTGCCCAGGCGGCGCGGCGGAGAATGAAGCGGTGCTGACGGCGGCCCCTCCCCTCACTTCCGCCGCCCGATCGCGCCTCGCCGCGGCGCGGGGGCTCGCGCTGCGGCGGCGTTTGGCGCTAGACCGGGCAAGCCTGCGGGCGGAACGGGACGGATATTTCATGTGATTGACATCATTCTCGCGGTGATCGCGGCGGTTCTCGCGATCACGCTGCATGAGGCAGCGCACGGCTACGCGGCGCTCGCGATGGGCGACGACACAGCGCGGCAGGCCGGGCGGCTATCGTTGAACCCGATCGTGCATGTCGATCGCATCGGCACAATCGTGTTGCCGCTGTTTCTCGCGGTCAGCCAACTGGTGACGATGGGGCGGATCGCGTTCATGTTCGGCTGGGCGAAGCCGGTGCCGGTGGCGGCCTGGCGGTTCCGCAATCCGCGCCGGGGGATGATGGTGGTAGCCGCCGCCGGGCCCGGCATGAATTTTC
>JAPLOH010000343.1 GCA_026400845.1 Alphaproteobacteria bacterium
TGTTCTTTTTGTGAACAAAAAGAACCAAAAAAACTTTTTGCCCGGCTCGCGGCTGCGGCGACGGCCTTGCCAACTCCGCCACAGCCGCTTGCGCTACACGCCCGCAACGGTCCACCCTGCGGCCATGACCACCGCCCCGACCCCGGTTGACGCCTTTATCGCTCGCTGGCAAGGCCGCGAAGGCGGGCAGGAACGCGCCAACTTTCCCCTCTTCATCGTCGAACTCTGCGCCGCCCTCGGCCTCCCCACGCCCGAACCCGCCGCCGCCACCACCGCGCTGAATGACTACGTGTTCGAACGCCGCGTCGATGAAACCACCCAAGGCGGGGCCACCACGGTCGACCTCTACAAGCGCGACTGCTTTATCCTCGAAGCCAAGCAATCCCGCCTCCCCGGCCAGCCCAAGGCCGAACCCTTCCAGCCCTCCCTCCCCACCATCCCCGAACCCACACCCCGCCAAGGCCGCCGCACCGCCGCCCGCGCCTGGGACGTGCTGATGTTCAACGCCCGCCGCCAGGCGGAATCCTACGCCCACGCCCTCCCGCCCGATCACGCCAACCCGCCCTTCATCCTCGTGCTGGATGTCGGCCACGTCCTCGAAATCTACGCCGACTTCTCCGGCCAGGGCCGCAACTACACCCAGCACCCCGCCCGGCAATCCTTCCGTATCTATCTCGAAGACCTCCGCACCCCCGAAGCCCAATCCCTCCTCCGCGCCATCTGGACCGACCCGCAATCCGAAAACCCCGCCCGCCGCTCCGCCCCCGTCACCCGCGACATCGCCCAGCGTCTCGCCGCCGTCTCCAAATCCCTCGAAACCGACGGGCATGACGCGGAAACCGCCGCCCTTTTCCTCATGCGCTGCCTCTTCACCATGTTCGCCGAGGATGTCGGCCTGCTCCCCGAAAAATCCTTCAAGGACCTGCTGCTCCGCTGCGAAGCCAACCCCGAAAACTTCCCCCGCCTCGTCAGCCAGCTCTGGGAAGCCATGGATACCGGCAATTTCGCCTACGCCATCGAAACCCAGGTCCGCCGCTTCAATGGCGAATTCTTCAAGAACCGCACGGCCCTGCGCCTCGGCCGCGCCGAAATCGGCGAACTCCGCCAGGCCGCCGAACATAATTGGCGCCAGGTCGATCCCTCGATTTTCGGCACAATGCTAGAACAGGCGCTCGACCCCACCGAACGCCGCCGCCTCGGCGCCCACTACACCCCGCGCGCCTATGTCGAACGCCTCGTCATCGCCACCATCATCGAACCCCTGCGCGCCGACTGGGCCAACGTGCTCGCCACCGCCGAACGCCTGAAATCCGAAGGCGACCCCACCGCCGCCATCGCCACCGTCGCCGCGTTTCACGAACAACTCTGCCAAACCCGCGTGCTCGATCCCGCCTGCGGCACCGGCAATTTCCTCTACGTCGCCCTCGAGCTCCTGAAACGCCTGGAAGGCGAAGTCCTCGAAGCCCTCGCCGATCTCGGCGGCCAGGAATCCCTCATCGGCCTGCAATCCCACACCATCGACCCCAGCCAATTCCTCGGCCTCGAAATCAACCCGCGCGCCGCCGCCATCGCCGAACTCGTGCTCTGGATCGGCTACCTGCAATGGAGCCTGCGCACCAAAGGCGGTTTTCCGGATGACCCGGTGCTGCGCGCCTACGACAACATTTCAGTCACCGACGCCGTCCTCAAAGCCGACATCACCCTCGCCCGCGACCCATCCGGCAAACCCATCACCAAACCATCCTTCCCCCCTCCCGCGTTTGCGGGAGGGGCAGGGGGAGGGTCTGGGGCAGGGGACCGACCACCGCCACACCAAATCGAAACCTACCTCTACAAAAACCCCCGCCGCCCCACCTGGCCCGCCGCCGAGTTCATCGTCGGCAACCCCCCCTTCATCGGCGGCAAGGACCTCCGCGCCCGCCTCGGTGATGCCCATGCCGAAGCCCTCTGGGCCGCCCACCCCGACATGAACGACAGCGCCGACTTCGTGATGTACTGGTGGGACCACGCCGCCGATATCCTCACGGCGCCGAAAACCGCGCTGCGCCGCTTCGGCCTCGTCACCACCAATTCCATCACCCAGATTTTCCAGCGCCGCACCATCGAGCGCTACCTCACCGCCAAGCGCCCGCTCCATCTCGCCATGGCCATCCCCGACCACCCCTGGACCAAGGCGGCCCCCGACACCGCCGCCGTGCGCATCGCCATGACCGTCGCCCGACTCGGTGGGGGGGGGGAACGATTCGCAAAGTTCTGAACGAATTCGGATTGGATACCGATACCCCAACGATCACCTTCGCCGAGCAATCCGGCCGCATCAACGCCGATCTCTCAGTCGGAACGGACGTCGCGTCCTGCGTCGCACTGAAGGCCACCAACGGCCTATCGTCGCGCGGAATGTCCCTCCACGGCGCCGGCTTTATCGTCACCCCCGCCCAGGCCGAACATCTCGGCCTCGGCACCCGCCCCGGCTTGGAACGCCACATCCGCGCCTACCGCAACGGCCGCGACCTCACGGCGCATGCTCGCAACGTCATGGTCATCGACCTTTTCGGCCTCACCGCCGATGACGTGCGCGCACGGTATCCCGAGGTCTATCAACACCTCCTGCAAACCGTGAAGCCGGAGCGCGACGCGAACCCCCGCGACACCTACCGCGATAACTGGTGGATTTTCGGCGAACCCCGCCGCGATCTTCGCCCCGCATTGAAGGACCAACATCGCTACATCGCCACCGTCGAAACCGCCAAGCACCGCATTTTCCAATTTCTCCCGGCCGAGATCATCCCCGACAACAAGTTGATCGCCATCGGCTCGGATGACGCCTTCACCCTCGGCATCCTCTCCAGCCGCATCCATGTCGGTTGGGCCATCAAAGCCGGCGGCTGGCTCGGTGTTGGCAATGATCCGGTCTACGTAAAATCCCGTTGCTTCGACCCCTTCCCCGCCGCCGACGGCCTGCAAAAACACCGCATCCGCGCCATCGCCGAGGAGCTTGACGCCCAGCGCAAGCGCGTCCTCGCCAAGCATCCGCATTTGACCCTCACCGGCCTCTACAACGTGCTGGAACAACTCCGTGCCGGCACGCCCCCGGCCGCCCTCGCGCCCCCGGATCGCTGCATCTTCGATGACGGGCTCGTGCTCATCCTCGGCGAATTGCACGCCCGCCTCGATGCCGCCGTCGCCGCCGCCTATTTCTGGCCCGCCGACCTGCCGGAAGCCGACATCCTCGCCCGTCTCGTCGCCCTCAACCATGAACGCGCCGCCGAGGAGGCCAGCGGCCACATCCGGTGGCTGCGGCCGGACTACCAAATCCCCCGCTTCGGCACCGCCGCCGACAAATCCCAGCTTGCCCTCGCCGGCGGCGCCATGCGCGACCAGCCCATCGCCGCCCCGGGCGCCACGCCGGCCTTCCCCAAGGGCGACCTCGCCCAGACCGCCGCCAGCGTCCTGGCCCTCGCCGCCGCCACCGCCCCCCTCTCCGCCGACGCCATCGCCGCCGGCTTCAAGCAGGGCCGCAAGGTCGCCCCGCGCATCCAATCCACCCTCA
Source organism: Alphaproteobacteria bacterium (assembly GCA_026400845.1). GTDB lineage: Bacteria > Pseudomonadota > Alphaproteobacteria > Acetobacterales > Acetobacteraceae > CAIYPH01. The sequence continues at coordinate 3,551 of JAPLOH010000343.1, forward strand.
ACGCCCTCGCCCGCATGGGCCACCTCGCCACTTCCGACGGAAGCCGCTTCGCTCTTCGGCGGGTTGCCTGACCGCTGCTCTCAGGGATCACGCGGGAAGCTTGAGCAAAGCCTCTGGATTGCCACGGCTTCGCCTCGCAATGACGAACCCCCGGCACGGCCCGTTTCGCGAATCGTCGAATAGACGGGGCACATAAAAAAATCTCCTATAGGGGTAAATTTCCCTTGCCCGTTGCTAACTTTACTGTTAATTTACGCGTCGTGAATGACATGGAGATTGCAGGAGTGACCCAGACCTGATGCCCCGACCGACCGACCCCGTTTTTGCGCCCGCCCACGGCATCGCCGCCAATCCTGGTGGAATGCTGGGTGCGCTGCTGTACGCCTTGTTGGCGTGGCTGCGGCGGTGTGGGGTGCGGGATGTGGAGGGTTTGGAGGGTTTGGAGGGGACGGTGGCGCCGGTGTTGGTGGCGCAGGCTTCGGTTTGGCTGGAGTTGGAGCCGATTGTCGAGTGGGAATGTGTGCCGGCGCCGTGGCGTGCGGGGCGGTTGCTGCCGGCGGCGCATGCGCGCGGCGAGGCCCTGCCTGTTCGCTTCGCGCGGCCTTGCGTGCTCGCACGGGGGCCACCTTTGGGGAATTTCATGTTTGTCGCGGTGTGAACCGGCATGGCCTGAGGGTTGTGCGCGGCGGATTTGTCGTGGCTGCCCCTCAAGACGCATCGATGATCATTGCTATGCTGCGTGGCGCTTGCCCGCGTCGAGGCCGCAACGAGGACGGCCGGGGACTCTGGTTTTGACTGAAGGGAAGATGGGGCTCAGGTCAGTCGGGTTCGGGAGCCGGGAGCGAATCTCTGACCCCAAGCCGCCCGCAATCGCGATGGTGCGCTGCTGCGGTGGAGGCGAATGAGCCGGCCGCCACCGAGACCGGCAATC
>JAPLOH010000308.1 GCA_026400845.1 Alphaproteobacteria bacterium
GACAAAAGTTTTTTGGTTCTTTTTTTCAAAAAAGAACGCCTTGACTTGATTTCTTGTCTGTCCGGAGATTCCGTATGCGTACTTCGACCGTCCTGCTCGACCGCGACTTCACCATTGGCCACACCGACAAACGCCTGTTCGGCGGCTTCATCGAGCATCTCGGGCGCTGCGTGTACGGTGGCATCTATGAGCCTGGTCACCCCACCGCGGACGCCAAAGGTTTCCGCCAGGACGTGATGGACCTCGTACGCGAAATCGGCCCCACCATCATGCGCTACCCCGGCGGCAACTTCGTCTCCGGGTATAACTGGGAGGATGGGGTCGGCCCGGTCGAGGACCGTCCGGCCCGGCTTGACTATGCCTGGTTCTCCACCGAGCCGAACACCTTCGGCACCAACGAATTCATCGACTGGTGCAAGATGTCCGGCATCGAGCCGATGCTCGCCGTCAACCTCGGCACCCGTGGGCCGCAGGATGCCGGCTACTTCGTGGAATACTGCAACCATCCCGGCGGCACCTACTACTCCGACCTCCGCAAGAAGCACGGCTACGAGGAGCCGCACGGCATCAAGTTCTGGTGCCTCGGCAACGAGATGGATGGCCCCTGGCAGACCTGCGCCAAAACCGCCGACGAGTACGGCCGTATCGCCCATGAGGCGGCGAAGATCATGCGGTGGGTCGATGGCTCCATCGAGCTCGCCGCCTGCGGCTCATCGGGCCGCAAAATGGCGACCTTCGGCGCCTGGGAAGACACCGTGCTGGACCATACCTTCGACCATGTCGAATGGATCAGCATGCACACCTATCTCAACAACTACGCCTCCGACACCCCAGCCTTCCTCGCCAGCCCCGACGTGATGGACGCCTTCATCGAGGAAGTGGTCGCAATCGCCGACAGCGTGGCGGCCCGCCGGCGCTCCAAGAAGCGCATCATGCTGAGCTTCGACGAATGGAACGTGTGGTACCGCACCCGCCGCCCGCGCGAGGCGCGCATCAAGCCGGGCTGGCCGGTGGCGCCGCCGATCCTCGAGGAAATCTACAACATGCAGGACGCGCTGGCCTTCGGCGGCGCCGCCATCTCCCTGCTCAACCACGCCGATCGCGTGCGGTCCGCCTGCATCGCCCAGCTCGTCAACGTCATCGCGCCAATCATGACAGAAACCGGCGGCCCGGCCTGGCGGCAGACCATCTTCTGGCCCTTCGCCGACTTCACCAACCACGGCCACGGCGAAGTACTGCGCGCCCGCGTGACCTCGGACACCTACGACACCTACTACTTCGACCCCGCCGGCATGGACGACGAAGTGCGCACCAAGGTCGATAACGTCCCCTACCTCAAGCTCGCCGCCGTGGCCCGCGACGGCGGCCTCACCCTGTTCCTGCTCAATCGCGATCTCGCCGAACCCATGCTGGTGCGCATCGACGCCCGCAGCTTCTGACCGTCCGCGCTGGCCGCCGCCACCACCCTGCATGATACTGATCTCGACGCCGTCAATACCAAGGACGCGCCCGACCGCATCGCGCCGCACAAGCTCGACGGCGTGAGCATCGACGGCAGCCACATCACAGCCACTCTGCCCGCCGCCTCCTGGTCGGTGATCCGCCTCGGCCCGGCCTCTATTTGAGGCCAGTGGTGGCGGTGCCTTGGATGAGGGTGCGCTGGAAGAACAGGAAGAAGGCGAGCACGGGCAGCAGGGTCAGCACCGCCATGGCGAACATGGCGCTCCAGTCGGAGGTTCCGGAGGAATCCAGGAAGCCGCGCAGGCCGAACCGAGAAGCCGCTCACCATCGATCCCGCCGCCGCGCCGCGCTCTGGCGGCGAAACCGGCGAGCGGGCGGGCGGGCGGTGATCGTCGGCTTCAACTACCGCTCTTCGCCGATGCGCACCATGATGAAGCAGGTGCTGATGAGCGGCATTATCGGCCAACACGGCGCCGACTATTTCCGCCGGGGGCATCGCAGGAAGGAGAACTCTGGCGGGTTGTTCGTGCACAAGGCGACCCATCATTTCGATCTGCTGAACTGGTGGCTCGGCGCCGCGGTGGAGCTGGCGTCCCTGGTGCCGGATGTGCAGCACCCGGACTTCACCCCGGAACCCTTCGGCCCCCGGGCGATCTGGCAGCGTTTCGATGCGTCGCGCTATCCGTTCCTCGGCGATGCGCTGATCCAGTAGTGCCGGATCAGCGCGGCGGCGCGTACATGGGTAGTCTTCATGATATGTTTCTTTTGGCGGGCCGAGCGCGCTGGCTGTGGTGGCGAGGCGCCGGCACGGACGGTGGTTCGTCGGCCTTGGCCCGGCTCCTCGCGCGCAGGCGGGCCAGCACACGTGCAAGGATGGGACCATGGGTGAT